>NZ_JADKMA010000250.1 GCF_017676365.1 Streptomyces oryzae
GGGCTCCGACTTCTTCGGCGGCTGCCGGGGCGCGGCGGGCGGTGCGGGGTGCCGCCCCTCAGGCTTCCTGGGAGGCTCGCCGTCGCCCCCGGAGAGCGCATACGCGATCACCGCACCGGCCGCCGCGGCCACGCCGAGCCTGATGCCTGCCTTCGCGGGGGCACCGAGCCCCTCCGACGCCGCACCGCCTGCCCCGCTGGTGCCCGCCCCGGCGCCTCCCGTCCCCCCTGCCGCACCACTCCCAGCGCCACCGGTCACCCCGCCGCCCGTACCGCCCGCACCGCCCGCTGCGGCTCCCGCACTTCCGGCCGGGGCACCGCCGACCGCCGCGCCGCCCGCGGCTGCCGTCGTCGTACCGCCGCCGATCAGCGCGGCGAAGGCTTTCGCGCCGCTCGCCGTCCCGAACCAGCCGACCAGGGCCAGCGGGACCAGCAGCCTGATGTGCTCGTTGAGATCCTTGACCTCCGACGCCGCCTGCCGGCACGCCGGGCACTCCTCCAGATGCCGGGCCAGCCCGCGTTCGGCACGCATCCGCAGCCCGCCGCGCGCATAGGCGCCCAGCCGGTCGGCGTACCGCGCGCACTCCCCGCCCTCCGTCCGCGCCTGGTTCACATGCGCCTGGAGGTACGCCTGCTTGAGGTGCTCCCGCGCCCGGTGCGCCGCCGTCGCCGTGGCACCGCGCGACTTGCCCAGCAGCGGCGCCACCTCCTGCGGCGGCACCCCCTCGACGGCGGTGTGCCACAGCAGCATCCGGTCGTACTCGGACAGGCTCCGGAACGCCCGGACCACCAGTTTCTGTTCCGCCTCCCGCATCGCCCGCGCCTCGGCGGCCGGCTCCAGGGCGTCCTCGTCGCTCGCGGCGGAGGCGGCTGCCGACTGCGCGAATGCGGCGAAGTCGTCCACCAGCCGCTCGCGCCGCCGGGTCCGCGCCCAGGCCGCCGCCACATGCCGTACGGAGGCCAGCAGATAGGCCCGCACCGATGCCTCGGGCCCCTTGCCACCGCGTACCGCCTGCAGAGTGTGCGCGAAGACCTCGCCCGTCAGGTCCTCCGCCGTGTCCGCGTCCCGGCAGCACGTACGGGCATAGCGGCGCACCGGCTCGGCGTGCCGCCGGTACAGCTCCTCGTACGCCTCGTCGTCGCCCTCCCGCATCCGGGAGAGCAACTCCATGTCGGAGACGACGTGCTCGCCGCGCCCGCCGTGCCCGCCACCGGCCGGCGCGGGCCTGCGGTGCCTGCCGCCACCCGCGCCGTGCGGGCCCTGCCCGACCGGCCGGTCACGCCCTCCCGAGGCGTCCTGCCGCCTGCGCTGCTCGGGCACCTGGCGCGAGACCGACCGCTCGGGCGTTCCCCTGCGGGAACCGCCCGGACGAAGGCCGGGGGAGGAATCCGGGCGGGGCTTCCCCACCCCCCGCTCGTCGTCACCACCCATAGCCGTGACTTCCGTACTCGCCCCGCCTGCTGACCATTGCGTCAGCGTGGCACAGCGCTGTTGGACGGGAACCCGGCAAGCAGCGCAACCACCCGTTCGGGTAATCCCGCACCGCCCTGCGGAGGCGGAGGCGGAGGCGAATACGGAAGCCCAGGCCCGAGCCCCGAGCTCAAGCCGAGGCCCCGAACCCAAACGAGGCCCGCGCCCAGGACGAGGCACCGAGCCGAGGCGAAGTCACCGGAGGCGCTCCGATGCCCACGCCGATGCCGAGGCTGCGACGCCCACGCCGACGCCGAGACAGTGACCTCGCGGAGGGCGACGCCCGCCCCTCAGCGCCTCAGCGCGCGCTACGGGAGCGCAGCCCTTCCAGGAGGATGTCCAGCAGCCGCGTCGAGGCGGCGGCCTGCTGTGCGGCGTCCGGCAGCGAGGGGGCGGCGGTCGCTATCACCAGCAGCACATCGCCCACGGTCACGTCCGGGCGCAGCTCGCCCGCCTCCCGGGCCCGCTCGACCAACTGACCGACGACCTCCAGCAGTTCGGTCGCCCCCGGATCCTCCTCCAGCCCGTCGTACGCGGCCCCGGACTCGCCCATCGCGCTGGGACGCTCCACCAGCCGCAGGTCAGGATGGGTTCCCTGGGCGTGCGTCGGCGTCTCGGCGTACCCGCTCTGTGCCGAGGCGCGCTGCTGGGGCACCCGCAAGGAGCTCTCGGACCTGGTCTCGGCCCGGAGTATCCGCGGCGGCAGCAGCCGGCCCGCTCCCGAGGCGACCGAGGTGCGCAGAAAACGGGAGAGCGCCGACCACGGCTCCTCCTCCTGGCCCAGCGCGGCCCGCGCCTGCTCCGTCAGCCGCGCCGTCTCTTCCTCGGCTATCCGCCTGACCAGCACGTCCTTGCTGGGGAAGCGGCGGTAGACCGTACCGACCCCCACCCGTGCCCGGCGGGCGACGTCCTCCATCGGCGCGCCGTAGCCCAGCTCGCCGAAGACTTCGCGCGCCGCGCGCAGTACGTGCTCGAGGTTCCGCTGCGCGTCCACCCGCAGCGGCGTCGTGCGCGCGGCGGCCCCCGTCCCTGTGACGTGCGCAGTGGACTGGCTCTCGGAGACAGCGGAGACAGTGGTCGGCGCAGCTCCGGCATGAGAGCCGTGAATACCCTGAATGTGCATCGTTGTTCCCCCGGTAAATCCCAGTCTCCCCCCGGAGACCCCCGCGTCCGCGGGGTTGGAATGCGGCGCACTGGTCCATAGGCCGCACCCGCTGGGATACGAACATAGTTGAGGCCACCCTGAGAGAGAAGAGGGCGTCCCGGCACGGCCGTTTGGCTCCGGCGTCCCTGTCCAGGCCGTACCCCGCCCTTACGCCCCGCGCGCCCCCTGCACCCTGGCGGTGACCTGCAAAGACCATTCCTTCTACGACGTCGGTGCTACAACGAGCGCCCGGCGCACACCGGTCACATGATTGACGTGTCCTGTGGACAAACGAGGGGGCGAGGGTGCGTCATGGTCGGGTGACGAAGGCCACGAACGAACCTGCGAAACCAGCGCGCATTCTCGTTGTCGGCGGCGGATACGTCGGCATGTACACAGCGCTGCGGCTCCAGCACAGACTCAAGCACCGGCTCCGGCAGGCCGCCCGCCCCGGCGAAGCCCCCGCGCCGGGTGCCTCCGCCGTGCCCGGAACCCCGGACGAGCCGGGTACGCCCGTCGCCACGTCACTGGAGTCCGCCGACGGGGTCACCATCACGATCCTGGACCCCGACCCGTACATGACGTACCAGCCGTTCCTGCCCGAGGCCGCCGCCGGGTCGATCTCCCCGCGGCACGTTGTCGTACCGCTGCGCCGAGTGCTGTCGAAGTGCCAGGTCATCGTGGGTGAGGCCCGCAGCATCGACCCCGAGCGCCGCGTCGCGCACATCAGCACCCTCGCCACGGCGGAGGCCGACGCGGCCCGCGCGGCGCACGCCGCACCCGGCGAACGGCCCGGGCCCGAGCCGCAGACCCTCGAACTGCCCTACACCGAGCTCGTACTGGCGCCCGGCTCCGTCTCCCGCACCCTCCCCGTTCCCGGCCTGGCCGAACACGGCATCGGTTTCAAGACGGTCGAGGAGGCCATCGGGCTCCGCAACCACGTACTCGAACAGCTCGACATCGCCTCCTCCACCCGCGACCCGGCGATCCGCGACGCCGCGCTCACCTTCGTCTTCGTCGGCGGCGGATACGCGGGAGTCGAGGCGCTGGCCGAACTGGAGGACATGGCGCGCTACGCCTGCCGCTATTACCACAACATCTCCGCGGACGACCTGCGTTTCCTGCTGGTGGAGGCCAGCGACCGGATCCTGCCCGAGGTGGGCGAGGAGATGGGCGGCTACGCGCTGCGTGAACTGCGGGCCCGCAACATCGACGTACGCCTCGGGACCCGCCTCGACTCGTGCGAGAACAGGGTCGCCGTCCTCAGCGACGGCTCCCGGCACCCCACCCGCACCCTGGTGTGGACAGCCGGCGTCAAACCCCACCCCCTGCTGGCCCGCACCGGGCTGCCGCTCGCCGCCCGCGGCAAGCTCAAGTGCGAGGCCACGCTGCGCGTCGAGGGCACGGAACACGCCTGGTCGGCGGGGGACGCGGCGGCCGTCCCTGACCTCACGGCTGAGCCGGCGGATACAGCGACAGACGGCGCGGAACCGCCGTTGTGCGCCCCCAACGCGCAGCATGCCGTACGTCAGGCACGCCGCCTGGCCGACAACCTGGCGGCAGTGTGCGAAGGCCGGGAGCCCACCCCCTACCGGCACTCCTACGCGGGCTCGGTCGCCTCCCTCGGACTGCACAAGGGCGTCGCTCACGTGTACGGACGGAAACTCAAGGGCTACCCTGCCTGGTTCATGCATCGCGCCTATCACCTCAGCCGCGTGCCGACCTTCAACCGGAAGGCCCGTGTGCTGGCGGAATGGGTGCTCTCCGGCCTGTTCAAGAGGGAGATCGTCTCGCTCGGCTCGCTGGAGCACCCCCGTGCCGAGTTCGAACACGCGGCGGGCACCGTACGGCGCCCCGACGAGAACTGAGGGTTCCACCGGCACGGTGGGCCACACTGGACATGTGACCATGGGTGGGCCCGCGTCTGCGAAGCGTGACCCGAAGGGCCCCGAGCGACCCGAGCGAACACAGCGAACCACACAAGGAATCGGACGACGTGAACTTCACGCGCTGGAGCGCCCGACTGCCCGGCACACAGCGGCGCACCGCTGCAGCCCAGGCCGCGATAAAGGCGCGAGCGCAGTCCGAGACCTCCGGTGGCGGCCCGGACGACGGCGGCAAGGAGAAGACCGGCAAGCGCATCGGCGGCAAGCGCACAGGCGGCAAGCGCGCCGGCGCCGCGCGCCCCGACAGCGGCACCGCGAAGAGCGGTCCGCCACCATCCGCCGACGCACAGCTGCCCGAAGCCGAAGCTGCAGCCGAAGCCGTAACCGACACCGCGACGGCAGCCGATCCGACGGTGCCCGACCAGCCCGTGCCCGACCGCCCCGTACCTGACCAGGCGGGCCCCGACCAAGCGGCCCCCGGCCGGCCGTCGCACCCGCACCCGCACGCGGACGCCACCACGGACACCCCCACCGTCCCCGCTGCCCGCAGCCGCCCGCACGCGGAGATCGCCCAAGGGCCGCACACCGACCACACCGGCCCCGACTCCGGCTCAAAGCCCGGACCCGAATCAGAACTGGAAGTCGAACCAGAGCCCGAACCAGAACCCGAACTCGAACCCGAACTCGAACCCGAAAGAGCGGCGTGGCAGCGCAGGCGGGCCATCGACGCGCTCCCGGTCCGCGCCCTGCTCGGTCAGGTCCCCGCGCTGGCAGCCGTCGTATACGGCCCCGAGCACCGCATCGCGTTCGTCAACGAGGCATACACCCAGGTCTTCGGCCCCCGCCCCACCGGAGCTGCGGCCCGGGAGGCGCTGCCCGAACTGGTCGAGCTGGGGCTGCTCCCGCTGATGGACCAGGTACGGCGCAGCGGCCGGCCCCGTACGGTCAAGTCCCGGCGGGTCTCCCCGCAGCCGGGCGTGACGAGCAGCAGGCGCCGTCCGGGCTACTACACCTTCACCTGCACCCCCATCACCACATCGGGTGACAGCGGCGTGCTGATCTTCGCCGCCGACGTCACCGACCAGGTCGAGGCGGTGGAACGGCTGCGCGCCAGCGAACGCCGCCAGCGCGAGGCCGCCGTCACCCTCCAGCGCAGCCTGCTGCCCCAGGAGTTGGAGCAGCCCGACGACCTGCGCGTCGCCGCCACCTACCAGCCGGGCGGCACGGACGCCGCTGTCGGTGGCGACTGGTACGACGTCATCACGCTCGGCGCGGGCCGCACGGCGCTGGTCATCGGCGACGTCATGGGCCGCGGCGTACGCGCGGCAGCCGTCATGGGCCAGCTCCGCACGGCGGTGCGTGCCTACGCGCGGCTCGACCTGCCGCCGCACGAGGTGCTGCAGCTCCTCGACGGCCTCGCCGCCGAGATCGACCCCTCCCAGATCGCCACCTGCGTCTACGCCGTCCACGACCCCAACGAAGGCCGCCTGAGCTACGCCTCCGCCGGGCACGTGCCCATCCTCGTACGCGACCCCGACGGCACCGTGCACCGCGCAGGCGATCACACCGGCCCGCCGCTGGGCACCGGCGGCTGGCTGCACACCTCAGGGAGTCTGCCGCTGCCCGAGGGCGCCACCGCCGTCCTCTACACCGACGGCCTGATCGAACGCAGGGACGCCGACATCGACGAGGGCGTCGCCGCGCTGGAAGGCGCCTTCGCGGGCGCCACCGGCTCGCCCGACATCATCTGCGACCGGCTGTTGCGCGCCCTGGGCATCAGCGAGGACCACGACGACGACGTGGCGCTCCTGGTCTTCCAGCACCCGGTGCGGTCAGGCCCGGACGCCGAGCTGTTCCACAACGCGGCGCTCGACCTGCTCGGCGGCACCGAAGCGGCCCCGCGCGCCCGCGCCTTCGCCTCCGGGGTCCTGGCCTCCTGGCGGTTCCCGGCCGAGCTGCGCGACCTCGGCGTTCTGGCCGCCAGCGAACTGGTCGCCAACTCCCTCCAGCACGGCACCCCGCCGATGCGGCTGCTGCTGCGCCGTACCGACCGCCGACTGATCATCGAGGTCACCGACGGCGACGAGCACCTGCCCCGCCGCTGCCGCGCCGAGCCTGCCGACGAGGCCGGGCGCGGCATCTCGATCATCGCCGCGATCGCCTCGGCCTGGGGAAGCCGCCGCACCCAGGGCGGCGGCAAGTCGGTCTGGTGCGAGTTCGCCCTCCCGGGCAAGTAGCCGACGTACGGCGCGGCAGGGCCGATCCCGACTACACGGATCCCCTGCCGCCCCCGTCACGAACCCTCGTTACCGAACCCGCGTCACAGAATCCTCGTCACCGAGCCGCGCCGACGCGGTTCTCCTCGGCAGCCGGACGGACGGCCTCGCCACGCGCGACGATGACCGACCCGGGCAGGTCCGCACGCTCGGAGAGCCGCCGCCCCAGCACCAACGCCAGCCCCGTCATACCCAGGCAGCACACCACCAGCAGCACGATGTACGCCGACCACGCACCGCCCGCCGCGAGGGCACCGCCCACAGCGGGACCGACGGCCAGCGCCAGCTGCTTCACCAGCGCGAAAGCCGCGTTGTACTGCCCCACCAGCCGTGGCGGAGCGAGATCGGCGACCAGCGGCGCCACCGTCGGCGAGAGCATCGTCTCGCCGACCCCGAACAGCGCGTACGTACCGATGAGCAGCGCAGTGGCCACAGCCTGCGCCCCGTGCACAAGCCCGGAAGCCCCCGCAGCCAACCACGCGACGGTCCAGATCAGCCCGACCAGCGCGACGACCCGGCTCCGCCGCCGCCCCTCCACCATCCGCAGCACCACGAACTGCGCCAGCACGATCACCGCCGTGTTGGCGGCCAGCGCGATCCCCAGCGTGGAGGTGGAGATCCGCGTGACGTCCACCGCGTACGCCGACAGCCCCGACTCGAACTGGCCGTAGCACGCGAAGAAGACCACGAACCCCAGCACACACAGCAGCACCATCGACCGGTCCCGCAGCAGCACTCCCCAACCGGAGCCGCGCCCGGCGCTCCCCGCGCCGGCACCTTCCCCGGCCCCCGCAGCCGCCGCAACAGGGCGCCGGACCCGGACCGTCGCCAGCACGGCGAGCAGCACCAGGAACATCGTCGCCTCGATGGCGAACAGCAGTGTGAAGCTGGCCGGCTCGTGTTCGTCCACGAGCATTCCGCCCAGCAGCCCACCGACGCCCAGCCCCAGGTTGTTCAGGAAGAACTGGGTGGCGAACGCGCGCGACCGCGACCCCGGCGTCGAGCACCACACGATCATCGTCGCGAGCGCGGGCTGGAGCACGGCGATACCTGCGCCCATCACCGCGGAAGCGGCCAACACGGCAGGCCCACTGGCCGACAGCCCGAACCCCAGCGCCCCCAGCGCGGCCGAAACAGCACCGACGACAACCATCACCAGCGGCCCGCTCCGGTCGATCACGCGCCCCGTGAAGGGCAGTACGAGCAGCGCGGCCCCGGCGAACGCGGCCAGCACCGCGCCCGCGGTGCCGTCACCGAGCTCCCGCACCCGCGAGACGTACACGAAGAGGAACGGCACCGTGAAGCCGTTGCCGAAAGCTGCCAGCGCGTTACCGAGCTGGATCCGCCGCAGCGCGGCGGCCATCGCCGTGGTCACACTCACCTGCCTGAGTCGAGAGAAGTACAAGGGATACAGCTACGAAGACTTCGAAGCTAAAGTTCGAGACTAAAGAGTACACAGGGCAAGCGTTTAGAGCGAACGAGTTACCGTGCGATACTGCGCACATGCCGGGACGACAACCGACGCTCGACGAGCAGATCGCCATCTACCAGCGGGAGTACCGCGACCTCGACCCCCAGGTGGAGAAGGTGGTCAACGCTCTGAGCAGGCTGGACCGCCGGATGAGCGTGGCCTACGGCCGCCAGCTCGCGACGCTCGGCCTCAGCAGCCCCGAATGGGAGGTCCTCAAGGAACTCGTCATGGCGGGCAGCCCCTACCAGCTCTGGCCCGGCACCATCGCCAAGCGGCTCGGTCTCACCCCCGCAGCGATGACCCACCGCATCGACCGGATGGTCACCCAGGACCTGGTCACCCGCGAGCGCGACCCCGACAACCGGGTCCGCGTGATCATCGGCCTCACGGACACTGGCCGCGGGAAGTGGCTGGAGGTCATGCGCATGGCCTCCGCCTTCGAGGCAGACCTCCTCCAAGACCTCTCCACCGACGAACGCGTACAACTCGGCGAACTCCTCACCCGCCTCCTGCGCCGTGTCGAACACGCCCAACCCGACGCCGGCGGCCGGCTGACCGACCTGGACTGAGCCCGACAAGGGCCCGCCCGGGGCGAGTTGAACCGCCCCTGACGCCGGTTGACAGTACGACCGGTGATCCGTAAGGTTCCTCGGGTTGTCAGCGGCTGGTCACGGCTTCTGGCAGCCACTCCTGCCAATCCGGCAGAAACCTCTACTCAGCACGATCTCCCTTCGCAGGGGTCTGTTCGGCATGCCGAATTACTTTTGCGGGCCGGCTCAATTTGGAGCCGGGCGGGGAAAGGGCCTAAAGTAGCGGTCAGCCGGAAGGCGCCCCGCCGACAGGGGATATCCGATTCGGAAGACGGCACGGAAACGGGCCGGAAAACGGATCTGATAGAGTCGGGAACACCGAAAGGGCAAACGTCCGGAGAGACCGGTGAGACGGTTTCGAAGGAAGCGTCCGTTCCTTGAGAACTCAACAGCGTGCCAAAAGTCAACGCCAGATATGTTGATACCCCGTCTCT
>NZ_JADKMA010000251.1 GCF_017676365.1 Streptomyces oryzae
GGTGCGGTGAGGGCTCGGGTGGCCGACAGGCCCTGCCGGGGGTCTGGGGGTCGCTCCCCAGGAGCGGATAAGAACCTCGTCCGTTGCTTCTCAGGACTCGGCCTCGACCCTTGCGAGTACCGCCTCGGAGAGCTCGCGGAATTCCCGGTAGCAGGTCTTGACGTACTGCTGGGTGCTGCCGAGAGCTCCGTCCGCAGGCCTCAGGTCGAACATGGGTTTGCGCGCGTCGTGCGCCAGTGGCATCAGGCTCCGGTAATTGCGCAGTGTTGCAATGCGGTGCCTGCCATCGTCGCGGGACGGCGGGGACTCGGCCAGAACCATGGCGGAGTACACCCAAGGGATCCGTTCGAGCCACCGCTTGTACGCTTTGACGGGCCGGTCGAGTCGCATCTCCGGCTGCATGATCACGTACCCGAGCGGCCGCATCTCCGCTCGCGGCGCGGAGATGCCGGCCGGTACCCTCGGCAGCACCAGGCTCTGCCAGTCCTGGCGCCATTCCCGCAGCGTCGGCCCCAGGTTGCTCAACCCCTTCAGCGAGAAGAGGTCCGCGGCGAGAGGCATCAGCACCGTCTCGGCCGCGATCAATGCGGCGCGGTTGATCGCACCGAGGTTCGGTCCTACATCAATGAGGACCACATCCGCTTCGACGGACACCCTCGCCTGCTCGACGATCCGGTGGAACGCGGTGGACGTGCGGATCGCTGCGACGTCCCCCGCGTACGCGCGCGACCATTCGTTGGACAGCTTGTCCTCGAATCGGCTCAGGTCGAGGCTGCCCGGCAGCAGCCAGAGACCAGGCTGCAAGCAAGCGGGCTCGACCGCCGCGATGTCGCCGGTCCCCTCCAGAATCGGGCGCACAGCATCGGCGATCGTCTGGCCGCTGCGCACTCTCCCTGTACCGGGCAGCCCCTGCAGTGCCGCACCCTGGTTGATGAGTTCGGAGGAGTTCTCCCACAGCTCCTCGATCTCGGTCTCCTCCAGGCACATGGAGGTGAGATTGGCCTGCGGGTCCAGATCGACGGCAAGCACGCCGAGTCCCATACGGCGAATCATGTGCGCCAGGTGGTAGGCCAGTGTCGTTTTTCCGACTCCGCCCTTGTTGTTGAACAGCGCGATCGAGGTCATGCGTTCCTCCGGATGGTGACTGCCCAGGACGAGTCGTCCACCTGGAACTCGGCCAGCGGGTTGCCATTGCGCTGGAGAGAAGTCTGGACCCGTCCGACGCCGCGGCCGAAGCGGTTCACATATCCGAGACCCTTCATCGCGGCTGCGAGGGACGGATTGCGGTAGTCGGTCACACGGTCGAAGTTGTCCTCCCGGACTTGCCCGAAGGGGCCGCCCGGGTTCGTCACCTCGATCCGGTCGTCGAACCAGACGACGCGCGTGGGGGCGTACGAGGTCTCGTAGTTGCGGTGCATCAGCGCGTTCATGCAGACCTCGCGCAGGGCTTCCAGCGGATAGTCCGGCTGCGGGGTCTCCCGGAATCCGTCTTCGATGAGACGGGTGCGCAGATTGCTCCGCAGCAGCGGTTCCAGCCGGGCGGCCAGCCCCACGAGGTTCTGACGCAGTTCCTGCTCGTCCGCGATGGCGGCATCCAGGTCGGTGCCCTGGTAGCGGACGAACTGGAGGTAGGCACCGGGGATGTGACTGCCCGGATCGAGCCCGATGGTGAGCATGCCCAGGGCGGTGGGACGGCCCTCCGGCGTCAGGAGGTGGAGTGAGGAGAGCTGGAGGTCGACCGGACGGCCGTTCTCCTCGATGACTTCGGGAGCCACCATGGAGGGCAGATAGGTCCGCTCGAACACGTCCAGGTCGAGGTCGTCGCGGTGTGCGAGGGCCAGCGGCCGGGTGTCGAAGGGCATGTCCTTGGCGCGCCTGCGCTCCGCCAGAACTCGTTCGTCCTCCCGGCCCGCCTTGCGTGTAGTGGGCCCGGGGCGGACCCAGATGACGCCTTCGAACCGCACCGGTGGCGTCGCGCTGGCCTGGACGTGGATGCGGATGACAGGTCTGCCTCGATAGCGGGCGGGCTCGACGGTGAGGGAGGGGCGGTCGAGGACACGGCCGTCGTCCCGGAGTTCGGTGAGCTGCAACAGCGCCCGGTCGCTGGTGTCGACCCCGTCCACGGGGCGCCCTTCGTCATCCACCCCGATGAGGATGTCGCCGCCTCCGTGGCCGCACAGGTCATTGGCCATCGCGCACACCGCGTTCCCGATGGCGTCCCCGCGCTTGCCCTCCCGCTTCGCGGAACGCTTGAACTCCAGGGCCGGTGTTTCCCGCGTGCCCAGGACGGCGGCCAGGTCCACTTCGTCTCCACTCACGGTGGTCATTGTGCAGGGTGGTGCGGGTCGGGGCGGTCAGTGGCGTGCTGGGGCTGCTCCCCATGACAGATCCGCGGGACGGTGAGGGCCGCCCAGACCGTCCTGCCGCTCGTCGGGTATGGCTCGGTGCCCCAATAGTCGGCGAGCGCGGTGACGAGGAGGAGGCCGCGCCCGGACTCGCAGTCTGCCGTCACACTCGGCCGGTGCTCCGGGCGGTACTCGCCGCGAGCGTCCGTGACCTCGATACGGAGGTGGCCCGCGACGGGGTCGAGAAAGAGCCCGAGCCGGAAGTCCCGGCCACGCACAGAGCCGTGGAACACGGCATTGGCGGCGAGCTCCGCGACGATGCGCTCGGCACGCTCCGCGACGGATGGAGGGAGCTGCCAGGCGCGGAGTTCTCCGGCGGCGAGCAGCCGGGCGAGGCGGGCGCCGCGCCGAGTGGAGGACAGCAATTGCCTGAACGTACGTACGTTCGCCGTCCGTTGAGGTGCGAGCGAGTGCATGAGGTGCATGGGTGCCACGGTGGCGCTCGCGCGGGGGTCTTCGCCAGCACCGAGGCCCGTACGTTCGGTAAGCGTACGGGCACAGAGGGTGGACAATACGGTGGTGGTGTCATCACGCTGGGTGAGTTGTGCACGGGACGGTCCCGGGCACCTACCTGAGCGCACGGCATGGGTGCGCATGTACTTGAGGGGGGTCGCTGATGACGACCAGCACTGTGGAGGGGGCGGCGGCGGGCGGCGACGACGCCGAACGGGAGCCCGATCCGTCGGACAGTTTGCGGACGTTCGGCGCCGTCGTCCAGGCCCTGCGCGAACACGCCGGGCTCAGCCGGACCGAGTTCGGCAAGCTCGTCGGGTTCTCCAAGCACACCGTGGAGTCGGTGGAGCTGGGGCGGCGTATGCCCGACGAGGCGTTCGTGGAGCGGGCCGAGGAGGCGCTGGGCAATACGGGCGCGCTGCGCAAGGCGGCGCAGTATCTGTCGCGCGGTGAGCCCGGACTGGCTGCGTGGTTCCGGCGCTGGGCGCGGCTGGAACGGCTGGCAGCCAACCTCGGCACCTACGAATGCCGACTGATTCCCGGGCTGTTGCAGTCGGAAGACTACGCACGGGCCGCCTTCGACAACAGCATTCCGCCACTGGCCGACGCGCAGATGGAGGCACAGGCCGTCGCCCGGATGGAACGGCAGGAACTCATCCGGAAGCGGCCCAACACCGCGTTCAGCTTCGTCGTGGAGGAGCACATCGTGCGGCGGCGGCTGGGCGGGGACGAGGTGGCCAGAGGGCAGTTGGACCACATGCTCTCCCTCGCCGAGCTGCGGAACGTCTCCGTACAGATCATGCCGGCCGACACCGTGTGCCACGCGGGTCTGGACGGCCCGCTGGCGCTCCTGGAGATGCCGGACGGCAAGCGGCTCGCCTACTCGGAGGGGCAGAAGAACGGCCGTCTGATCACTGACGCGAAACTGGTCACCGTGCTCCACCAGCGGTATGCGACACTCCGGGCACAGGCCCTCAACCCCGTTGACTCCGTGGGTCTGTTGAGGCGCATCAGAGGAGCACTATGAGCAGCACTGCGGATCTGGACTGGTTCAAGTCGAGCTACAGCGGCACCGAAGGTGACAACTGCGTCGAGGTCGCGGCGACCGCGACCGCCGTCCATGTGCGGGACTCCAAGGACGTGTCCCTCCCGCACTTCGCCGTCGGCCGCGACGGCTGGGCGCGCTTCGTGGAGTACGCGGCGCACGGCTGAGCCGTGGCGGGCGCCGCAGCTCAGCCATGGCCCGGCCCCGCAGCCGTCGGCCTCCGCCGGCCTCGGGCCGCGCCGGATGACGCGGCCCCTGGCCCCGGGGCAGTGTGGGAGTCGAGGTGCAGGTCCCGCCGTCGGCGCGAGGGGGCTTCCGGGGTGGGACCGGCCGCCGCCATGCGGGGGTACGGCGTGCCCGGGGCTCTCTTCACGCAGCGCTCCGCATGTCGTCGGCGGCTCGTCGACCGCTACGGATCGCGCCCTGCATGAGCGCGAACCAGTCACCGGCCGTGTGCTCGCCCGCGAAATGGACCGGGCCCACCGGCGCCTGCGCCGCAGCCACGCCCTCACCCGACAATCCGGTGGAATAGGCTCCGAGTGCCCACTGGTCGTCGTCCCAGGTGCTCAGAACGGCACGGCGACGGTCGACCGTCAACTCGGGGCGCAGATCTTGCAGCGCGGTCAGCCACAGGTCAGGCCCGTCGACCACCTCCAGAGCGCGTACCGCCTCGGACGAGCCGACGAAAGCGTGCACGGCCGGTTCGGCCGAGGGGCCACCACGGGTAGCGGTCCACGTCCAGTAGGCATGATCGACTGACAGCACCGCGCTCGGATCAGGGCGAGACCCCAGCGGCTCCGCGATCTTGGCGGTATGGCTGTACTCGATCCGGTCCAGCACATCGGCCTTCCACGACGGCAGGTCCGGTTCGAAGTCGATGCGCCGCCACACCGCCGCCGGGACGGCCACCACACAGGCGTCCGATGCAGCCTCTCCGCCATGCCACCGCACCCGTACGTCGTCGCGGGTCCAGGCGATCGACTCAACCGGGCGACGTAGCAGAATCTGCCCCGTCAGCTCGGCTGCCGTCCGCAGCGCGAGTTGCTGATTGCCCCCCTCGCATCGGTATGCCTCCCGGCCTGAGAACGACGCAGCATGGTGGCGCAGGACGTCCACAGCAAGACGTGCGGGGTCCTGGGCGAACGACACCCGCAGCCGGGCGGCGATGGCGCGCCGCACCCGGCCCGGGAGAGCGGCCCGCTCCAGCGCCTCGGCGACGGTTCCCGTCCTGGCCGAGTTCCGGAGGACTTCGACGCCGGCCAGGACATCGCTGCGGGCGACCGTGCCGGCGGAGTCCCGCGGTTCGCGGTCGGAGTAGCTCATCCCGGTCGGCAGCAGCCGGATGCCGAGCTCGTCGGCCAGCCGATGCACGGCGGTCTGGCCGTCCTCGATGAATTCCGCACCGCGCTCGAACCACACGCCGCCGTCCAGTTGCTGCGACCAGACCCGTCCACCCACCCGGTCCCGGGCCTCGATCACCAGCACCGTGTGCCCCGACGACTCCAGGGCCCGTGCCGCCGCGAGCCCTGCCAGTCCGGCCCCTACCACCGTGACACGCACGCCGTCACCGCTCCTGTGCCAGGGCCGGGGCTTCTTCCACGGCTGCGGCGAGCTCGGCGAGCGTGCCGAAATGATGGTCGGGTGCGGTGACGGAGTGCGGCGATGGCGTGGCTCCGAACCCGGTACGGCCCCGGCGCCGCTCGATCCAGCACGTCGCATATCCGAGCTGCCGCGCCACTCCGATGTCGTGGTACTGGCTCTGCGCCACATGCAGCACCTCGGAGCGTGCGATGTCGAGCATCCTCAGCCGGCCCAGACAGTAGGCGAACACCTGCGGGTCGGGCTTGTTGACCCCGACATCCTCCGCGGTGACCGCATCGTCGAAGGGATCCCCGAGCGTGCTGCTCATCGCCCGGGTGGCGGCGTTGTCCGCGTTGGTCACAGCGACCAGCCGGAACCGGCGGTGCAGCGCGGCCAGCGCCTCCCGGGCGTCGGGGAAGGCCGGCCACGCCGCAATGGACAGGCGCAGCGGGCTCGGCCTTCCCCGGCCGTCCAGAGCGGGCAGGTCGAGGTGGGCTGCCAGCCGCGCCGAGATCGGGTCCAGCATCTGCGTGAACGGTGTCCGGGGAGTGCGCTGTTGCTGCTCGTCCTCCGCGGCGCAGAACTCCTGGAGTATCTCCTCGTCGCTCAGCTTCAAGCTGTCCGGTCCTGCCACCTGGCGGACGCACTCCACGATGCCGGTCTCGAAGTCGATCAATGTCCCGACGACGTCGAAGGTCAGCACCCGGAATGCGCGCAGCGTTCCACTCCCGGTCCCGCGCGGGCTCACGGCTCCACCACCAGTTTGCCGACGAAGTCCTTGGACACGAAGTGCTTCTGCGCGGTCGCGAGCTCGGCCAACGGGTAGCGGCCGGCCACCAGCGGACGGAACATCCCACGCCCGACCAGGTCGACTACCGCGGCGAAGTCCTCGTGCGTACCGAACGACGACCCGAACAGGGTGAGCTGACGCAGGTAGACCGTCCGCAGGTCGGTCTCGACCAGCGGTCCGGCGATGGCACCCGCGACGACGTAGCGGCCCAGCGGAGCGAGGACCCCCAGCAGGTCACCGAAGGACGGGCCCGCCACCACGTCGGCGACGACATCGACCTCCTCGATCCCGACCGCGGCCAGCGCGGCGGGGAGTTCGGCGTCCCGGGCGACGACCGCATCCTCGCCGACCTCACGGGGTGCCGCATGCTTGGCGGCCCCGGCGACCGCCACCACCCTGGCCCCGCGGGCCTTGGCGATCTGCACGAGCGTGTCCCGACGCCGCCGGAGGCGCCGTCACCAGCAGCGTCTCGCCCGCCTCCAGTCCTGCGCGCCCGAGCATGCGCATGGCCGTGGTGGCGGCAGTCGGCAGTGTCGCCAGTACCGCGAACGACAGAGCATCACCGACCGCGTGCACGTTCTGCGCCGGTACGGTGACCAACTCGGCGAATCCCCCGTCCCGCTCGCTGCCGAGGTAGTCGGTGGTGACCAGGGCGATCTCTCCACCGTCATAGATCATCGGGTCGACCAGCACCCGCTCGCCCACCCGTGCCTCCGGCACCCCGGCGCCGACCTGGTCGATCTCCCCGGCCACGTCGGCGCCCTGAATGCGCGGGAAGCTGAACGACGACCGGCGCCACCCGGTCTGCGCGTCCGGGTCGTCCGACGAGCCGTAGGCGCCCTCGCGGGTCCAGATGTCGGTGTTGTTCAGCGACGCCGCCCGCACGCGTACCCGAACCTCACCGGGACTCGGTAGCGGATCCGGGACATCCGCCCGGAACTCCAGCGCCTCCGGACTGCCGTGTCGTCAACCCACCGGTGGGTATAGTCGAACCATGTCCGCAGATGCCCCCACCACGGATGCTGGCCGCAGGCTGCTCGCGTCAGCCTCGCAGCTCTTCTACCGGGACGGGATCACCGCTGTGGGGGTCGCCGGGATCGCCGAAGCCGCCGGCGTCACGAAAAAGACCCTCTACGACTGCTTCGGTTCGAAGGCCAACCTGGTCACGGCCTACCTGGCCCGCCGGCACGAGACCTGGTGGGCCCACCTGCAACGCCGCCTGGCCGGTGCACCGCCGCCGCGCGTCCTCGTCGTGTTCGACGCCTACCGCGACCATCCTCGGCTCGATCTCGGCCGGGGGTGCGGGTTCCAGCGCGGCGCGGCGGAGCTGGCCGAGGGACACCCCGGCCGCGCTGTCATCCGCGAACATAAGGCCGCAGTTCGAACCGAGATCGCCCGGCTGCTGGCCGACGACCTGCCGCACCTTCGCGACATCGATGGCCTGGCCGAACACATCTACCTACTGCTTGAGGGCGCCGCATTCCAACGTGGAATCGACGGGCACGCCGAGGCCCTGCAGCGGGCGCGAGAGCTCGCCGGCAATCTCGTCCAACGAGCCGGCCACTGACTCGCCTCCGCCCACGATGCCGAGAGCCCTTCGATGCGGGGCATGTGTCCAGCTCGGTCCGGCGAGCGGCGGCGGAGGGGCGGCATCCCGTTTTGACCCCGGGTGGGCGCCCCAGTATTCTGCTGGTTCGTTGTGTGTATTGGCTTGCCTGTTCTCACGTGGGGGGCTATACACCGGCCTACCGGTCGATGACCAGCGATCGCATGCGGATGCGTCACCGCATGCGATCTTGCCTGTCGTGATCTGCCTGGTTGGCCCTGTCAGGACCCAATCACTGAAGAAGCGAAGGCTACGACCGTGCGTACGTACAGCCCCAAGCCTGGCGACATCCAGCGCCAGTGGCACGTCATCGACGCCCAGGACGTCGTCCTCGGCCGTCTGGCCTCCCAGGCCGCCACCCTTCTGCGGGGTAAGCACAAGCCCGTCTACGCGCCTCACGTCGACACCGGTGACTTCGTCATCATCATCAACGCCGACAAGGTGCACCTCTCGGGCAACAAGCGGACCCAGAAGATGGCGTACCGCCACTCCGGCTACCCGGGTGGTCTGCGGTCCGTCCGCTACGACGAGCTGCTGGAGAAGAACCCGGAGAAGGCCGTCGAGAAGGCCGTCAAGGGCATGCTCCCCAAGAACACCCTGGGCCGTCAGATGCTCTCGAAGCTGAAGGTCTACGCGGGCGACCAGCACCCTCACGGTGCGCAGCAGCCCGTGCCGTTCGAGATCAGCCAGGTCGCGCAGTAAGTCCGGCCACCACCTACGACTGAAGAGAAGCTGAGGAGAATCGTGGCCGAGACCACCGCTGAGACCCCCGTCGAGGGCGTCGAGGAGTACACCACCGAGACCCCCGAGGCCCCGGAGGAGTACACCTCCGAGTCCCTCGCCTCCCGGTTCGGCGACCCGCAGCCGGCCGCCGGTACCGGTCGCCGCAAGAACGCCATCGCCCGCGTCCGGATCATCCCGGGCTCGGGGCAGTGGAAGATCAACGGTCGCACCCTTGAGGGCTACTTCCCCAACAAGGTGCACCAGCAGGAAGTCAACGAGCCGTTCAAGGTCCTGGAGCTGGACGACCGCTACGACGTGGTCGCCCGTATCTCCGGCGGCGGCATCTCGGGCCAGGCCGGCGCCCTGCGCCTGGGCGTGGCCCGCGCGCTGAACGAGGCGGACGTGGACAACAACCGCGGCCCGCTCAAGAAGGCCGGCTTCCTCACGCGTGACGCCCGTGCGGTCGAGCGCAAGAAGGCCGGTCTGAAGAAGGCCCGCAAGGGCACGCAGTACAGCAAGCGCTGACCCGGCGCCCGCCGGAGCGGAAAGCTGCATCCCGATGCCCCGTCGGCACCTCACCTCGGTGCCGACGGGGCATCGGTCGTTCGGGCCGGATGCCGTACGCCTCGTAC
>NZ_JADKMA010000252.1 GCF_017676365.1 Streptomyces oryzae
CTTGCGGGCGGCGCGATAGGTGGGGCCCTCTCGTTTGGTGATGGTGCGGCGGTGCAAGCCGGGTTCGGGCTCGCAGAGGTCGAGCAGGACCTGGCCCTTGCGGAGTTGCGGCTTCCGTACGATGCGGGCCGGCGCCGGGCCCTGGGCGCCCGGAATCGCGTCCCGAGCCGCCACCACGTAGCTGAACTTCTCGTCCTCGTACGGAAGCTCCCCGCCCTTCACCCGCCGGTGCAGCGAGGAGCGGGCGACCCGTACCGCGAAGTGACACCAGTCCTGCCCCGTCACGATCGGGCAGGCCGCGTCGTGCGGGCAGGGCGCGAGCACCCGCAGGCCCGCGGCGATCAGTGCGTCACGGGCCTCGCGGATCCGCAGATAGCCGTCCGGCGTACCGGGCTCGACCAGCACCACCGCACCCCGCGCTGCACGCGCCGCCGCCTCCACGACGGCACGCCGGTCGGCGTCGGCGAGCTCCCCCAGCACGTAGGAGACGGTCACCAGGTCGGCGGGCTCCCACTCGGGCGCCGTACCGCCGCGCAGCGACCCGCGGCGCCACTCGGCCCCGCGCAGCGCGTCCACCCCGGACGCGAGCCGGCGGCCGAGGGCGAGCGCCGGCTCGGCCCAGTCCAGGACGACGGTGGAACGTGCCGTATCCCACACCTGTGCCGCCGCCCACACGGCGGCGCCCGTACCGCCGCCCACGTCCAGCTGGCCTGCGGGCGCCCAGCCCGGGGCGCGCTCGGCCAGCGCCTCCAGCGCGGCACGGGCCGCGGCGAAGGTGGCGGGCATCCGGTAGGCGGCGTACGCGGCGGCGTCGGCGGCGTCCCGCAGCACGGGGGCTGCGGTGGGGGTCTCCCCGCGGTAGTGGCCGATCAGCCGCTCGACGGCGGCCGACGCCTGCCGCGCCGGCACCCCGTCCAGCGCCGCGGCGAGCGCGCCGCGCAGTTCTTGCTCGATCACTTCGACAGTGTAGGAAAAGCGCGGGCCGCACCGTCCCGGGCGCTTCCCCGGGCGCTCACAGCACGGCTCGGGCCAGCCGGGTGGCGGCTGCGGCGCGGGGGCGGCTGTCGGCAGGGCGGCGTACGGGGTGGACGGTGTTGGCGAGCAGCACCAGGAAGGTGTCGGTCGCCGGGTCCAGCACCAGGCTGGTGCCGGTGAAGCCGGTGTGCCCGGCGGCGCGGGAGCCGGGCGCGGCCAGCTCGCCCATGAACCAGGCGGCGCCGGTCCGGAAGCCGAGCCCGGGCGGCCCGAGGAGCTCGGCGACCGAGGAGGGTGCCAGTATCCGGGCCGGGCCGTAGGCGCCGCCCGCGAGCAGGGTGCGGCACAGCACGGCGAGGTCGCGCGCGGTGGAGAAGAGCCCGGCGTGCCCGGCGACGCCGCCCATGGCGTAGGCGTTCTCGTCGTGGACCCGGCCGTGGATCAGCCCGCGGTTGACCTTGGCCCAAGGCTTGCGCTGGTCCTCGGTCGCGGCGATGCGGGAGCGCCAGGAGCGGGGCGGGTTGAAGCGGGTGCGGTCCATGCCGAGCGGGGTGGTGATGCCCTCCCGTACGAGCGCGTCCAGCTGCTGGCCCGTCACCTGCCACAGCACGTTTTCCAGCAGCAGCAGGTTGAGGTCGGAGTAGAGGTGCGTGGAGCCCGGTCCGGTCTGCGGTTTCTCGGCCCACAGCAGGGGGACGTGCTCGGCGGTGTTGTAGTCGTAGAACGGCAGCTCGGCACGGAGCCCGGAGGTGTGGGTGAGCAGGTGGCGGGCGGTGATGCCGTGGTCGGTGACGAGCCCGGCACGCGGGTCGGCGTAGCCGACGATGGGCGTGTCGAGGTCGAGTGCGCCGCGCTCGACCTGCTGGAGCGCGGCGACGGCGGTGAACAGCTTGGTGAGCGAGGCCAGGTCGAAGACGGTGTCCACCCGTGCCGGAAGCCACTTCTCGCGCGGCAGTTCGACGGGCAGCCCCGCCTCGGGGTCCCAGCCGGAGTAGCGCAGCGCCCAGCCGGTGGCGTGCTCCAGCGCGATGTACGGGCCACGCCCGGCCAGCACGACGGCACCGGCGCACCAGCCCGCGCCGGGCAGTGCGTCGGTGTCGGCGGCCAGTGCGGCCAGCTGGTCGCTGTCGAGCCCGGCCTTCTCCTGGAAGCGGTGCCGTGCCCCGGCGCCGTCCAGCGAGGCCACGCTCCTCAGTCGCGTACGCGCCATGGACGGCAGAGTGCCACGAAGGCGAATGCGGCGAGTGCCACGGCGCTGAGCTGGACGAGCGCCATGGGCACCGCGGTTCGCTCCCCCGCGACGCCGACCAGCGGCGAGGCGACGGCGCCGATGAGGAACTGCGAGGTGCCCAGCAGCGCCGAGGCCGAGCCGGCCGCGTGCGGAGTACGCATCAGCGCCTGCGAGTTGGCGTTCGGCATGATCAGGCCCATGCCGGACATCATGACGCACAGCCCGGTGGCCAGCGGCACCAGCCCGACGTGCCCGAAGACGCCGGTGGTCATCAGCAGCAGCGCCACGGTGGCTGCGCCGGCCATGCACAGCCCGAAGGCCAGCACCCGGTCCAGCGGGACACGGCCGACCAGGATCTTCCCGTTGAGCTGTCCGAAGGCGACCAGCCCGATCGAGTTGACCATGAACAGCAGGCTGAACGTCTGCGGCGAGGCCCCGTAGATCTCCTGGACGACGAACGGCGAGGCCGCGACGTAGGAGAAGAGCGCGGCGAAGGCGAGGCACGCGGTGAGCAGATAGCCGGTGAAGACGCGGTCGGCGAACAGTCCGCGCATGGTGCGCAGCGCGTCCGGCAGCCCGCCCCGGTGGCGCCGTGCGGCGGGCAGCGTCTCGGGCAGCTTGCGGGCCACGACGAGTACGAGCAGCAGGCCGATCCCGGCGAGGATGCAGAAGACGCCGCGCCAGTCGGTGAAGCGCAGCACCTGGCCGCCGAGCACGGGCGCGAGGACCGGCGCGGCCCCGGAGATCAGCATGAGGGTGGAGAAGAACCGCGCCATCGCCAGCCCGTCGTACATGTCGCGGACGACGGCGCGGGCTATCACCACGCCGGCGGCGCCCGCGAGGCCCTGGGCGAGCCGGAAGACGGTGAGGGTGGCGGCGGTGGGCGCCAGCGCGCAGGCGAGGGAGGCGACGATGTAGCAGCCCATACCGATCAGCAGTGGCCGGCGCCGTCCGAAGCGGTCGCTCATCGGCCCGGCGACCAGCTGTCCGACGGCCAGCCCGATCATGCACGCGGTGAGGGTGAGCTGCGCGCTGGCGGCGGACACGTGGAGCGCCCCGCTGACCTCCGGGAGGGCCGGGAGGTACATGTCGATGGAGAGGGGCGGGAGCGCGGTGAGCCCGCCGAGGATGAGGGTGATCAGCAGCCCGGCGCGGCGCCGCCGCGTCAATTCCGTCGGGGGTTGCGTCAACTCCGTTGGAGGCGTGCCGGTTTCAGCGGCGGGGTACGGGGGCTCGGGCGAGTCGGCGGATACGGCGGCCGGTTGCTGGGGGCCGGGCTTGGTCATGCACCTCTCCAGGAGATTGTCACGGGCCCGAACATTCTCCCAGGGATTCCGGGAACGGCCCACACATTTGTTCCCCGTACGGACGAAGGCGACGACACCGGGCCCGGCGGCGACGGCGGTTCCCGGCCATCGGGGAACCGCACGTACGCTGCGCTCATGACGCAGCAGAACCATGAGGCACACGGGCACCCCGGCGGCCCCGCCGGGCCCCGGGTTCGCGCCGCCGGTACCGCTGTGGTGACCGGCGCGGGCTCCGGCATCGGCCGCGCTGTCGCCCTCACCCTCGCCGACGCGGGCTGGACGGTCGTGCTGGCGGGCCGCCGCCCGGAGGCGCTGGAGGAGACCGCGCAGCTCGCCCCCGGCGCTGCCACCCGGTGCGTACCGACGGACGTCACGGACCCGGCCGCGGTCACGGCGCTGTTCGACGCCGTACGCGCCCACGAGGGGCGGGTCGACCTGCTGTTCAACAACGCGGGCACGTTCGGTCCCGCCGTACCGCTGGAGGAGCTCTCCTTCGAGGAGTGGCGCGGCGTCGTGGATGTCAATCTGCACGGTGTCTTCCTCTGCGCCCAGGCCGCCTTCCGGCTGATGCGGGACCAGCGGCCCCGGGGCGGCCGCATCATCAACAACGGCTCCATCTCCGCGCACACCCCGCGCCCCGGCTCGATCGCCTACACCGCGACCAAGCACGCGGTGACGGGCCTGACCAAGTCCCTCTCCCTGGACGGCCGCCCCTACGACATCGCCTGCGGCCAGATCGACATCGGCAACGCCGCCACCGAGATGACCGCTGCCATGTCCCAGGGCGTCCCGCAGGCCAACGGCAGCCGCGCGCCGGAGCCGACGATGAACGCGGATGACGTCGCCCGCACCGTGCTGCACATGGCGTCCCTCCCGCTGGAGGCCAACGTCCAGTTCGCGACGGTGCTGGCGACGAAGATGCCGTACATCGGCCGCGGCTGAGGCCGGGATCACGCATCCCGCACCGTCCCGGCTGTGGCCGACGGCGGCGGTCGGCGCGGAGCACACTCGGCGCGCAGCGACCCGCGATGGAGCCCGCACGTGGCCGAACCAGGACACCAACCGGCGAACCTCGCACCGGGAACCGCTCCCGGGGCCACAGGACAGCGCCCCGGGCCAGGGCCCGTCCTGGGACCGGATCCGTACCCGGGCCCGAGGGCGGAACCGGACCCGGCGGGCCCGAACCCCGGCCCGTACTCGAGTCCGAACCCGGCCCGGGCCCGAAGGCGGGCCCGAGTCCGAACGCGGGCCCGCCACCGCACCCGGGCCAGAAGCCGACACCCCACCCGGCCACGCAACCGGCCCCGCACCTACACCCACGACCGAGGCCGCGGCAAGCCCCGGAAACGGTCCCGAACCCGAGGCCGAACGCGGAACCGAGTCCGAACACGGACCCGCCACCGCACCCGGGCCAGAAGCCGACACCCCACCCGGCCACGCAACCGGCCCCGCACCTACACCCATGACCGAGGCCGCGGCAAGCCCCGGAAACGGTCCCGAACCCGAGTCCGAACACGGAACCGAGTCCGAAAGCCGCCCCGGGGCCGAACGCGATCCCGAACCCGACACGGCGTCCGCACCCGCGCGCGCCCGCACCCGCAACGGGGACCGCAGCGGGCCCCGCGCCGACGCCCGGAACCACGGCCGCAGCGGCCCTCGCCACCGGCCCCGCACCGACTTCGCCAGCGCCAGCGCCCCCGAGAACTTCGCTTCGTACCAGAACGAGATCTACCTGCACGGCCTGAAGGGCCCCCGGTTCACCACCGACGCCACCAGGCTCGGCGCCTCGGCCGGCCGCCGGCTGGACGCGGGGGCCTTCGGCTTCGTCGCCGGGGCCGCGGGCTCCGGCGCCACGCACCGCGCCGACCCGGAGGCGTTCGACCGCTACCGCCTCATCCCGCGGATGCTGACCGACGCCACCCACCGCGACCTGCGAAGGACGGTGCTGGGGACCGCGAGGCCGGCGCCGGTGGTCCTGGCGCCCGTCGGCGTCCATTCGATCGTGCACCCGGACGGCGAATCGGCGACGGCCCGCGCTGCGGCCTCGATCGGGCTGACGGCGGCCCTGTCCACAGCTCCGTCCCCACACCCTCGAACAGGTCGCTGAGGCGGGCGGCGAGGGCGCCGCGCGGGCTGCACCGCGCTCGTGGTCACCCTCGGCACCTGGACGCCGGCCTGGCGTCCGCAGGACCTGGACCAGGCGTATCTGCCGTTCATCCGCGGCGTCGGCACCGCGATCCCGTTCTCCGACCCGGCGTTCCGCGCCGGTCTGGAACGCCCGCCGGAGGAGGACCTGGGCGCGGCCGTGCTGCGCTGGGTGCCGATGTTCGCCGGGACGGACAAGTCCTGGGACCGGCTGCCGTTCCTGCGCCGGCACTGGGACGGGCCGATCGCCCTCAAGGGCATCCAGCACCCGGACGACGCTCGCCGCGCCGCCGAGGCCGGTATGGACGGGATCGTCGTCTCGAACCACGGCGGACGCCAGGTCGACGGCGCGATCGCCTCGCTGGACGCGCTGCCCGGCATCGTCCGGGCCGTTGAGGGGACCGGTCTCGGGGGTGCTGTTCGACTCGGGTGTCCGCACCGGCTCGGACGCCCTCAAGGCCCTCGCCCTGGGCGCCCGCGCCGTGCTGCTGGGCCTCCCCCAGCCTCCGGCCGGGAGGTACCCCCAACGCCTGCGGGTCCGAACACGCCGGCGAGGACGGCGTACGCCACGTACTGCGCTCCCTCCTCGCCGACCTCGACCTCACCCTGGGCCTGTCCGGACACCGCACCCCGGACGAGCTGTCCCCGGACGACCTGTGGCACCGATGAGCCGACGGGAAGGCGCGGCCGAGCCGGCGGTACGATGGCGGCACGGCGGACGAGCCGGCCGGGCGGTCGCGTCGGGGGTGTCACGGCACCCTCGCCGAGGAACGTCCGGGCTCCACAGGGCAGGATGGTGGGTAACGCCCACCCGGGGTGACCCGCGGGAAAGTGCAACAGAAAGCAGACCGCCGGGGCTGTGCTCCTCGCAGGGGGCGGTCCCGGTAAGGGTGAAACGGTGGTGTAAGAGACCACCAGCGCCCAGGGTGACCTGGGCGGCTAGGTAAACCCCATCCGGAGCAAGGTCAAGAGGGGCCACGAAGCGGCCCTGCGCGGACGACCGAGGGCGGCCCGCCCGAGTCCGCGGGTAGACCGCACGAGGCCGGTGGCAACACCGGTCCCAGATGGATGACCGCCACCCCGGCAGCCGCAAGGCCGCCGGGTGACAGAACCCGGCGTACAGGCCGACTCGTCCGCCCCCGTTCGGGGCTCGGCTCCGCCCTGGGAAGGGGTCGTGACCTGCGACGGAGTCCCTTCCCGCGCTCTTTCAGGGCGCCTACCGCTCTGGTCTGCGGAAAATCCATCGTGAGTGCCTGGGCCAGAGCCGAGGGTCCGAATTGGTCACGGTGCACGAACCGACCAGTCGGTACGCCGAGGCGGCGCCTGATTCGTGCCGGCTGATGCCACAAAGTGACAGCGCGCCTGGCCAGAGCACATGCACGGGTCCAGTCGCCCGTCCAACCACCGTCCAACTTGCGCCTGGGCCGGACGACGACACTGCACCGAGTCCCGTTCGCTGTCGCGCGGGATGAGCCTTCATCGCCCCGTCCGGGGGGGCGCCGCCCGATCTGGCCCGAACCATACGGATCTGGGAACTGGCACAGTCCTCTGTTGCCCGCCGTCGGCGCCACGGGGACCATCCCCGCGCGTGCGGGGAGCACGGGCGTGGCCTGGGGTTTCGAAGGTGAATCCTTGCTCGGCGTCGGTTTGGTGGGCGAGGAATGGGCGTTCTTGGCCAGCGTATTGGCGCACTTGTGTCCAGAGGGTCGCGGATGCGGGTCGGGGCGCGCCTGGGCGTTGTCGTTGAAGTGATTTCGGTGGTGGAGCACGGTGTGGTGACACGTCGCCATGGGCTCTCGGACGCCGAGTGGGAGTTGCTGCGAAGTTGGGGAGCGGCTGCGTCTGGGGGGCGTCCTCGACCGGTACGGCCTGGGCCACGCTGCATAGGCTTTCCGCCGTGGGGCCAAGGACGGCACCTTCGACCCCCACCGGCACACCGCCGGGGCCGAAAAGTGGGGCGCCGCCTGGGCCGCCCGCTCGCCGTCATCGTCGGGCGGGAACGCCAACGACTGCACCCAGTTCACGCACGTCGGCCCGACCACGTCGTAGGCGACAAGGGCTACAGCCCGAAGGCGATCCCAGCCTGGCTGCTGAGCAGGAGGATCACGCGTACCATCCCGACCCCGGGGAGGCCGGTCGGCGGCCGTTCACCGGCCTTCGACAGAACCAGGCCGCCAGCCGCAAGAAAAAGGGACGCTCCGGCGCCCGCCCGGGGCGGCCACGACGCCACGCTCTACTGACACCGGATGACTGCCTCGCTGGACTCCGCCTTCGGGGAGCCACGCTGTGGATACGCAGCCTCCGGGCCACCGCCCGATCTCAGCTCCTGGTCGCTCGACGCATCGCGGGTCGGCCCATCCGCGCTCGGCGCTGGTGAAGTACGGCGGGTCCTGCCAGACGCCACCGACGTTATCCGCTCCTCCGACTCCCCCGGCCTTGCGCAGGAAGTCGGTATGCAGCACGGCCAGTTACGCGCTGCCAACGATCTGATCAGCGCCTCTCGGGGCGGCTTCGGCTGCTTGGCCGGGCACCGGATGGGGCCTTCGGCAGCCCGGACGCTTCTGGGGCGCGGTGCGGCGATGACTTCCTCGGCCGTCGAATGTCTACCTTTGCGTCCGGTCAGTTGGTGACCGGGCTGCTCCCCGCTGGTCCGGCCTACCGAAGGAAAGGCAGATGCGTTCGATCACAGCCACGATGTTCGTGACCTTGGATGGCGTCGTCCAAGGCCTCGGCCGCCCCGACGAAGACACCCGCGGCGGCTTCTCCCACGGCGGTTGGGGCCCGCAATACAACGACGAAGTGATGGGTCGTGAGCTTGCCACAGGCATGGCCAAGCCGGGAGACATGCTCTTTGGCCGCCGGACCTGGCAGGACTTCACCGCTGCATGGGGGCACGCCACCGACGGCAACCCGTTCACCAGGCACATGAACGCGGCCACCAAGTACGTCGTCTCCAGGACCCTGGAGAATGTGGACGCCTGGCAGAACTCCATCCTGTTGCGCGGCGACGCCGTCGACACGGCGGCAGAGCTGAAGGACCGGCCGGGCAACGACCTGTCGATCAACGGCAGCGCGTCGCTGGTACGAAGTCTGCACGCCGCCGGCCTGATCGATTACTACACGCTGCTGATCCATCCGCTGACCCTTGGCAGCGGCGCCCGGCTGTTCGAGGGCCCGGCCCCGCTGACCAAGTTCGAGCTCACCCGGAGCGTCACCACTGGCAAGGGCGTGATCATCGCGCACTACGCCCGCCGATGAGCAGGCACCGAGCCGATGGTCTGCCCGCTTCAGACAGCGGACGGACCGACTTCATCCGTCCGCCCGCGCGGAGGTGGTCCTGAGCACGCGCGGGTCGTGTCGGGGTTCATTTGCCGCGATGGACGGTTACCCGAAAGATGCGGCGATGAGGAGCAGGTACCAGAGCGCGGTCACAACGATGACGACGACGGCGACCATCTTGCCCCAGCCCCGCTTGCGGCGTAACGGCCGCCGTCAGGGGTCGAGACCTGGGTGGCGGGTCGGGATCGGCTGCTCGGCGGTCTGGGTGGGGCCTGGGAGG
>NZ_JADKMA010000253.1 GCF_017676365.1 Streptomyces oryzae
AGGGAGAAGGGGGTGGGGGGAGCAGCGTTCGCGGGAGAGAGCAGTGCTCTCGGCGGGCAGAGTGCGGCGCTCACGAACGAGAGCACTGCTCCCCCACCCGCCGCCCGAGAGGGAGCGGCGCTCATGGACGAGAGCGGTGCTCTCGCCGGCAGCCGAGAGGGAGCGGCACTCACAAACGAGAGCAGCGCTCTCGCCAGCAACCGGGAGGGAGCACCGCTCCCAGGTGAGAGCGGTGCTCTCGGAGCGGTGCGGCAGTGGCGGGCCGCGCTGGTGCCCGCGGCCGAGACCGTCGCCGAACTGCTGCTTGCCTGGCTGCCGAAGGCGACCTACCCCGTACGGCACGGCACGCACGCCAACAGCGCGTTCGCGCTCAGCCTCATCCTGGACAGCGCCGAACGCGCGGGCCAGCAGCGGCTGCTGGGGCCCGTGAGGGCGAAGGTCCGCGAGTGGTACGTCCCCGACCACGGCGCCGCCACCCGGTGGGAGCCCTCCGGCCAGGACTTCCTCTCCCCGCTGCTGTGCGAGGCGGACGCGGTGCGCCGGGTGTTGCCGCAGAGCGAGTTCGCCGCGTGGCTGGGGCGCTTCCTGCCCGAGCTGGACAGCGCCGCCGGCCCGGAGTTCCTGCCGCCGCCGCAGGTCTCCGACCCTGCCGATCCGCAGCTGGGGCATCTGCTCGGGCTATGCCTCAGCCGGGCCGTGGCGCTGCGCGGTATCGCGGGCGGGCTCCCCTCCGGCGACCCGCGCGTCGCCGCCCTCACCACGGCGGCCGAGGCCAACCTGGCCGCTGGGCTGCCGGCGGCCACCTCGGGCGACTTCACCACGGACCACTGGCTCGCCACGTTCGCCGCGCTCGCCCTGGACGGTGGGGTGGACGCCTGACGGTGACGGCGCGGCGAGCGCAGCCGGCCGCCGTACAGCCACGCTCAGCGCAGCAGGGGGCGGACCTCTTCAGCGGCGAAGCGGACGAAAGCCTCCGGGTCGGGTTCGTCGGCGGTGGGCTGCAGGACGACCGTGTCGGCGCCGGCTTCGAGGGCCTGTGCGACCGCCTCCGCCACCGTCGCGGCGTCTCCGGCGACGCCGGGTCCGTCGGCGGGGTCGTGGCCCTCCCGGACGAGTTCGGCGCGCAGCCGGTCCGTGGCGTCGGGGCCGGTGGCGGTGTTGAGGTAGTGGAGGACCTGGTGCCGGTCGGTACGTCCGGCCGCCGCGCGGCCCTCGTCGATGAGTTGCCGCGCGCGGCGGATACCGGCGAGGGAGGTGTTGGCGTCGAGCACCGTACCGTCCGCCGCCGCTCCGCTGAGCCGCAGCGAACGCGGCCCGCGCGCACCCGCGAACACCGCGGTGTCCGAAGCGGCGACAGCGCCCGGGTCCGCCGTCTCCGCGGGCCGGGCGGGTGGCGGCCAGTCCAGGGCGACGCCGTCCAGTTTCACGTACCGGCCCTCGACCGTGACCCGCTCGCCGCGCAGCAACGCCCGCATCGCTTCCAGGTGTTCGCGCAGCAGCGTGACCGGCGAATCGACGCGGGCGCCGACCTGGCCCATCCAGTCCTGTACTCCGTGGCCGAGGCCCACCGCGAACCGGCCGGGGAAGAGGCGGCGCAGCGTGGCGGTCTCCATGGTGGTCAGCGCGACGTTGCGCAGCGGGACGGGCAGCAGTCCGACGCCCACCCGCAGCCGCTCGCTCCAGGCGAGAGCCGTGGCGGCCGTGGCGATGCCGCTCTCCAGGAAGCAGTCCTCCCACAGCCACAGCTGCTCCAGACCGGCCTCGTCGGCGGCGCTGACCACGCTGCGCAGACGTTCAGGGGGCAACTGCGGCCGGAAGACGGCACCGAGGGCGCCGGCAGCACCAAAAGATGTCATACGGCTGTTCCTATCCCGCCGTACGCCCCCTCGGCAACGGATTACCAAGGCGCTGTCAGTCCTCCGGCGGGAAGACCGGTTCGCCCGTTGCGGCGAGGGTGATGGAGATGGCCTCGACGGGGCAGTTCTCGGCGGCGGTCAGCACCTCTTCGCAGGGTTCGCGGTCCGGGGTGACCGGGTGGGACTGGCGGGCGGCGTCCAGCCGGAACTCATCCGGCGCGCCTCCCACGCACATCCCCGACCCAATGCACAGCCCCCGGTCCACCTCGACGTGCCAGCGGTCGGCCATCAGCTCTCCCTCTCTCCCTTCCCGCCTCTGCCCCCCACTTCCCGCTCTCCCCCTCCCGGGAGTCTTCCGGGGTTCACGCCTCGGCGGGCAGGTGGATCATCTTGTGCTCCAGGTACTCGGCGTAGCCCTCGGGGCCGAACTCGCGGCCGATGCCGGAGTTCTTGTAGCCGCCGAAGGGCCCGAGCATGTCGAGGCTGAAGGTGTTGACGGAGTAGGTGCCGGTACGGACGCGGCGGGCGACGTCGATGCCGTGTTCGGTGTCGGCGGTCCAGACGCTGCCGGAGAGGCCGTAGTCGGAGTCGTTGGCGATCCGGACGGCCTGCTCCTCGTCGTCGTACGGCAGCAGACAGATGACGGGACCGAAGATCTCCTCGCGGGCGATCCGCATGGAGTTGTCGACGTCGCCGAAGAGGGTGGGTTCGACATACCAGCCGGTCGGTATGGACTCCGGCCTACCGCCCCCCGCGAGCACCTTGGCGCCCTCCTCCTGGCCGAGCGCTATGTAGTCGAGGGAGCGGCGGCGCTGGCGTTCGGCGACCAGGGGGCCGACCTCGGTCGCCGGGTCGAGCGGGTCGCCGACGGTCAGCCCGTCGGCGACGGCCTTGAAGCGCTCGGCGATCTCGTCGTAGTGGCTGCGCGGCGCGAGGATGCGGGTCTGGGCCACGCACGCCTGGCCGTTGATCATCCAGGCGAACGGGGTGATGCCCGCGACCGCCGCGTCCAGGTCGGCGTCGGGCAGGATCACGGCGGCCGACTTGCCGCCCAACTCCAGGGTGACGGGGGTGAGATGGCGGGAGGCCACCTCCATCACCCGCTTGCCGGCGGCAACGGAGCCGGTGAAGGACACCTTGTCGACGCCGGGGTGCCCGACGAGATATTCGCTCACCTCCCGGTCGGCGGGGAGGATCGAGAGCACGCCCGGGGGCAGTCCGGCCTCGTCGGCGATCTCGGCCAGCAGATAGGCGTCCAGCGGGGTCTCCGGCGACACCTTGAGGATCGCCGAGCAGCCGGACAGCAGCGCCGGGGCCAGCTTGGCGGCCGCGGTGAACTGGGGCACGTTCCACGGCACCACTGCCGCCACCACCCCCACCGGTTCCCGGCGCACCAGCAGCGGCCCGAGCACCCCGGCCCTGGGCTCCTCGTAAGGAAACTCCGCAGCGACCTTGAGCGCGGCATCCCACGCCATCATCGCCGCGAGGGACTGGACCATCACGGAGGAGGTGTACGGGGTGCCGTTCTGGGCGCTGATGACCTTGGCTATCTCCTCGCTGCGCGCGGCGAAGGCGTCCTTGATCCGGGTGACGGTCCCGATCCGCTCGGCCAACGGGCGCTGCGCCCACACCCCGGAGTCGAAGGACTCGCGGGCGGCGCGCACGGCGCGGTCGACGTCCTCGCGGGAGGCGTGCGGTACGCGGCCGATGGGCTGTTCGGTGTGCGGGGAGACCACCTCGATGGTTCCGTCACCGGCCGGGTCGGTGAACCTGCCGCCGATGTAGAGCTGCTGGTGTTCGGCGTACGCGATGCTGCCGCTTCCGCCGGGGCCTGCGGAGCTGCTGGGGTTGTCGGTCATGGCCGTACCCTCCCTCTCCCGCCCGCCCCCGAGGGCTGCGGGGCTGTGACGCCCGACACTTTCCTGACAGCACATCAGAACTAGTACCAGTTCTAGTTCTAGGGGACAATGCTTCTGCCGGACCGCCGCCCGAAGGCGGCCGCGGCCGTCACACCGCGCACGGAACCGGCACGGAACCGGCACGGAACCGGGGGAGCCGCCGCCCATGACGAACGGACCACAGGCCGACGACGACGAACACGACGACGGGGAAGCCTGCGGGGAACACCGGGTACAGGCGGACGGCGGACCCGGGCCGGAGGCGGACGGCGGACGCGGGCCGCGGATCATCGACCATGGCGGCGGGATCTGGAGCATCCCCGTACCCATCCCGGACAACCCCCTCGGCCACACCCTCGTCCATGTGGTCGAAACGGACGTGGGGCCCGTACTGATCGACACCGGCTGGGACGACCCCGCCTCCTGGCAGACCCTCGCCGAGGGACTGGCCGCGTGCGGCACCTCCGTCGGGGCGCTGCACGGCGTACTCGTCACCCACCACCACCCCGACCACCACGGCCTGTCGGCGCGGGTACGGGAGGAGTCGGGCGCCTGGATCGCCATGCACGCGGCGGACGCTGCCGTCGTCCGCCGCACCCGCGGCTCGGACCGGAACCAGTGGCTCGGCTATCTCGCCGACAAGCTCGCCGCGGCCGGCGCCCCGGACGCGCATACGGCACCGCTGCGCACGGCCCTCGCCGAGGGGCGCGGCGGGACACTGCCGGGCGGGCGGGCGGCACTTCCCGACCGGGAGATCGAACCGAACGAACTGCTCGCCCTGCCGGGGCGTCGACTGCGCGCGATATGGACCCCGGGACACACGCCGGGGCATGTGTGCCTGCACCTGGAGGAGCAACACCCCGGCCGGGGACGGCAAGGAGAGGGGCGGCGGGGAGGGCGGCTGTTCTCGGGGGACCACCTGCTGCCGACGATCAGCCCGCACATCGGCCTGTACGAGGACCCGGACAGCGACGAGATCACCGATCCGCTCGGTGACTACCTCGACTCCCTGGAACGGATCGCCGGACTGCGGCCCGCCGAGGTACTGCCCGCCCACCAGTACGCGTTCACGGACGCACAGGCCCGCGTCGACGAGCTCACCGCTCACCACGCAGAGCGCCTCTCCGACTTGAGAGCACTGCTCTCGGAACGGGACCTCACCCCCTGGCAGCTCGCCGAGACCATGCGCTGGAACCGCCCCTGGGCCGAGATCCCGTTCGGCTCCCGCAACATCGCCGTGGCCGAGGCGGAAGCCCACCTGCGCCACCTGGTCAAGCTCGGCCACGCCGAGGCCGTACCCGGCAGCACGCCGGTCACCTACCGCGCCACCGACTGAAGCCACAGCCCCCGCCGGCGAACATCACGGCACGACCGGCCGGACGCACATCCGGAGCCACGCATCAGCGCACGGCGGACGAAGCGGGACCGACCCGACGGAACGGCCCGGCCGGCGCTCCGGCTACAGTGGCCGACAGCCAGACAACGCCTCCGAGCGGGGGAAGCCGGTGCGAATCCGGCGCTGACCCGCAACCGTGAGCAGTCAGCCGCACCAGCGCCGTACGCCGGCCGAGGACGTACCCCACGTCCGGCGCCCGGCGCACACGCACCCCGCGGCAGGCCGCGAGCCGGAACACCCGCGCTGAGGTGGGCTCCTGTGGCCGGACCAGGCCACTGGCCCGTCGAGGTATACGGAGCCGAGCCCGGTGCGCCGCGGTGCGGGGTCGCCAGTCGCGAGCCCGTCGGCGGGGCGGCCGTGCCCGGCTGCGCGCCGCCCCCCTCACCGAAAGGCACTCGCAATGTCACCGCGCCGCCGCCGCGCCACGGTCCTCGCCGCCGCCACCGCGCTGTGCGCGGCAGCCGCACCCGTGGCATCCGCACCCGTGGCATCCGCCGCGCCCTCCGTGTCGTCCGCCGTCCCCTCCCGGGGGTCCGCCGCGTCCGCGGCCGCCGGCACCGTCGTATCGAAGCCGTCCGGACTCCCGGACGGGCTCTACGGAACGGCCGACCCCAAGTACGACGGCGTATGGCGGCAGTCGATGGCGCTGCTCGCCCTGGACGGCGCCGGTGCCGTGCCCGCGAAGAAGGCCGTGGACTGGCTCGCCGGACAGCAGTGCGCCGACGGCTCGTTCACCGCGTACCGCGCCGGCACGGGGAAGAAGTGCGACCCCGACGCCACCCCCTCCGACACGAACGCGACCGCCCTCGCCACCCAGGCGCTGGCCGCGGTCGGCGGCCGGAGCGACGTGGTGCGGGAGGCCGTTGAGTGGCTGATCTCGGTCCAGAACAAGGACGGCGGCTGGGGCAGCGCTGCGCACGCCGCCTCGGACGCCAACTCCACCTCACTGGTCATCGGCGCCCTGCACACCACGGGCAGGAACCCGGGGAAGACCACCGCCGAGGGCGGCAAGTCGCCGTACGACGCACTGCTCTCCCTGCAGCTCACCTGCGGCTCCAAGGGCATCGAGGACGCACCAGGACAACAGGGCGCGTTCGCCTACCAGCCCGACAAGAAGGGCAAGCTCGCGCCGAACGACGACGCCACCGCCGCCGCCTCGCTCGCCGCACTGGGCGAGGGCGCGCTGCCCGAACCGTTGGCCAAGGACGCCGGTGACAAGCCGGTGGAACCGCTGAAGTGCGCCACGGGGACGGGCTCGGGCAGTGAGAACGATGAGGGCGGTGTCCCCGGCGGGCGCAAAGAGGCGGCGAAGGCCGGGGCCGCGTATCTGGCCGCCAGGCTGGAGAAGAACGGCGGCCACTTCAGCTCGGTGCTGCCCGGCTCCTCCAAGGAGCAGCCCGACTACGCGAACACCGCGGACGCCGTGGTCGCCCTGGCCGCCGGCGGTCACCGCAAACCGGCCAAGTCCTCGCTGAACTGGCTCGCGAAGCACCTCGACACGTGGGACAAGTCCAAGAACGACCCGGCCGCCATCAGCTCCCTCATGCTGGCCTCACGCGCGGCGGGCGGCGACCCCACCGAGCTCGGCGGCACCGACCTCCTCTCCCGCCTCAACCACACCGGACCCAAGCCCGCCAAGATGCCGTCGGACGACGCCGGTTCGTCCTCCTCCGACAAGAAGGACGACGGCACCACCATCCCGGTCTGGGCCTTCATCCTGGTCGGCCTGGCCATCGGCGCGGGCTTCGGCATCCTGCTGAGCGGACGCCGCAAGAGGCAGCAGCTGTGAGGGCCGGTACGCGAACGGCCACGGCCCTCACCGCGCCGACCGCCGCCCTCGCCGCGCTCGCCGCCGCCGCGGCGCTCGTGCTGCTCCCGGCCACCCCGGCAGGCGCCTCCCCTGTCCGGCTCCCCACCGTGGACGCCGACGGCTACCGCTACTGGTCGTTCTGGCAGCAGAAGGAGAACGGCTCCTGGTCGTACGCCACCGAGGGACCCGGCACCCAGCAGCCCGAGGACGGCGACACCCTCGGCTTCCGGTTCGCCCTGAGCGAGGACTCGCAGCAGGCGGACAAGCCACGCGGCGCCGTCACCTTCGCCGACGCCTGCGCGAAGACCGCAGCCAAGGCGAACAGCAAACGGGTCGCCGTTCGCATCGACTTCGGCACCCGCACCGACGCCCCCAAGGGCCAGCCCGGCTCCCCGCCCGCTCCCCGTACGGGCTGCGCCCTCATACCGGAGAACGGCACCGCCGCCGACGCCCTCGCCAAGGTCGCCGGCCCCCTGCGCTACAACTCCCAGTCCCTGCTGTGCGCCATCGACCACTACCCGGCCAAGGGATGCGGCGAGCAGGCGAAGAGCGACGACGGAAAGCGCGACGGCAGAGACGGTGGAAGCGGCAAGCGGGACGGTGGCGACGGGAGTGACGGCAGCAACGGCGGTGAAGGGGACGGCATCTCGACCGGCCTCGGCCTGACAGCGGGCATCGCCGCCGTGGGAATCCTCGGCGCGGCCGCACTGTGGCAGGCACGCCGGCGAAGGTCGTAGCCGATGCACCGCTCCACACCGAGAGCACCGCTCACAGAGTGGGCGGCGGCGGGGGCTGGGCCGGTGCGGCGCTCCCTTCCGAGAGCGGTGCTCTCCACCCGAAGCGCTGCTCAGCACTGGGCGGAGGTCCAGCCGGTGCGCCGCCCCTTTTCGAGAGCGCTGCTCTCACCCCGAAGCACCGCTCCGCACCAGGCAGGGGCTGGATCGGTACGCCGCTCCCTCACGAGAGCACCGCTCTCGCCCCGAAGCACCGCTCCGCACCAGGCCGAGGCCGGACCAGCACGCCGCTCCCTCACGAGAGCCCTGCTCTCAATCCGAAGCACCGCTCCACGCCGGGCGGCGGCCCGGCCGGCACGCCGCTCCCTCCCAAGAGCACCGCTCTCCACCCGAAGCACCGCCCTGCACCCCGGCGCATGGTGGGTCTGGGCCCTGGGCCTGGCCACCGCCGCCTCCCGCACCACCAACCCCCTGCTCCTCGCCCTGCTGATCGTGGTGGCGGGTTACGTCGTCGCCGTCCGCCGCACCGACGCCCCCTGGGCCCGCTCCTACACCGCGTTCCTCAAGCTGGGCCTGCTCGTACTCGCCATCCGCCTCGTCTTCGCGTTCTTCCTCGGCTCCCCCGTTCCCGGCAGCCACGTACTCGCCGAGCTGCCCGAAGTGCCGCTGCCCGAGTGGGCGCGCGGAGTGCGGATCGGCGGGCGGGTCACGGCAGAGGGCATGGTCTTCGCGCTGTACGACGGGCTCAAACTGGCGACGCTGCTCGTCTGCGTCGGGGCCGCCAACGCACTCGCCAACCCGGCGCGACTGCTCAAGTCCCTGCCCGGCGCGCTCTACGAGGCGGGAGTCGCCGTGGTGGTGGCGATGACGTTCGCCCCCAACCTCGTCGCCGATATTCGGCGCCTGCGCGCGGCGCGCCGGCTGCGGGGGCGCGCCGATCGCGGGCTGCGCGGTTTCCTCCAGGTCGGACTGCCGGTGCTGGAGGGCGCGTTGGAGCGCTCGGTGGCGCTCGCGGCGGCGATGGACGCACGCGGTTACGGCCGCACAGCCCAAGTACCGGCCGCCGTACGACACACCACCACGGCGCTGACCCTGGGCGGGCTGCTCGGCGTGTGCGCGGGCACATACGGTCTGCTGGCCGCCGAGGGCGCGGGCTTCGGGCTGCCCGTGCTGCTGGCGGGGCTGGCCCTCGCCCTCGCCGGGCTCTGGCTGGGCGGCAAGCGGGCTGCCCGCACCCGTTACCGCCCCGACCGCTGGGGCACGCGCGCGTGGCTGGTCTCGGCGTCCGGCGCCGCCGTCGCCGCCCTGATGATCGTGGCCGCCGACGCGCTTCCCGAACCGCTGAACC
>NZ_JADKMA010000254.1 GCF_017676365.1 Streptomyces oryzae
CGGCCCGCCCCGCGGAAACCGCCGTCCCCCTCCGCCTCCTTGCCCACCGCCTCAGTCGATCACCGCCGCCCGCACGCAGAGCACGTCCGGCAGGTGTGACGCCAGCTGCCGCCAGCTCTCACCGTCGTCGGCGCTGGCGAAGACCTCTCCGTTGCGGTTGCCGAAATAGACCCCGGCCGGGTCGGCGTCGTCCGTGCACAGCGCGTCCCGGAGCACCGGTCCGTAGTGCGCCGCCTCGGGGAGTCCCGTGCCCAGCGCCTCCCAGCTCTCACCGGCGTCCTGGGTGCGGTGGACGCGGCAGCGACGCTCCGCCGGCACCCGGTCCGAGTCCGCGTTGAGCGGGAAGAGGTAGGCCACGCCGCCGCGCCGGGGGTGGGTGGCGACGGGGAAACCGAAGTCCGAGGGGAGGGAGTCACCGATCGACTGCCAGCTCGTGGCGTTGTCGTCGCTGCGGAAGACGCCCCAGTGGTTCTGCAGATAGAACCTGTCGGGGTTCTCCGCGTCCCGGGCGATCTTGTGGACACACTGTCCGTAGTCGGGGTAGCGCATGCTCTCTGGCAGGAAGACCGCGGAGACGCCCCGGTTGCACGGCTCCCAGCTCTCGCCGCCGTCCGACGTGCGGTAGGCGCCTCCCGTGGAGACGGCGACCGTGATCCGCCGCGCGTCCCGTGGGTCGACCAGGATCGTGTGGAGCCCCAGCCCGCCACCGCCGGGCACCCACTCCTTGCGCGTGGGATGCTCCCACAGCGAGCGGACGAGCTCGAAGGACTCGCCGCCGTCGGTCGAGCGGAACAGCCCTCCGGGCTCCGTCCCGGCGTACACCACGCCATCTTCGCTCTCGCCGCCCGGCTGCAACTGCCAGACCCGCTCCAGGGACGTTCCGGTGTCCTTGGGGTACTTCACCGGTGGCTGTTCCGGCTCCTTCCAGGTCTTGCCCAGGTCGTCGGAGTGGAAGACCGAGGGGCCCCAGTGCGCGCTGTCGCCACCGGCCAGCAGCCTGGGCGATCCGGAACCGCGCCGGTCGATGGAGAAGGAGTAGACAGCCTGCGCATTGAAATGCGGGCCGGTGAACTCCCAGTTCCCCGTACCCCGTCTGCCGGCCTGCTGCCGGGCGAGGAACAGGCCCTTTCTCGTGCCTACTGCGAGCAGTACGTCCGCCATGGCGGCACCGCCTTCGAGACGTCGTTGTCCAAGGTACGGAACAGTCTGCACCCGCCCACTGACAATGCGCCCCGGCCTGCGCGGATGCCCGTATGAGCGGAGTTGTCCGACGCCCGTACGGCGGCAGCCGGTGCGCCGTTCGGGCTGCCGCGGCCTCCGTCGTCAGGGTTGCCCTCCTCCCGGCCGAGCGCGCCGCGCCGCCCGGCCCCGGGCGGCCGGGTCTACGGTGCCGACGTGTCGGAGAGATCCTCTTGCTCTTGCTACTTGTCGGATCGCTCGTACGAACGAGGTGGCTGCCTGCCGGAGGGCGACCCGTCGGCGCCGCCGTGCCCGGCCTGGAAGCTCCGGGGGTACGGCACCGGCGCAGGCCACGGGCCGCAGGGTGCCGGGGCACAGCCGCCCTGGTTCGCCGTCGGGGTCAGCCGCGCCGACGGTACTCAGGTCGAAGTGGTGGCCGCCGTGGTGGACGGCCGGGTCCGCCTGGAGGAGATGCGGGCCGACCCACCCCTGACGTTCCAGGAGTTCGTCCGGCTCGCGCCCTGTCTCCAGGAGCCGCTGACGACGGCGTGCCCGTCGGCCATCAGACCGCCGCAGACCGGTCCCACAGCCCGGACCACCGGAGCCTGCGCACTGCCAGTGGGTCGGCCGCGCACGCTGCCACCACCGTCGCCACCGGCCCTTTCTGAGCCACCACCGCCCCCGCCGCCTGCCCCTGAACCGTCGGTCCCCAGGGCGCCGGCGACGTCGCCCCAGGCGCCGTCACCGGACGCACCCTCGCCCCCGCCCCCGGCGGCGCGCACGGGGCCGTCCCATGCTCGGACCAGGGGGCGGAGACGGCCGCCGGCGCCCCGTGGCCGGGACGCGCTGCGCGTGGCAGCCGAGGCGTACTCCGCGGCCAGGGAGCAGGGCCAGGACCCCGTGCTGGCCGTCATGCGGATCACCGGGCACAGCCGGCGCAAGTCATTGCGCCTCATCGCGAGCGCCCGTGACGCGGGCCTGCTGAGTCCGCGCCATGCCCGTCGCTGATCCCCAGAGCTCACTGCTGTGGCTGCTTCGCAGTGGCTGCTCCGCTGTGACTGTTGCGCTGAACTCCCTACCGGTGCTGATCCTTCGCTCCCCGCGGTCCCGGGCCGACGTCCCAGCCGCACGGCCGGAGCCGCTTCAGACGCCGCGCGCACGCTGCGGGCGAGGGGTGGGAGATGCCCGAGTTCGCCTGGTCAGGCGGCATCCCACGCTCCCACTTGAGGCCGTACCGGCTGAACAACTCACCCCGTAGCCGCTCCAGTGGCATCGGCGCACCGGGCAGCAGAGCCGCGACGACGGCGCCCATCAGATTGGCGCGCAGCAGCGGGTAGTCGGTGTCCGGGTCGGCGGAGCCGTACCGGGCCACAGTGGCACGCAGCAAGGACGCCAGGCGCTGCTGTTCGTCGCACTGGAGGAACCCCTCCTGCTGCAGAATGCCCGCCATATGGGCGCGCATCAGCACCGGCTGGTCGCGTGCCAGCCCCAGCACCGCGTCGATGGCCCGGGCCAGCATCTCCTGCCCGCCGTCCGGCCCTTCGGGCAGCGGACCGTTGTCCAGCGCCTCGGCCAGCGTGAGATGCATCAGCCGGTGCACAGCCGACTGGAACAGCTGTCGCTTGCCGGGGAAGTAGTACGAGATCAGACCACGTGCCGACCCTGCCAGGTCGGCGATCGCCCCCAGCGTCGTCGCTTCGTATCCGCGCTCGGCGACCAGCTCGACGGTCGCCTGAAGCAGACGTTCGCGCGAGCGTCGGCGCAACTCTTCATTGACCGATGCGCTCCGGGGGGACATGCTGTAACTCCTGCGTTGACTGGCTGGCAGCCAATATACTCAGCACGACTTCGGGTGTTCGCGTTCCCTTTTGGACACGCAACGCGACTCCCGGTACAGCGGCCGATATCGGGGCGACGCGGGGGATCGCCCCGGTATCGGCGTCGACCGGATGGCTCGGCGATGTGGACCGGTCAGGTCCCGCACCAGCGCCGCCCGAGCGTCCGACAGCGGCACCGCAGGCCCTGACTCTAGAGGACGGAAGCGTCCCCAACACCCCTTGCGCAACCTTTACTTTCTCCGGCGGTACCCGAACGCCGCGGCCCGTCGGCGCGTTGGCGCGCCGCCCAGCGGACTCCGAGGCCGCGGAGACGGGCGCTGAGGCCCCGCTGCGGGCCTGCGTCAGCCTCTCCGGCCCACGGGCTCGGGCAGCCGCTCACCGGGCCGCAGAGCCGCCCACGCCGCCGCTGACGCCAACGCCACCGCCGTGCCCAGCAGCACGCCGACCACCGTGTCCGTCAGCCAGTGCACGCCCAGCCATACCCTGGTGAACGCCACGCCGACCACGCTCACCCCCGCGAGGGCGACCGCCGGCCGCCACCATGTGTCGCTCAGCGGTGCTCCTCGCTCGCGCCACAGCCACAGCAGCACCACGCACACCAATGCGGCGGTCATCGCGTGCCCCGACGGCATCGCGGCGTAGTCCGCCGAGTCCACCGGGTGCCGCCATTGCGGGCGTTCCCTCCCGATCGCCGCCTTCATGCCTTGCTGCACACCCGTGCCCACCAGCACCGTCCCCGCCGCCCAGTACGCCGCCAGCCGTTCCCGGCACCACACCAGCCGTACGAACACCACGGCCACCAACAGCCGGAACGTCCACGGGTCCCACACCCAGTCGGTGAGGATCCGCATGGTCCGGGTCAGCGCCGGGTGTTCCAGCGCGAGGGTGTGCAGCCCGGTGGCGGTGCTCCGGTCGAGCGTGGCCAACGGCCGCCACGGCAGCAGCGCCAATACGGTCAGCAGGAAGGCGGCAGCCCCCACGGTGGCAGCCACGGCGGCCTGACGCACGCCGGGCGAGGGGGAACGGGTCGCACCACACATGTGCCGATCATCGCTGCTGCCGTCCGGGACGGCGGACTTCAGGGGCGCGTCGTCACCCGCAGCGCGCGAGTCGTCGCTACTGGCGCGCGTGTCGTTTCTTCGACTCATGGGCGCGTCCTTTCGCACTCATGGGCGCGTCCTTCCGCGGCCGGAGACCGCACCTGTGGCTGTCGCAGTCCGCTGGAGCCTGTCCTGCGGCTGTCGTTCCGGTGAGGGGTGCCGCTGTCCGAAGAGTGCGGGGTGCGGATGCGTTTGTGGTTGCTCGCGCAGTTTCCCGCGCCCCTTCGGGGCGGGTGTCCCTTGCGCTGTCCGAGGGGCAAGCCCTAGCGCAGCGCGGACAGTCCCGGGGCGAACGCCACGAGGAGCGGCACCACGGGCACCAGCGACGCCACCGCCGTCATCCGCAGTCTGCGGCTGACCGGCAGCCGAGGGGCGGGCGTGAGCAGCCGGTGCACCCGCTGCGGCACCATCGCCACCGGAGCGGGACAGGGCCCGAAAATGCCTCGGCCCTCGTTGAGTTCGACCAGGGCCAGCGCGATGGTCAGCCTGCCGTAACGGCGGGAGGCGACGTCGTCGGCGGCCAGCTCCACCAGCCGGTGCACCTGGTCGCGGAAGCCCGCGAAGACCGGCACCCTGGAGAAGCCGGTGGCCAGCGCGGCCGAGCAGTGCAGCAGCCAGTCGTGACGCGCCCTCGCGTGCCCCTGCTCGTGCTCCAGCACCGCATCGAGCTGCCGCCCCTTGAGCCGCCGCAGCGCGCCAGTGGTGATGACCAACTGCGGGGTGGCGCCCGGCAGCCACCAGGCGTCCGGTTTCTCGTCCTCCAGGACCAGCAGGCGCTCGCTCGACGAGGTGTCCTCGCCCGGCAGTTGGGGCGCCCGTTCCCGCAGTTCCGCGCGTCGCCGGCGGCGGCGGGCCCGCGCGTCCCTGATCTCCCGTAGCAGCATCGCGCCCGTCCAGGCGCCCCCGCAGGCCAGCAGCACGCACAGGGCACCGGCCCATGGCGCGTAGGCGCTGGAGGTGTATGCCTCCGCGACTCCGTTCGGTGCCCCGGCGAACACATGGCTGCGCACCACCGTGAAGGCGGCGGCACCCGAGAGGGCCATGGCCAGCACGCAGCACAACAGCACAGCCCCGACGACGCACTGCCAGACCCACAGGGCGAGTACCGGCTCCCGGTCGGGCCACGTGCAGCGGGTCAGTACACGCGGCGCGAGACCCGCGGCGAACAGGGCGAGCACCATCAGCGCGAGCGGGACCGTCATACCGCTCAGCCTAAGAGGCTGTTACGAGACAGTGATATGCCCGACAGTGCAGAAGTGATGCGGCTCACTGCATGGCCGTGTTTGCCCACTCACACCGACAGCAACATCGCAAACATGCCCGCCCCCATGGCCACTCGGCAGCCGGCCGCGACCCCGGCCTGCCGCACCACCGGGAGCGCCATGCCCCCCTGGCCGTCCTGGCCGCCATGAGCGCCTGCCGCGGCCCCGGCAGGCGCGCCCGTCATCACGGGCATCAGGCGCGTGCCCGTCCACAGCACATACCCCGCGAAATACACCAACAGCGTGCCCGTCAGCGCGGGCACGCCGCCGGCTCCGGCGCCATGCGCGCCGGTGCCGGCCGAGGCGCTGAGGGCCATGCACAGCGCCATGTACGCCATCGCCCCGGTGCTCAGCACATGGTGCAGCCGCCACGACCGGCACCCGCCACGGTGCCGCCCGCCCGCCACCAGCCACAGCTCCCGCATCAGCAGCAGACCGAAGACAGCGGTGAAGGACCATGCCGCTGTCGTGTGCACTCTCGGCGCCCCGTGCCACAGCACGGGTACGGCCATGGCGGCCATGCCGAAACCCATCGCCGCCTCGCCCTGTGCTTCAGCGCGCTGCCCGCGTCCCGCGCCGCGCGCCCGCAGTACACATGAGGCGCCCGTCACCGCGCAGAGCGCCACCAGCAGCCACCCGACCGTGGCAGGGCCGTGCATCCGCTCACCTCCCGGCTCGCGGGGAGGCTGCCCGCGCTCGTACCGCATACGGGAGCGCACAGGCGCACGACGGCGCGCCGCAGCCGGGGATGTCCAGTGCTGCTCAGCGGGGCCGGGGAGTGGTGTGGCCCATCAATTCGGAGGCTTCCGGCAAGGGCATTCCCAAATCCTGGTGCAGGATTCGGGCGCCGTCCGCGTGGTCGGGCAGGAACGAGCGGTCCTGGAGCCCCGCCCGGCTCACACTCTCCTCCTGGCCGTCCCGTTCCGCCTCCTCCGCGACATGCGTGTGGGTACGGAGGTGACGGTTGAGGAGCTGCCAGGCGTAGGCGTTGGTGTTCGGGCTCCGCAGCGCCTGGTCCCATTGGTCGGCCAGTTCGGCGAAGGCGAGTCGTACGGCGGTGTCCGCCTGCCCCGCATCGTCCAGGCGGCTGTGCGCGTACTCCCGATACCGGTCCCGATAAAGAGCGCAGAAAGCAGCGAACTCCACTGGTACTTCCCGTTCGGCCTCCGGGCTCTTCTGCTTCCGGTCGGTGTCCGGCTGCGCCGAATTCACGGCGCAGTAGTGTTCGCACGGCAAGGGCATACGAACGCTCAACGTTCTCTTCCCCTCCCAATCCCTCCGTTGCGGGCCCCCTCCCGCCGGAAGCTACCGCTCCAGATGGGCCCGACGCTACGAGCCTCTGCTGCGTGCAAATTCATCGGCAATTGCATGAGCAGCCGCCGTGAACCGAAGACGTCAGCACGTCGAACTGTCAGACGAGGACAAGCCGTATTTTCCTCCCTTCATGATCGAAGGTGACCGTCTTCGGCGGTACTGAGACCGCTTCCGGTATGCCATCTGGCCGCTTGCCGTAATCCGACCCGCGGTGGCGGCGCTGGAAATCTTCGAGGTGCGGCCGACGAATTTCACCCGTCAGGGTGGCGAACCGGCATGGCGTCCGAATCCCCCGGGATGTCCCGTTCCGGCTCCCCGGGCGGCGGCAGCCGGATCGCCGACGGAGACGTGGTCGTGTTGAATTGGAGTCCGCCGTCGATGGGTTGGAGGTCGCCGCTGCCAGCAAGGGCTCTGCTGCCAGGCCCGACATGTGCACTGCCGCCGGGTCCGATATGGCCCGGCACCGGCCGGCTCCGACCCGAGAGGTGGCGACGGCCCGCCGGGGCCTTGGGCTGAAAACTGTCCGTGTTCTGATCGGTTTGGTGTGTGGGGGGTTTTGGTGTCGGTTCCGGGTGTGGGCTCCGAGGGCGCGGGCGACGGTGTGCTGGTGGTGGCGGGCGTCGGCGGAGGGCTGATGGATGTCGGCGTCGTCGTGGCGGGTCTGGGCGGGGTGACCTGGAGCGGCGTGCTGGCGGGTGCGGGCGGTGATCCGGCCGGTGGCAGAGCCGGAGTGGGCGTTGTCGAACTGGTGGGCCCTGTCGACCCGCAGATGGTGCTGGCCCGTGTGCGTCTGGTCGCCGGGGTGTCCGGGCAGCTGCTCGTCGTCATCGTCGGGGAGCTGCGCAAGGACCCGAAGAAGGGCGGGCTCCACGTCGGCCTGGGAGCGCCCGGCCAGCACTCGGCAGTGGTGCGGTACAGCGGTCTGCCCTGGGAGTGGCTGATAGGGGAGTTGGCCATAAGGCACCCGGGAATGACGACGGTGCTGCTGGACGTGGCCACGGAGACGGACACATGGGAGGCGATCCAGGCGCGCGGCCTGCCGGAAGCTCCCGGTGTAGGGATCTTCGGCCGGGTGGTGCGGCACAGCGGCGAGTCGAAGTGGCGGCGGCGCCGCGGCGGCAAGGCGCCGGTGGAGCCCGCGTACCTTCAGGAGTGCGTGCGGCTGTGGCGCGCGGGCGGCCGTATGCCGTTCCCGGAACTGCACGAGCGGGCCGCGGCGGTATCCGGTTCGACGGAGCACGAGCAGGCGCTGTTCGTCGCCACCGCCACCGCCACCGCGTTCCCGGCTCCGGCGGCGCACCAGCCCCCGGGTGTCGACGAGGCGCCGACGGCGTACCAGCCCCCAGTGGCTAACCACATCCAGGCAGGTGGTCAGGGGCAGGCCCACGCCCAGGGCCAGGTTCAGTTCCCGGACCAGCTTCAGGCCCAGGGCCAGGCGCCGACGGCAGATACGCCGAACGGCTCTCAGTCAGCGCCCTTCCCCGTCGCCCCGAACGGCTGGGAGCACCACTCCCGGCCGGATCTGCCCGCGGAGTGGCAGCGCGAGGACAGTCACACGCTGCCCGTCACGGAGCCGGTCGAGCAGCAGCCTGCCGACCTGGCGCAGGCCGCGCCCGAAGACGCCGGCGTCGCGCAGCAGTCCGCGGCACAGCCTCCGGTGGCTCACCCCGCGGCCGCCAGTTCGGCGCAGCCGGCACCACCGGCGCAGCCCGCGGCGGCCCGGTCGGCGACCGCGCCGCCCCCGGCGGCCGGAACCCCGGCTGTGCGGCCCGCGGCGGAGGACCCGCACGAAACGATCCTGGCTGCCGCGCGGGCGGGCCGCCATCAGGAGGCCGAGACCCTCGCTGCATCCTGGCAGGACGCCGCCGAGCGCACCGAAGGCCCCGGTTCGGAGGGAGCCCTGCACTGGCTGGAGGTACGGGCCGACCTCGCCCGCCTCGCCGGAGCCCCGGCCCGCAGCTGCGAACTGTGGCTACTGGTGGCCCGGGGCCGACTCGAACTCGGCGAGGCGGAGAGCGCGCTGGAGGTGGAAGGCGCCGTCGACCGGGCCCACCACCAGTGGCAGTGCCTCGAGGACGACGACATGGCTCGCGAGCTGGCCCCGGAACTGGTCCTCCTCCGCCGTCGGGTGCCCGGCCGTCAGCCGGGCGCGGTGCGGCTGGTGGAGGAGCGTGCGGAGCGCCTGCTCGGCAGCGTCGACCAGTAGGC
>NZ_JADKMA010000255.1 GCF_017676365.1 Streptomyces oryzae
AGGCCGCACCCCGCACGGGGGATGCGGCCTCTCGCCGTAGGGGTGGTGTGCACCGCCGGGTGCGGGCGGCTTGTGGCTGAGCGCGCAGTTCCCCGCGCCCCTGACGGGGCGCGCCTCAGTGACCGGCCTGCTCCTCCGCACCGGCCGGGGCCGAGGAGGACGGGCTGGCCTCCCCGGGCTCGGCCGAGCCAGAAGGCGACGCCGAGTCCGAAGGGCCGTGCTCCGGAGTCCGGCGGGACGGCGACTGCGACGGGGAGGGCGACGAGCTGGGCCCGACCGTCTTGTACGCGTTCTCCGCGGGCAGCACCGTGGCCCGCAGCTTCACCGGCCCGGTACGGCTCAGGTCGAAGGTGAGCGCCTGCGCGTTGCCGTCCTTCACACCCGCCTTCTCCGCGTCGGCGATCAGCGCGGACGCCTTGCCCCTGCCGCCCAGCGCCAGCGAGCCGCCGGCCGGGACCACCAGTTTCTTCTCGCCCTTGGCGGGGCTCAGTTCGGCACGGGCGCCCTTGATGTAGACGCCCTTGAGGGTCTGGTCCTTCTCGCCGTCGTTGAAGATCCGCGCCGTGACCGTCGCCTCGCCCGAACCCGCGGTGTCGGTGACGATGTTGGCGTTCTGGACCTTGATGACCCCGACGTGCGTCGCCGCGTTGTCGGGCCTGATCTCCAGCGTCTGCGCGTCGTTCCCGGCGCCGCAGGCGGTCAGCGAGACGGCGGCGAGCGCGAGGGTGGTGGCGGCGAGGGTGCCGCGACGAAGGCTGCTGCTCACGGCGGCGGCAACTCCTAGGCGAGCTATGGCGGCAGGCACGCTCCTCGAGCGCGTGCCGGTCGCGTACGGATGGGCTTTCGCGTGCGGGGGTCAGGTTACCGACAGCCTGTGGACGCCCCGCACCCGACCCTCCGGCCCGGGCTCCCGGCGCCGCGCGGCCCTGTTCCCGTACACCGTCGAATAGCAGCGGGCCGATGCCCGGAAGACCTCCGTACGGGCGATTCCACGGGAATGCGAGAGGTTGATGAAGAATTGATCAACAGGCTCTTACACGGCCATTGATCAATTCTTGGGAAAGCGGATGGAGGGGCGATCGATGCCACTCCCTACAGTCGGACAAATCGGTCATAACGGTCGTGTCGCGGGCCTCTTCCGGAGGCCGTCCGGGCCCGTTTCGACGGGTGCGCAGAACCGCTCTCACCTGCGAATACCCGCTTGCATTGACCGGTCGATGCACGATAGAGGGCCGCTTGTCAAGCCCCGAGATATGCCCTGACCTGCGAAAACGCCATTCAGAAGATGTCGTTCCCGTGTTACCCTGGATAGCCACGGAAGGGGTACCTGACACATGACGTTCAAGGTTGGCGACACCGTGGTCTATCCCCATCACGGGGCCGCGCTGATCGAGGCTATCGAAACTCGCCAGATCAAAGGCGTGGACAAGACCTACTTGGTTCTGAAGGTCGCGCAGGGCGATTTGACCGTTCGCGTGCCGGCGGACAATGCGGAGTTCGTAGGCGTGCGCGACGTCGTTGGTTCCGACGGGCTGGACAGGGTCTTCGAGGTGCTCCGCGCGCCGTATGCCGAGGAGCCGACCAACTGGTCCCGGCGCTACAAGGCAAACCTCGAGAAGCTCGCGTCCGGCGATGTGATCAAGGTCGCCGAGGTGGTGCGCGACCTGTGGCGCCGTGAGCGTGAGCGCGGCCTGTCCGCCGGTGAGAAGCGGATGCTGGCCAAGGCCCGCCAGATCCTGGTGAGCGAACTGGCTCTGGCGGAGAACACGAACGAGGACAAGGCAGAGGCGCTGCTCGACGAGGTTCTCGCTTCCTGACACTCGATCTGCCCCATACGATGCCGCGGTGCCCGGATGACATCAGTCGTCACCGGGCGCTGCGGCATGTTCGGGGCACGTTCGGGCATGCTGCTGCGACATGATCCAGCATGCTGCGCCTACGCCGGCGAATGCGCCGCCGTCGGCTGAGGAGCCGATGTGCCGGGCCCGGGCAGCCGACTCGACCGATGGTCACGGAAGGGTTCGGTCGAGCGGTGGCGCCCGGCACTCCCCCAACCTATGGCCGGGGGTACCCCCAGGCCATACCCACCCCGGCTGAGGACACAAACCCTGAACGCGCTACCGATGTCAATCGATTCCACAGACTTCGCCCCTTCCGGGGACTCCCGGCCCTCCGCTGACGCCGGGCCCCGCACCGCCGTGGTGATCCCGGCAGCGGGCAAGGGCGTCCGGCTCGGTCCGGGAGCGCCCAAGGCGCTGCGCGAGCTCGGTGGTACGCCGATGCTGGTGCACGCCGTACGCGCTACCGCGCGGGCGCGCGCCGTCGAGCTCGTCGTCGTGGTGGCACCGTCGGACGGCGTCTCCGCCGTCCGTACGCTGCTGGACGGGCACGGGCTGCCGGAGGTCGCCGTCGTGCCGGGCGGCGACACCCGCCAGGACTCCGTACGCCTGGGCCTGGCCGCGCTGCCGGACACCGTCGAGACCGTGCTGGTGCACGACGCGGCCCGGCCGCTGGTCCCGGACGAGACGGTGGACGCCGTCGCCCGCGCCGTCCGCGACGGTGCGCCCGCAGTGGTGCCGGCGCTGCCCGTCACCGACACCGTCAAGCAGGTGGAGCCGCGCGGCGACGGCGAGCCGGAGCCGGTCACCGGCACCCCGGACCGCGGCCGGCTGCGCGCCGTGCAGACTCCGCAGGGCTTCTCCCGCAAGGTGCTCGCCGAGGCGCACTCCCGGCTGACGGCTCAGGGCGAGGGCGCCACGGACGACGCGGGCATGGTCGAGCGGCTCGGCGTCGAGGTGGTCGTCGTCCCCGGCCACGAGGAGGCGTTCAAGGTGACCCGCCCCCTCGATCTCGTGCTCGCGGAGGCGGTTCTGGCCAGGAGGAGGGCGAAGGATGCCTACTGAGCACACCGGCGGCCCCGCCGCTGCCGCGCTGCCCCTGGTCGGCATCGGCACCGACGTGCACGCCTTCGAGGAGGGCCGCGAGCTGTGGTGCGGCGGGCTGCTGTGGGAGGGCGAGCGGTACGGACTCGCCGGACACTCCGACGGCGATGTGGCGGCGCACGCGGCATGCGACGCGCTGTTCTCCGCCGCCGGGCTCGGCGATCTGGGCGCCCACTTCGGCACCGAACGCCCCGAGTGGTCCGGCGCCTCGGGCGTCGCGCTGCTCACGGAGGCGGCCCGCATCGTGCGCGCGGCGGGATACGAGATCGGCAATGTGGCCGTACAGGTCATCGGCGTCCGCCCGAAGATCGGCAAGCGGCGCGCCGAGGCCATGAAGGCACTCTCCGACGCCGCGGGCGCCCCCGTCTCGGTCTCCGGCACCACCACCGACGGGCTCGGCCTGACCGGGCGCGGCGAGGGCCTGGCAGCTGTGGCCACCGCGCTGGTCCTGCCGCTTCTGCCGCGCGCGGAGGAGCTCCGCGGCTGACGGTGTGTGAGATACGGTCCGGAAAGGAGCAAGACTTCCGCACAGACCTCCGCATCCAGAGGAAGGGAGCCCATCCCGTGGCACAGCAGGTGCTCTCCGAGGAGCTCAAGCAGGTCCTCGACGGCAAGGTCTTCATCGCCGTCGCCACCATCCAGCCGGACGGCAGTCCACAGGTGTCGCCGGTGTGGGTGAAGCGGGACGGGGAAGACGTGCTCTTCTCCACCACCGTCGACCGCCGCAAGACGAAGAACCTGAAGCGCGACCCCCGGGTGACCGTCATGGTGCAGCCCGCCGAGTCGCCGTACACCTATGCGGAGCTGCGCGGCACCGCGTCGCTGAGCACTGAGGGCGCGCAGGAGCTCATCGACGAGCTGTCGCACAAGTACACCGGGAAGCCCTACGCGGAGTTCAACCCCGCCTCGGATCAGGACGCCGAACGCGTCGTCGTACGCGTCACCGTCGACAAGGTCGTCGGCAGGCTCTGAGCACTCCCGGCGGCAGGCCCCGTCCCGTCCCTGCGGCCAGGGCACGGCGGGGCCCGCCGGGCTACTACCCTTGACCCCGTGACTCTTCGCCTGTACGACACCAGCGCCCGGCAGATCCGCGACTTCAGCCCGCTCGAACCCGGCTGCGTCTCGATCTACCTGTGCGGCGCCACCGTGCAGGCGGCCCCGCACATCGGGCACATCCGCTCCGGGCTGAACTTCGACATCATGCGCCGGTGGTTCAGCTACCGCGGCTACAAGGTGACGTTCATCCGCAACGTCACCGACATCGACGACAAGATCATCGCCAAGTCCGCCGAGCAGGGCCGGCCCTGGTGGGCGATCGGCTATGAGAACGAGCGGGCCTTCAACGCCGCCTACGAAGCGCTCGGTTGCCTGCCGCCCACCAACGAGCCGCGCGCCACAGGCCACATCCCCGAGATGGTCGAGATGATGCAGGTGCTGATCGACCGCGGCCACGCCTACGCCGCCGACGGCAACGTCTACTTCGACGTCCGTTCCTTCGGCGACTACCTCTCCCTCTCCAACCAGGAGCTCGACAGCCTCCGTCAGCCCGCCGGCGAGGGCGAGACCGGCAAGCGCGACCCTCGCGACTTCGCCATGTGGAAGGCCGCCAAGCCCGGCGAGCCCTACTGGGAGACCCCCTTCGGGCCCGGCCGACCCGGCTGGCACCTGGAGTGCTCCGCGATGGCGCACAAGTACCTCGGCCGCGCCTTCGACATCCACGGCGGCGGCGTCGACCTCGTCTTCCCGCACCACGAGAACGAGGTCGCCCAGTCCCGCGCGTTCGGCGACGACTTCGCCCGCTACTGGTCCCACAACGCCTGGGTCACCATGAGCGGCGAGAAGATGAGCAAGTCGCTGGGCAACTCGGTGCTCGTCAGCGAGATGGTCAAGCAGTGGCGCCCGCTGGTGCTGCGCTACTACCTGGGCGGCCCGCACTACCGCTCCACCATCGAGTACAGCACCGAGTCGCTGCGCGAGGCCGAGTCCGCGTTCGGCCGGATCGAGGGCTTCCTGCAGCGCGGCACCGAGCTGACCGGCCAGGTGGAGCCGGCGGAGCGGGTGCCGGAGGCGTTCGCCGAGGCCATGGACGACGACTTCGCCGTCCCGCAGGCGCTGGCCGTCGTCCATACGACGGTGCGGCAGGGGAACGCCGCACTGGGCGAGGGCGACAAGGCCGCCGTCGCCACCGCCGTCGCCGAGGTCCGCGCCATGCTCGGCGTGCTGGGGATGGACCCGCTGGACGCCGCATGGTCCGCGGCGGCCCCCGGTGGCGGTGCCGAGCTGCACTCCGTGGTGGACTCGCTGGTCGGCCTGGTGCTGGAGCAGCGGCAGGCCGCGCGGGCCCGCAAGGACTACGCGACGGCCGACGCCATCCGCGACGAGCTGGCGCGGGCCGGGCTGACGATCGAGGACACCCCCTCGGGCCCCCGCTGGGAGCTCGCCGGGGGGTGAGCGCTCCCTCGGTACCGGTACTCCCCGGTGCCGGTACCGTTGTAAAGCCGTACGTACATCCGATCGCGCACTCGACGCGCACCCGCAGCGAGCCGCGCACGCCGCAGAGAGCAAGGTAGGTGCCCCAGCATGCCCGGGAAGAAGAAGGGGCCGCAGATCGGCAGCGGCGGCAACCGCCGCCGAGGTCTGGAGGGCAAGGGCCCCACCCCGCCCGCCGAGATGCGCAAGGGGCACGCCAAGCAGCGCGCGGCGCAGGTCAAGGCGCGCCGTGCCCAGGCCCGCCAGCAGCGCGGCGGCAAGTCCACAGCGGAGCTGGTCGTGGGCCGGAACTCCGTGGTGGAGGCGCTCCGCGAGGGTGTGCCGGCCAACGCGCTGTATGTGCAGCAGTTCATCGACAACGACGAGCGCGTCCGTGAGGCCGTCCGCGTCGCGGGCGAGCGCGGCGGTATCCGGCTGGTCGAGGCCCCCAGGCCCGAGCTGGACCGGATGACCAACGGCCTCAACCACCAGGGCCTCGTGCTCCAGGTCCCGCCGTACGAGTACGCGCACCCCGAGGACCTGGCGGCGGCCGCCTTCGACCGCGGTGAGGACCCGCTGATCGTCGCGCTGGACGGGGTGACCGACCCGCGGAACCTGGGCGCCGTCGTGCGCTCCGTCTCGGCGTTCGGCGGCCACGGCGTGGTCGTGCCCGAGCGGCGGGCGGCCGGGATGACGGCCGGCGCGTGGAAGACGTCAGCGGGTACGGCGGCGCGCACGCCGGTCGCGCGCGCCACCAACCTCACCCGTGCGCTGGAGGCCTACCAGAAGGCGGGCCTGATGGTCGTCGGACTCGCGGCGGACGGCGATGTGGAGCTGGGCGATGTCGCCGCGCTCGACGGCCCGCTCGTGGTGGTCGTCGGCAGCGAGGGCAAGGGCCTGTCGCGGCTGGTCGGCGAGACGTGCGACCTGAAGGTACGCATCCCGATGCCGGGCGGCGCCGAGTCCCTGAACGCGGGCGTCGCGGCCGGAGTGGTCCTCTACGAGGCGGCGCGGCGCCGCGGCTGAGGCGCCGCGGTTGAGGCGCCGCGGCTGAGGCGCCGCGGCTGAGCCCGGCCGGGCGTTGGGCTCGGCGCGGGCCGGTCGCGGGCCAGGACCCGCGACCGGGTGTGATCTCTTGACGGACCTCCGACAGATCGGGCCGGTCAAGGCAGTGTCCTAACCGTCCGTCACTCGGTTAGATGAGTGTGGACACCAGAACACCCCGCGCACCCGGCGCTTCGGGCCGCGGCTCCGGGCACGGCCCAGGGGGAAGCCCACGCGGTTTCTTCGACGACGAACCGGTGCTGAGCACGGTCAAGGTCCCGTCCGACCCCGCTGAGGTGGTCGTCAATCACGCGAGTTTCCGAGTACGGCTCGGCGCGGCGTCCGCCGGATCGGCCAGGTCTGCCACGCCGGCCACGTCTGCTACGTCTGCCGTTCCCGCCGTCGTCGCCGCGTCCGCAGTCGGACGTGACCCGCTGGCGCAGTCCGCCACCGCACCTGCCTCCACGTCCGCGCAGGCCCGATCCGCCGCGGGGGAACTCGTCTCCGCAGGCTCCGGCCCGCGGCCGCACAGCGGCGAGGAGACCGAGCCCATTCCCGTCGTCACCGGCGGCACCGCGGCGGCCGGGGCCCGCCGTTCCGGCTCCGGGCGGGCCGGGCGCCGCGCCCCCGTGGTGTGGAGCGGCGGCCCCGAGCCGGACGACACGGGCGCCACGAAGCTGATCCAGGCCGCCCGCACGGCCGGTCTCGTCGGCCGCGAGGGCCCCGCCACCACCGAGCCGGACCCCTCCGCCACCCAGACCCTGCCCCGGGTCAAGGGCCCCGCCACCGTGGTCGGCCCGCCCCGCGGCCCGCAGCCCTCAGAGAGCGGGCGGCCGGTTCCCCCGCAGCCCGAACCGCCGCAGCCGGAGCCGCTGTTGAAGGGCGTACGCCCGGCGCGCGGCGCCTTCGACGAGGACACCGGGGAGCTCGAAGCGCTCGGGCAGGACACCGGGGAACTGGCGACGGTCACCTACCAGGGCGACCGCGGCGGCCCCGGCGGTCCCGGCCGCTATGCCCGTTTCGACGGCCCCGGGGGCTACCAGGCCTACGCGGACCGGGAGGACGACGAGGGCCCCGGAGGGTACGCGGGCGACGACGACGCCGCGGCGGACGCCGAGGGCCGCCGCCGCCGCGACGCCGTGCGGCACGCGTACTACCCGGGGCGCCGGATGAATCTGGGCGTCGTACTGCTCCCGCTGCGGCTGTTCCTCGGCTTCATCTCCGTCTACGCCGGGATGGGCAAGCTGTGCGACCCCGTCTACTTCGACGGGGGCGAGCGCGGCTCCATGGTCACCTGGCTGCGGTCCCTGGACCCGTGGACGATCGCCTCCCCGCTGCGGGACTTCGCCCTCGCCCACCCGGTCGGCGCCGGCCTCACCGTCGCCTTCCTCCAGATCATCGTCGGCGTGCTGACCATGTTCGGACTGTGGCAGCGGGTCGCTGCGGGCGTCGGCGCGCTGCTGTCGGCCGCGCTGCTGATGACCGTCAGCTGGAGCAGCGTCCCCGCCTACGAGGCGCCGGACATCATCTACCTCGCCGCGTGGAGCCCGCTGATCATCGCGGGCGCGCCCGTCTACTCCGTCGACGGGCGGCTGGCGAGCGAGGCGTGGCGGAGGCTCGGCCCCCGCGTGGAACTGCGCGATCTGCGGCGCCGGGTGCTGCGCAGGGGCACCGTCATCGCCACGGTCGCCGTCGGTCTGTCCCTGCTCGTCGGCTCGCTGCTGGGCAGCGCGGTGCGCTCCGCGCAGCCGACCGTGGCCCCCGAGCGCGAGAAGACGCCCACCAACCGGTTGCCGGGCTCCCCGATGCCCCAGCAGCCGGGCCGGGCCGGCGCGGGTCAGGAGACGCAGGGCCCGGCCGGTGCGGACGGGCGGCGTGGTGAGCTGGGCCGGCGCGGCAAGGACGGCCGCCCCTCCGCGAAGGAGACCAGGCCGGGTGAGCGCCGGGCCAGCAGTGGCCCGGAGTCCACCCCGAGCCAGGGGCAGACGCAGGGGGCGAACGAGGGGGGTCCGCAGGGGGCCACGCCGGGTCAGCAGCAGGGCACCACGGCGCCGCCGGCGCAGCAGCAGCCTGGGCAGCAGTCGCAGGACGGCACCAGTGGGAGCTCCGGCTCCCGTTCGGGTGTCTCCCGTGAGTCGTCCTCCACGAGTGAGGACTCTTCGTCGGGCACGTCCTCCTCTGGCGGAGGAGGACGTGGTGCGTTGGGTGGCTTGCTGGGGCACTGAGCCGTGCTTGCCGGGGGGTGCCCCTCGGTCCCGCGAACGGTAAGGGGCAAGCCCTAGTTGTATTGATCACCAGCGTTGTTGACACGGTGTGGTCTTGATCAAAGGGAAGGCCTCCGTGTGTGGTGGAGGTGTCGAATCTTCACCGCGCGGAGGCCTTCGTGTCCCACCGTAATGCCCGGC
>NZ_JADKMA010000256.1 GCF_017676365.1 Streptomyces oryzae
ACCCCCTCCGGCCCCGCCAACCTCGCGGACATCCTCGAACGGGTGCTGGACAAGGGCATCGTGATCGCGGGCGACATCAAGATCGACCTGCTGGACATCGAGCTGCTCACCATCCGGCTGCGGCTGTTCGTCTCCTCCGTCGAGACGGCGAAGAAGGCCGGCATCAACTGGTGGGAGACCGATCCAGCACTCTCCACCCGCGCCCACCGGGACGCCGTCGACGAGGAGAACCAGCGGCTGCGGGAGCGGATCGCCGAGCTGGAGGGGAGCACGGGCGAGGGCCGCACCGGACGACGTGAAGCGGGCTGGGACGACGAACGCCGACGCCACAGCTGGCACCACGTGAAGGAGGCGGGCGGCAGATGACACAGACGGTGGATGAACCCGGACCGCATCAGCGCCGGGGCCAGGGTGGCGCAGCGGCCACCGCCACCTACGTCTTCGCCGTCTGCCGCGACGGCGACCCGGCCGCGGTCGCCGGACTGCCGGGCCAGGCTCCGGGCGCTCCGGTCCGGCTGCTGCGGTTCGGCTCGCTGGAGGCGGTGGTCCAGGACGTCCCGGCGGCGGAGTTCGGGCAGGAGGCACTGCGGGAGCGGCTGACCGACCGTACGGAGCTGGAGCGCTGCGCCCGCGCCCACCACGCGGTGATCGCCGCCGTGGCGGCCGGCGCCCCGACGGTACCGCTGCCGCTGGCCACCCTGTATCTGGGCGACGAGCGGGTCCGGGCGGCCCTGCGCGAGGACGAGCGCCGCTTCCATGCGGTGCTGGAGCGCATCGCGGGCCGGGTCGAGTGGGGCGTCAAGGTGTACGCGCGGCGGGAGACCACCGGCGGACCGGGCCGCTCCGCGACGGTGGCGCCGGCGCGTACCCCCGCCGGCGCACCGGAAGGCCCCAGCGCCGCCGGCGCCGCCCACGCCGCCACCCCGGGAGCCGCGCGCTCCGTCGGGCGCTCAGGGCGCGCGTATCTGGAGCGGGTGCGCGGCGCGCGTCAGGAGCGCGAGCGGCGCCAGCAGGCCGGGCTCGACGCGGCGGAGGCCGTGGACCGGGCGCTGCGCGGCGTCGCGGTGGCGAGCCGGAGGCTCCGTACGCACGACACGGCGCTGACCGGCGAACGCGGCACCCAACTGCTCAACGCCGCCTACCTGGTGGCCGAGGGGCGGGAGCGCGAGGTGGCCGAGGCGGTGGAGGAAGTGCGCAGTGCGCCCGCCTGCCAGGGCGTCGAGGTGGAGGTCACCGGGCCGTGGGTGCCGTACTCGTTCGTGGACGGGGGTGGGCTGGATGCCCGTGGGTGAACACGTCGGCGAGGTGGTGCCCTGGGAGGGGCCGGAGAGCGGGGCGCCGATCGGGGTGCCGCTGGTCGACCTGCTGGACCGGGTACTGGCCACCGGCGTCGTGGTCAGCGGCGATCTGGTGCTGGCGATCGCCGAGGTGCCGTTGGTGCGGCTCTCCTTGAACGCGCTGCTGTCCTCGGTCAACGAACGCGTGGCAGCACCCTGGGGGGACGGTGGCCCGCTGTGACGGGAGCGGGGCGCGAGCCGGTCCGTGCCGCCAACGGCCGCCTGGAGCTGGACCCCGACCGGGTGGGCCGGGACCTGGTCTGCCTCGTGCTCACGGTCGTGGAGCTGCTGCGTCAGCTCATGGAACGCCAGGCGCTGCACCGCTGCGACCAGGGCGATGTGACCGACGAACAGATCGAGCGGATCGGTACGACGCTGATGCTGCTGGACGAACGCATGGACGAGCTGTGCGCCCAGCACGGGCTCACCCGCGACGAGCTGAACCTCGACCTCGGCCCGCTGGGGACGCTGCTGGAGCGCTGAGCGGACCCGGCTGCTCAACTCCCGGAATTTTGAGGGAAGTTGCCGAAGTCCCCCGGAACGCGGTCCGGAAAGAGGATGATGGGAGCCTCCGGTGGCCCGTCCGCCGGGGCACGCCTCGGGGGCTCGGACGGCGATTCCCCGCCGGTGTGGGGCCCGCCGCCGCGCCTATCGGCGGCGGGCCCGAACGGCCCGGGGCGGCCCCCTGCAACCCCCTCACGCCCCGGGCCGTGTCGTGCCCCGTCCGGTTCACCAGTTCCGGGAAGATCCCACGGGCCCAACGGTCCACCGGTTCCGCGGGTCACCGGTTCCGCGGGTCACCGGTTCCGCGGGTCACCGGTTCAACCGGTTACGGACCCGTCGGCGGCTCCACGATCCGCTCGAAGGGCGGGCCCGCCAGCCGGGCCTCGACCACATCGCGGGCGACCTGGTGCAGCGGGCGCTGCCGGGAGCGGGCGTACGCGCGCAGGGTGCCGAAGGCGTCCTCGACGGAGCCGCGCCGGCGCTCCGCGAGCATCCCTTTGGCCTGCTCGATCACCACCCTGCTGCCGAGCGCCTGCCGGAGCTCGTCCGCACGGTGCAGCGCGGTCCGATGCGCCAGCCCCACCACACACGCGCGGCAGAGCGCGCTCAGCGCTCCGGCGGCGGCCGGACCCAGCGGCCCCTCGTCAGCAGGTGAACGACGAGCACGCCCGCGCCCGGCGTATCCCCCTGCGTCCGCTGACCGCCCGGCAGCGGAACGGTGTGCACGGCACGTACGCCCTCCTCGAGCGCGACCGGGGCGTACCGGGGCCAGCGGAGCAGTGCGTCGCCGTCCAGCGGCGGACCGGCCAGTGCCAGGCCGGACCGCAGGGTGTCGGTGGCCGGCCCCTCGCGCTGCTCGTCCTCCACCAGCCGCAGCCGCGCCGCGCGCGCACCGCTCGCCCCGTACGCCGCCGGGCCGGACCCGACGGGGGCGCCGAACTGTGCGGCGGCCTCGCTGCTGCGGCCCTCGCGGGCGAGGCGGCGGCAGGCGTGCGCGGCCAGCGCGGTCAGCTTCGGATCCTGACCAGCGGCTGCGTCCCGCCCCGCGTGCCCCTCCGCCTCTCCCCCGGCGTCCGCGTCCGCGAGCTCCAACAGCGCCTCGGCCAGCTCCCGTTCGAGCGCGCTGGGCACAGACATCTTCACTCCGGGACTCCGGTCCTCTACTCCTCCGCCGCCTGCTGCTCCGCAGCTCGGCAAGGGGTCAGAACAGCGCGCGTCTCGTCCACGGCGCAAGCGGGGCTCCGCCCGGGTGTCGTATTCGGGCCACGCCCTTCGTGATGTGGGCTGTGCCCGGCCGTCGCGCGGGCCTAGCATCGACGGTTGAGAAGAAGGCGTCGAGAAGAAAGCGCTGAGAAGAACGCGTCGGCGACCCGCGGCCCGGGCGAGGAGGTACGGGCCATGGACGACCCTGTGCGCCGTATCCGCATGAGAACGTCCGATCCACAGGAGGCGGAGGATTTCCTGCGGCGGACCTACACCGAGCACACCCCACAACTCTCCGGCGACCGTGACCGGTTCAGATTCGACGCCGCGCTCACGCAGGCGGGCGCGATCGGCGTGGAGCGCCTCGCGCACTCGATGCGGATGCGCGCCGAGGCCGAACCGAGCCACTGCGTCTACGTGGTGCAGGTGCTCGGCGGAACCCTGGAGGTCGCCGCAGGACGCAACGCACTCCGCTCGGGCCCCGGCGACCTGCACCTGTGCGACCCGTACGCACCGACGCTGGTGAACTGGGACAACGTACGGCTGGGCGTCGTACGCATCGGGCTGCGCGAGGTGGAGCGGGTCGCGGCGGACCTGGCGGGGACGGAGACGGCGACGGCGCGGCTCTCCTTCGCCCGCCCGGTCTCGCCGGAGCGGGCGCGCTACTGGCAGGCCGTCGTCCGGCACATCGGCCACGACGTGCTGGGCAACCCGCAGGCCGCCGCCAGCCCGCTGATCCTGGACGAGGCGGCGCGGCTGCTGGCCACGGCCGCGCTGGCGACCTTCCCTCACACCTCCGCCGAGCGGTCCCGGCTGCCGTCCCCCGGCTGGCTGGCGCCCGCGGCGCTGCGCCGGGCCATGGCCTATATCGACGCGAACGCCGCGCACCCCCTCACCCTGCGCGACATCGCGCAGGCAGCACGCAGCAGTCCGCGCGCCCTCCAGCACGCCTTCGCGCGGCACTGCGAGACCACGCCGACCGGCTATCTGCGCCAGGTCAGACTGGAGGGCGCGCACCGTGAGCTGCAGGCCGCCGACCCGTCGCAGGTGACGGTCGCCGCGGTCGCCGCGCGCTGGGGCTTCGCCAAGGCGGGGCGCTTCTCGGCGCAGTACCGCGAGCGGTACGGGGTCTCCCCCAGCCACACCCTCCGCACCTGAGGCCCCGCCCAGGCTCCCGGCTCCGGCTCCCGGCCCCCGGCCCCGGCCCCCGGCTCAGTCCTCCGCGCGGCGCAGCCGCCACAGCCGTGTGGTCTCCGCCGCTCTCGCCGCGTGCAAGGGTGCTTCCGGATCGCCGGCCCGCGCATGCCGGGGCCGCGCGTCGAGATGGCCCACGACCTGGAGACCCGCGCCCTCGATCCACTCCAGCAACTGCTCACGGGGGCGCAGTCCCAGGTGCTCGGCGAGGTCGGAGAGGATCAGCCAGCCCTCGCCGCCCGGCGCCAGCCGCCCGGCCAGCCCGGCGAGGAAGCCGCGCAGCATGCGGCTGTCGGGGTCGTAGACGGCCTGCTCCAGCACGGAGGTCGGCTTGGCGGGCAGCCACGGCGGGTTGCACACGGCCAGATCCGCCTGCCCTGCGGTCCCGGGCGGGAACAGGTCGGCCCGTATGACCTCGACCGCCCCCGTGACCCCGAGCCGCTGCACGTTCTCCCGCGCACAGGCCAGCGCGCGCTCCCCCACATCGGTGGCGATCACCCGGCCCACCCCGCGCCGGGCCAGCACGGCCGCGAGCACGCCCGTGCCGGTGCCGACGTCGAACGCGACGAGCTTCCCCGCCTCCTGACGGGGCAGCGGCGCCTGCGCCACCAGATCGACGTACTCGCCGCGCACCGGTGAGAAGACCCCGTGGTACGGGTGGATGGTCGCGCCGCCCAGCGCTTCGACGGCCACCCCTTTGCGCCACCACTCATAGGCGCCCAGCACGCCCTGCAGCTCGCGCAGCGACACCAGCGCCAGGTCGCCGACTGTGCCGCTCGCGGGGCCGTACGCCGCCGCGCAGGCCGGGCCGACGTCGGGTGCGCGGCGCAGCGGCACGGCGTACGAGCCGCCGGGCGCCGTCTCCAGCGGGACCAGCAGCATGCCGAGCACCCGGGCGCGGCGGGAGCGCGCCTGCCGGTAGAGGTGGAAGCTCTCGCGGGGCGTCGCGCCCTGCTTGGGCGGCTTGCGGTCCACCCGGCGGCCGAGCGCCGCCAGCAGCTGCCGTGCGCCGTGGTAGTCGCCGCGCCACAGCAGCGCGGTGCCCTCGCAGACGAGTTTGTAGGCGATGTCGGCGGCCATCCGGTCGTCGGCGACGGCGATCCGCCGCGGCGGCCGCGCCCCGCTCTCGGACCGCCACGCGGCCGTACGCTCCCGGCCGCCCTCTTCCCAGCTGACGGTCTGGGCCTCGTCCTTCGGCTGTGCGCTCACCGGACAACCGTAACCGCGCCCACCGACACCCCCCTCCGAGCTGCCGGGGAACCCGCTGATCACGGCATACGTTGAGCCCTGTACCGGAGCGGATCCGGCCGGTAGAGCCCAACGACGGAGGCAGACCATGGCAGGCTTTCTCGACCGCGCCAAGGAGCAGGCCCAGCGGGGCCTCGCCCAGGGCAAGGAGAAGATGGAGGAGGTCCAGGCCCAGCGCACGGGCAACGACCTGCTGCGCCGCCTCGGCGCCGCCTACTACGCGGAGCAGAACGGCACCGGCTCGGCCCAGGAGGTCCAGCGCGCCCTGGCGGCCGTGCAGGAACACGTGGCGCAGAACGGCGACGGCTTCCTCAAGAGCTGAGGCCCCTCGAAGAGCTGAGGCCCTCACTCCGGCTCGCCAGGGAGCACCGGCTCACCCGAAGCGGACGCGGTGGAGCATCAGCAGCGCCGCGGCCATGTTCGCCGCCGGCACCTCGCCGGCGGCGATGAGGTCGGGCACTTCCTTGAGCGGGACCCACTCCCGCTTCTCGGACTCGAAGTCGTCCTCGGGCGGTCCGACGTACTCGGCGCTCGGTGACCAGTAGATGTGGTGCCGGGCGTCGGTCAGCCCGTTGGACGGCTCGACGGTCATCAGGTGGCGGAGCGGTCCGGGGCGCCAGCCCGTCTCCTCCACCATCTCCCGCGCCGCTGCGGCGAGAAGGTCCTCGCCCTCCTCCACGACGCCCGCCGCCAGTTCCCACCCCCAGCTGTCCGTGATGAAGCGGTGCCGCCACAGCAGCAGCACTTCGTTGCGCTCGTTGACCGCGGTCGCCATGGCGACGGGCCGCAGCCGGATCAGATAGTGATCCAGATGCCGCCCGTCCGGCAGTTCCACGTCCGCCAGATTCACCCGAAGCCACTGGTTCTCGTACACAGTGTGTTCACCCAGGTTCTTCCATCGCACGTATGTGCCCCCTTCCTGACGGAGGTTGGGCACATCCCAGCATGTCGTGCGCTCCCACTGACAGAGGCACTCGGCGCGCCCCCGGCTCAGAACGGCACGCTCAGCGAGTCCTCGATGAGCTTCGCCGCTTCGGCCGCCGAAGTCCCGGGGTGCTGCTCCAGCCGCTTTCCGACCCTGCGCATGCGCCCGCGCAGCCGCTGCGACTCGATGCCCTGCGCGGTGTCGACCATCTCCGCCGCACTGGCCGCCGCGCGCTCCGGTTCCCCGGCGTGCAGCGCCACGTCGGTGAGGGTGGCGAGCCGGTTGACGCGGCCACGGACGTGCGCGGGCGCACGCGCCGCCTCCTGCGCGTACTTGGCAGCCGCCGACAGCTCTCCGAGGAGGATCAGCGCCTCGGCCAACCGCACCTCCACCAGGCCGGGTTGGACGTAGCTGGTCTCCTCGGGCTCCTCCTCGGGACGGATGCGCTCGGAGTACGCCTCGGCCCGGCGCATGCAGTCGTGCGCGTTACGCCGGTCGCCCAGCCGTGCGTACGCGCCGGCCTGCATCGCGTACACATCCGTGGCGAGCGCGGGGCTGATGTGCGGGCCTGTGGTGCGCAGCACGGCCTGTGCGCAGGCGAGCGCGTGGCGGGTGTCCCCCAGGAACAGCGCCTGGTTGACGAGGAGGGCGACCACATAGCCGCCGAAGAGCAGATCGCCGGACGCCTTGCCCAGGCGCAGCGCCTGGTGGAAGTAGCGCTGGGCCAGCCCCTGCGCGTCGGCGTCGTAGGCACAGATGCCGCTGATCGCCGCCAACGACCCTGCGGCGCGGCACAGTTCGCGGCCCGTGGTGTCGCTGTAGCTGCCGCGCAGCAGAGGTGCGACCTCGCCGTTGAGGAAGCCGACGACACGGGCCCGGGTCGCTACTCCCCCGGCGTTGCGGTACAGGTGCTCGTAGTGGCCCCGCGCGGCGTGCAGCACGGTCACATCGGCGCCGGTGACCTCGGGGCCGCCCGCGTGCGAGACATCGCGGTCCTCGGGAGGGTTCTCCCACTCCCATACGGGGGCGACGGCGGCGGCGCCGGTCAGCAGTGAGGGGCCGGGCCAGTCGCTGTGCACCTGGTCGGAGCGCCACAGCGAGGCGGCGCGCTCCATGAACCGTCCCAGTCCAGGCTCTTCGGGGCCGAGCCGGGGGCCGGGAAGCCGTCCGGCCGAGGTGACATCCATGCCGATGTCACTGAGGGTGAGGGTCCTGCCCAGCTGGCGGCCGAGGATCTCGCAGATCAACTCGGGGACCCTGCCGCGCGGACGCTGCCCCTTGAGCCAGCGCGCCACGGCCGTGTGATCGTAACGCAGGGTTATTCCTGCTTGGTTGCCTAATCGATTGACTCTCGCCGCAAGACCAGCCCGCGACATTCCTGACTGGTCAAGGAGCGCGTCCAGTTGACTGTTGGGCTCCATGCCGCCCTCCGTCGGGTCCAACGTGTTGTTTCGCAGGGTATTCGCAGAGTAACGGGACCTGCGTTCACACGGGGTGTGAAAGCACCACGCAGTCGTGCGCCCGGCACATGCTCCCGAAGCCGCGAGCGATGCGCTTACCTGAAACCGTCCGCGTGCATGACAGCACATTCAGCACACGGAGAGCTACGGAAAGACATCACTCGATTCCGGAAGTGAGGCAGAACCGTGAACGACCCCATCAAATTCCACCCCGGGAACGACTATGCGTCCCGCTGACCCCGTACGTGCCACGGGGCATCCGAGCTCCCGGTCCCGCAGCCGCACCCCCAACCGCGCGCTGCGCGCCCTGCTGGAGGAGACCGAGTGGACGCAGGCCGCGTTCGCGCGCGCCCTGGCTCGTCTCGGCGCCGAGGTCGGTATCCACCTTCAGTACGACAGAACTTCAGTCGCCCACTGGCTGCGCGGCAGCCGCCCCGACCCCCGCGTCCAGCACTTGATGGCGGAGGCGCTCTCCCGCCGCCTCGGCCGCCGGGTCACGGTGGCGGACCTCGGCATGCACGGCGCGCGCCGCGGGCGTACGGGCGCGACGGCACGCTCCCGCGGCGGGAGCGACGGGGACGACGACGCCGCCGATCCAGGAGAGGGCCCGCAACCCGCCGCAGCGCGCGGGCACTTCCCGCACCGGGAGCCCGCGCCGGGAGCCGCCGGCCCGGCCGAGACGCACGCCCCGGCCGACGCCGGGACGGACACAGCAGCACGGGCCCACCCGGTGGACGTGCGGCACTTCGGCCC
>NZ_JADKMA010000257.1 GCF_017676365.1 Streptomyces oryzae
GGAACCCCGATGACCCCGCCCTCACCCAGTCACGGTCACAGCCACAGCCACAGCAATGGCCACAGCCACCACCACGGCCAGTCGGGCACCACCGCGGAGCCCGACTGGGAGGCGCTCGCCACGCACCTCGAACGCGAAGCCGAACTGAAGGTCTCCTTCCTGGAGGAGGCCGCCGCCTGGCTGCGCGACGTGCTCGGGCACTGCGACGTCACCCGCGTACTGGATCTGGGCAGCGGCCCCGGCGTCACCACCATCGCGCTGGCCCACGCCTTCCCCGGCGCCGAGACCGTCGCCGTCGACAGCACCCCCGCGCTGCTGGAGCGGGCCCGCGCCCGTGCCGAACGGGAGGGGCTGGCCTCCCGTATCACCACCAGGGAGGCCGAACTCCCCGCCGGCCTGCCGGAGCTGGGCACCGCCGAACTGATCTGGACCAGCAACGTCGTCCACCACTTCGGCGACCAGCGCGCCGCGCTGGAGACCTTCGCGGGAGCGCTGCGGCCCGGCGGCGTGCTGGCGGTGCGCGAGGGGGGCCTGCCCACACGCTTCCTGCCCCGCGACATCGGCATCGGACGGCCCGGCCTCCAGGCGCGGCTGGACGTCGCCGAGGAGGACTGGTTCACCGCCATGCGCGCCGAACTCCCCGGCCACACCCGTACGGTGGAGGACTGGCCCGCGCTGCTCGTCGCCGCCGGGCTGGCGCCCACCGGCAGCCGTACGTTTCTCACCGACCTGTCCGCACCGCTGGACCCTGTCGCCCGTGCGCACGTGCGCGCTCGGGCCGAGCGCTTCCGTGAGAGTCTGGCCGACAGCCTCTCCGCGGAGGATCTTGCGACCCTCGACGTTCTGTTGGACGACGCGTCTCCCGAGGGCATCCAACGGCGCCCGGACGTCTTCTTGCTGACGGCGACGACGGTTCACACGGCGGTCCGCACGTAGGGCTTTCCGGGGAGGGGGTGCCCCTTGCTGTCCGTTGCGGACTGCGGGTCGTTCGTAGCCGCTCGCGCAGTTCCCCGCGCCCCTGGATGGCTCCCCCGCAAGCTTGGGCAGTCTGCGCCAGGGGCGCAGGGCTGGCAAGCGCAGCCCCCACGCGGGGTACGCAGACGAGAGGCTCTACCGCTTGAGGCCCTTCCCGAAGCCACCGGCCAGCGGCATCCGCAGCCCCAGCGGCGGCGGAGCCGCAAGCGCGTCGGTCAGTGGGCGGCACAGATCGCCCCCGCACAGGGTGCCCAGCACGAAGTCCTCGGTCAGCGCGGCGACTTCCGCGGAGTAACCCCGCAACCCGTGCCCGTCGCTGTGCACCTCGAAACGGCAGACCTGAGCGTTGACCTTCTTCGCACGCTCGGCGAGGCGGAAGGAGAGCTCCGGGTCGCAGCGGGTGTCGTTCGTCCCGTGCACGATCAGCACCTGGCGCCCCCGCAACTGCTGCACGGGCTCAGAATCAGCGGCGTCGCCGTCCGCCGACAGCAACGGCCCCAGCGCCACCACCGAGCCCACCGCCTGGTGCCCGGCGGCCCGCAGCGCGGCGGGCGCGCCGATGTCGATGCCGACCAGGCAGACGGGCACGTCCCCGTACCGCCGCACCACCTCCTCCACCGCCCGCTCCGCGTCGGCCGCGCACTCCTGGACCCGGCCCCCGCCGCCGTCGCCGCCCGCCGCACGGCTACCGCCGCGATAGCGCACGAGGTGGCTGACCAGGGGGTCGTCGTCCGAGCCCGCCCGCCCCAGCCGGCGCGCCAGCGGCACCGCTGCGGCTGCCGCAGCCAGCGAGGCCCCGCGAGCCCCGCCGCGTGCACCCCCGGCGGACCCGCCGCCCGGCAGCACGAGGACCACGGCGTGCGGGGCCCTCCCCACGGCCCCCCGGGGCCGTCCCAGTCGTGTTTCCCTCTCGGGCAACGCTCGCTGAGCCATGGCGCAACAATGGCACGCCGTCCCGCGTTCGTAAGGCAGTTGACAAAGCACATGCGATCTACGCGCGTAGGAGCTAGAGTGCCGTGATGGCAAGCGAATCCCCGAACACCGTCCCCACCAGGGAGCAGATCCACCGCGCACCCAAGGTCCTGCTCCACGATCACCTCGACGGCGGGCTGCGCCCCGCGACCATCGTCGAGCTGGCCCGCGAGACGGGCTACGACGCGCTTCCGGAGACTGACGCCGACCGGCTGGAGGTCTGGTTCCGCGAGTCGGCCGACTCCGGCTCCCTGGAACGCTATCTGGAGACGTTCTCGCACACGGTCGGCGTGATGCAGACCCGCGAAGCGCTCTTCCGGGTCGCGGCCGAGTGCGCCGAGGACCTGGCCGCCGACGGCGTCGTCTACGCCGAGGTCCGTTACGCCCCCGAGCAGCACCTGCTTCGCGGGCTGACCCTGGAGCAGGTGGTCGAGGCCGTCGACGAGGGCTTCCGCGAGGGCGAGCGCCGCGCCCGCGCCGCCGGCCGGCGGATCCGGGTCGGCGCGCTGCTGACCGCGATGCGGCACGCGGCCCGCGCCCTGGAGATCGCCGAGCTGGCCAACCGCTACCGCGACCTGGGCGTGGTCGGCTTCGACATCGCGGGCGCCGAGGCGGGCCACCCGCCCACCCGCCACCTGGACGCCTTCGAATACCTCAAGCGCGAGAACAACCACTTCACCATCCACGCAGGCGAGGCGTTCGGGCTGCCGTCCATCTGGCAGGCCCTCCAGTGGTGCGGCGCCGACCGGCTGGGGCACGGGGTGCGCATCATCGACGACATCCAGGTCGCCGAGGACGGCACCGTCAAGCTCGGCCGCCTGGCCTCCTACGTACGGGACAAGCGCATCCCGCTGGAGCTGTGCCCCACCTCGAATCTCCAGACCGGCGCGGCCCCTTCGTACGCCGAGCACCCCATCGGGCTGCTGCGCAAACTGCATTTCCGGGCGACGGTCAACACGGACAACCGGCTGATGAGCGGCACGAGCATGAGCCACGAGTTCGAGCAGCTGGTGCGGACCTTCGATTACACGCTGGACGACATGCAGTGGTTCACGGTCAATGCGATGAAGTCCGCGTTCATTCCTTTCGATGAACGTCTCGCCATGATCAACGACGTGGTCAAGCCCGGATATGCCGCGCTCAAATCCGAATGGCTTTTCCGGGAAACTTCCCGCTGACCCCCGTTGACCAGCGGTTCAGCCGTCGCCGTACAGCGGATACGGGGCGGCTGAGTCCGCTCGGAACAGCATCGGGACACACCTGAATGCGGCGACTTACGGCGCCGCCGACGTGTTTGCGACTCCTTGGAATTCCTGGCTACTTTCGCCAGGCCGCTAAGCCCCCTTCGGGCTGCTCTCCAGCCCCCTTTCCGAGGACGTAGACACTGATGAAGCAGGTAGCCAAGAAGTCTCTGGGTGTCGCCGCGATGAGCGCGGCGGCCGTGGTGTCGGGCGCCGGTGCCGCCTCCGCGCTCCCCGTCGACACGCTCGGTGTCCCTACCGGCGTACTCGGCTCCGAGGCGGTCAAGGCCGGCGGCCGCGCACTCGGCCCCGCCGTCGAGACCACCGGAAAGACCGCAGGGAAGACCCTGGGAGGGCTCCCCCTCGAGGAGGCCACTCGGGGCCTTCCGGCCAACCTCTCCGAGCCGGTCGGCGTCGCCCAGGAGGCCCTGGCGGGCACGCTGAGCGGCACCCCGGTGGAGGAGACCACCGAGCGGCTGGCCGACCGCCCCCAGCAGATGGTCAAGGGCAAGAGCTCCAAGCCCGGCGGCGGCATGATCGGCGGGCTTCCGCTGGGCAAGGCCCTGCCGATCGGCGGCTCGCACTGACAGGCCAGCGCTGACACACACCACGGCGGGCACCCCGGAAGGGGGTGCCCGCCGTGGCGTGCTCGCTGTGGTGTGCTTGCTGTGCCCGCGGGGCGTGGCTGGTCACCAGGCGGTGCTGTGCTTGCGGTTCTCGTCCGGCAGCAGGATCCACAGCGCGATGTAGAGCAGGAACTGCGGCCCCGGCAGCAGACACGAGGCGAGGAAGATCACCCGCATCGTGGTGGGTGTGGTGCCGAACCTGCGGGCGAGCGCGGCGCACACGCCGCCGATCATCCGGCCTTCGGTGGGACGGGCGAGCGTGGCCATGAGGACTGCTCCTTCGGTGTCCGGTCGGTGCCGTACGGCTGGACGGCTGCGGGGCTGTGCGCCCCTTCGGCCGCCGGCGCCGTACTGCCTTGGACTTCCGACGGTAGACCGGACTTACGGTGCGTACCTCCGCTTAGGGGGCCATTCCGACCCTGGTTGCTCTCGGGGTCGAACCCTGAGCCTTCTCCTCCCGCAGCCGGAGCCCGGTCCTCGGCGAGGCGGGCTCGGAGCGCCGGCGGCGGCCCTCGATCCGGTCGCCGTGCCCCGACCAGTCGCTGTCCCGCTGCCGCAGCCGGCGGCGCAGCAGCGGAAAGACCAGCCCGGCGGCCAGCGCCACCCCCGCGGTGTTCAGCAGCACCGAATCGACGTCCGCGACATGTCCCGGCACACCCGTCTGGGCCAGCGTGAGGACGACCGACACCATCGCCCCCGCGAAGACCGTGCTCGCCACGGTGCCCGGCAGCCGCCGGTGCAGCCGCCCGGTGGCCAGCGGCAGCAGCACCCCGAACGGCGCCAGCAGCAGCAGCCCGCCGCCGATTCCCTCCAGCGCGGCCCGCGGCCCGTCGGCCAGGTCGGTGCGGATGGTGGCCAGCGGGTGCAGATTGGCCGGCGCCACCCAGGGCACCGCGAGCGGGCGCAGCGTCAGCCAGCCGACGAAACACAGATGCGCCGCCAGCAGGACGAGTCCCACGAGGCGGATTCGGAAGGCGGGGGAGGTCGGGCCGCCGGAGCCTAGGCGCTGCACGACGAGGAAGACGCCGCCGCGTTCGGCCCTGGTTCCGGTCCTGTGTTCTGAGCGGGTCAGGGCTATGTCACACGCGTGTTCCGCACTGTTGTTCAGGGGAGCGCCGTTGCGGCTGGTGCGGTGGCACCGGCTGCCCTTCGGGCGGCGGGGCTGGGCACGCAGTTCCCCGCGCCCTTTCGGGGTGCCCTAGACGCGGGTGCCTGCCGTCTCGGCGGACTGCGGGTGGGTGCGGAGAGCGGTGCCGCATTCGTAGCGCTGGAGCGGGGATTTGTCCGTGTTCTCGTCGCCGACGGGGCCGCCCAGGACCACGCCGCCCTCGGCGTCGGCCGCCGAGGTGTCCGCGTAGGTGCACACGATCTGCGCCAGCGCGTACGACGGCAGCTCGTCCAGCGGCTCGCTCAGCCGCAGCGCCTCGTCCGGGTCGCCGGCCGCGCCCTTGCTGATCGTCAGCTCCCGGGGCACGGCCGTCTCGAAGCCCGCCGTGTCCTCCACGGCGCGCGGCTCCCGCTTCAGCTCGTCCAGCAGCTTGCGGGCAACCGGCAGCCGTTCGGCGGAGGAGCGTCCACCGGGCATCCGCACCTCCCGCTCCACGGGCGAGACCCGCGAGCCGCACACCAGATAGACCCGGACCACCGAGTTCCCGCCACTGCTGCGCGGGCTCTCCCGGTCGTTCGGCAGCACACAGCCCACCCGCGAGGGCGCAGCTCCGGCGTCCACGGGTACGGACGTGGCCCGGATGCCGCAGCCGGAGACCGTGCCCAGAGCGGCGAGGACGCACAGCAGTGCCGGCACGGCAGCCCGCCGGATCATCGGTCGCCCCCTTGCTGCCCCGCGCCGCCGGAGCCGTCATCGCCCGGCCGCGGGTCGCCGGAGCCGTCATGCCCCGCACCGTGCTCGCCCTTCCCGCCTCCGGTGTCTCTCCCGCCGTTGTCCCCGCTGTTGCCGTTGTCTGCGTTGTCTGTGTTGTCGCCGTTCTCGCGCTCCTCGGCGACCCGGCGGGCGTCCCGGGGCAGCCGCAGGGTGAAGACCGCGCCGCCCTCGCCCTCGGGCGCGTTGTGCGCGGTGATCTCGCCGCCGTGGATATGGGCGTTCTCCAGCGCGATCGACAGCCCCAGACCGCTGCCCTCGGAGCGCGGGCGGGAGGCGCTGGCCTTGTAGAAGCGGTCGAAGACGTGCGGCAGGACATCCTCGGGAATGCCGGGGCCCTGGTCGGCGACCTCGATGACCAGCTCGTCACCGCCGTCACCCCCGTCGCCCTCGGTCCGTACGGAGACCCGCACCGGGGAGCCGCCGTGCTTGAGGGCGTTGCCGATGAGGTTGGCCAGGATGACGTCGAGCCGGCGCGGGTCGAGCCGCGCCATGATGCCGCGGTCGGCGTCCAGTTCGACCGCGTCCAGCCAGGCGCGGGCGTCGATGCAGGCGGTCACCTGGTCCGCCACGTCCACATCGTCCAGCACGAGCTTGGCCGTTCCCGCGTCGAAGCGGGTGACCTCCATCAGGTTCTCCACAAGGTCGTTGAGCCGCCGCGTCTCGCTCACCACCAGCTGCACCGCGGGCGCGATCATCGGGTCGAGGTTGTCCTGCTCCTCCTCCAGCACCTCGGTGACCGCGGAGATCGCCGTCATCGGCGTACGCAGCTCGTGCGACATGTCGGCGACGAACCGCCTGCTGGACGCCTCCCGGGCGCTCAGCTCCGCGACTCGCTGCTCCAGCGAGGCCGCCGCGTCGTTGAACGTACGGGACAGCTCGGCCAGCTCGTCCGTGCCCGAGACGCGCAGCCGGGTCTCCAGCTTCCCCTCGCCCAGCCTGCGCGCGGCCTCGCCCAGCCGCCGTACGGGCCGCAGCACGGTCGTCGCGGCGGCCTGGGCCAGCAGCATCGCGCCGATCAGCGCGAGCGCGGTGGCGATCCCCAGCGACCAGGCCAGCGAGTTGAGGTCGTCACGCTCGGGCGCCAGCGACTTGAGCAGATAGCCGGTCGGTGTCGGCTCCTCGCCGATCACCTTCGCACCGCCGACCAGATACGGATCGCCGTCCAGCGTGATCCGCTGCCAGTACAGGTGGTACGGGTGCTTGTTCTTCTTGTCGACGGAACGCTTCTTGACGACGGCGCTGCTCAGCCGCCCGGGGACGTCCCGCAGGGTGAAGTCGTCCTCGTTGGAGGCGGCGGCGCACTGCTTGCCGTCCTCGGTGCGGTCGACGAGCAGCACCTGGTAGTTCTGCGAGCTGCGCGCCATCTTGGCCGCTGCCTCGCGCAGTTCCTGGCAGCTGATCCTGCGCGGCAGATTGCCCGCGTTGTCCTCCATCGCCTTGCGGAAGTCGTTGAGGGCCGCGTTCTGGGCGCGGGTGAGGACCGCGTCGCGGTTGAGCCAGTAGGCGATGCCGGAAGCGGAGACGGCGGCGGTGAGCGCCACCAGCGCGAAGACGACGACCAGGCGCAGCCGCAGGCTCGGCAGCATGCCGGCGAGCCTGGTCCGCAGCCGCTCGCCGAGGGAAGGCGCGTCGGTCACTCGCCGGTCCCGTCCACCCGGCACGGCGCCCCGTGCGGCGCCCTGCGCGGCATCGTCGCCGTACGCGTCAACACTGCTGTTCCGTTCGTACGCCGGGTCACTGCGGGGCATCCAGCCGGTAGCCCACGCCGCGCACCGTGCGGATCAGGGTGGGGGAGGAGGGCACGTCCTCGACCTTCGCGCGCAGCCGCTGCACACAGGCGTCGACCAGCCGCGAATCGCCGAGATAGTCGTGCTCCCACACCAGCCTCAGCAGCTGCTGCCGGGAGAGTGCCTGACCGGGCCGCCTGCTCAGCTCCAGCAGCAACCGCAGCTCGGTCGGGGTGAGTTGCAGGTCCTCCCCGTTCTTGGTGACCGTCATCGCCGAGCGGTCGATCACCAGCGAGCCGAACGTCGCCGAGTCGTTGGACTCCCGTTCGCCGCGCCGCATCACGGCGCGGATACGCGCGTCCAGCACCCGGCCCTGTACGGGCTTGACGACATAGTCGTCGGCGCCCGACTCCAGGCCCACCACGACGTCGATGTCGTCGCTGCGGGCCGTCAGCAGGATGATCGGCAACTGGTCGGTGCGGCGGATGCGCCGGCACACCTCGAAGCCGTCGATGCCGGGCAGCATCACATCCAGCACGATCAGGTCGGGGCGCTGTTCGCGCAGCAGTTTCAGGCCGTCCTCGCCGGACGCGGCGGTCACCACGCGGTGCCCCTGGCGGGTCAGACCCATCTCCAGGGCGGTACGGACAGCGTCATCGTCCTCGATCAGCAACAGGAAAGGCACGCGCGCCATTCTGGCCCATGGCGCCCCCATACTTCGACCGGCGGTCGCCGCAGTGGACCGACACGCCCGCCGGCCTGGGCATTGTGGGGCCCGCCGACCCTTGTGACACCGCTGTGACAGAGGGGGGACCTGGCCATGAAGTCGGGGCGGCAGTGTGTACGTCGTCAAGCAAGCGATCGGTTCTGCTCCGAGGGGGCGCGAGATGAACACACTGCACGGCACCAACACGAGCGCAGTCCTTCACACGCGTCTGCACGTCCCTTCGGTTCCCGCTTCCCAGAACCGGTCTGCCGAGAAGTTCGGTGCAGAGGCGGCCACGGGCACTGCGCTGCTCGACCGGAGCCAGCTCGGGGGCGGGCGCGGGTGCGCTCGCGGTGCCGCGCGGATGCGTCCGCGGACCGTTTTCGGACCCGCGGTCGAGGGGCTGAGGGGGAAGGCCCCTGGGGGGAAGACGGGGGAC
>NZ_JADKMA010000258.1 GCF_017676365.1 Streptomyces oryzae
CCCCTGCCCGCTCCCCTTCCGGTTTTCCCTCCCCCGATGTCCGCCCGTACGGGCGCGTCCCCCTCGAACCCCCGTGGAGTGAACGTGAAAACAGGCGACCAGATTGTTCAGGACCTTCCCTGGAGATGGGGTGTCCAGGGCAAGATCTTCATCATCGGCGGCCTCGGCTACCTGTTCGACGCCTACGACATCGCCCTCAACGGCTTCCTCATGCCGCTGCTGGGTGAGCACTTCGACCTGACGCTCTCCGAGCGCGGCCTGGTGGCCACCGTCAATCTGGTCGGCATGGCCGTGGGCGCGGTGACCTGGGGTGCGATCGCCGACCGTATCGGCCGCAAGCGGGCCTTCAGCGTCACACTGCTGGTCTTCGCGCTGTTCTCGGTGCTCGGCGCTCTGGCCCCGAGCTACATACTCTTCCTGGCCCTGCGCTTCGTGGCCGGTGTCGGGCTCGGCGGGTGTATTCCCGTCGACTACGCGCTGGTTGCGGAGTTCTCCCCGAGGAAGTACCGCGGGCGCATCCTGACGGCCCTGGACGTGTGGTGGCCGATCGGTGTGACGCTGTGCGGTCTGGTGTCGACGGCCATGCTGACGCTCGACAACAACTGGCGGTGGATGCTCACCACCATGAGCATCCCGGCGCTGCTGCTGTTCTGGGTACGCCGGGGCGTTCCCGAGTCGCCGGTCTACCTCAGCAAGAAGGGCAGAGAGGCCGAGGCACGCGCCGTCATCGACGATCTGGTGACCCGTACCGGAGCGGCGGCCGAGCCGTATGTCGTCTCCGCCCCGGCCGAGGACGCCGGAGCGAAGGGTCCCCGGGCCGTGCTCGGGCAGCTGCGCGACATCTGGAAGTTCAGCCCGCGCATCACCTCCGCCGCCTGGCTGCTGTTCGCCACCGTCATGCTGGTGTACTACGCGGCGCTGAGCTGGATGCCGTCCATCCTCAAGGAGGAGGGCCTGGGTGACACGGCCGCCTTCATGAGCACCACGCTGATGAGCGGCGTCGGCATCATCGGCGTCCTGACGTCCACGGCGCTGGTGGATCTGGTCGGCCGGAAGTGGCTCATCGGCATCACGGCGCCGCTCGCCTCCCTCGCGCTGGTGGTGTTCGCGCTGCTGATGGACATGCCGACCGGTTCCGTGGTGGCCATCGGGGTGTTCGGCTTCCTGATGCAGCTGACGATCCCGGCCATGTACGCCTATGTGTCCGAGCTGTATCCGACGCTGCTGCGGGCCAGCGGCTTCGGCTGGGCGTCGTCCTTCAGCCGGGTGCTCACAGGCTTCGCACCGCTGCTGTTCGGTTCGGTGATGTGGCCGCTGCTGGGGCTGCCGCTGACCTTCTCGGTGCTGGCCCTGGCCGTGGTGGGGGCTGTCGTGTGGACGGCCGTCGCGGCTCCGGAAACCAAGGGCCGGGCGCTGGACGACGACGCCGAGGACACGGCGCAGGTCCCACCGGCCCCGGTGCCGGCACCGGGCAAGGCGGTGGTCTGAAGGTCCCCCGGCCGGGCGGGCACACCCGCCCGACGGCACAGCTGCCCGCCGGACTCCGTACGACAGGAGACGACAGGAGAGATATGAAGCCCGCTCCCTTCCGCTACCACCGGGCGCGCGATGTCGAGGACGCCACGGCACTCCTCGCCGAGCTGGGCGACGAGGCCAAGGTCATCGCCGGTGGCCAGAGCCTGGTCGCGATGATGAACTTCCGGCTGGCCCGCCCGGCACACCTGGTCGACATCGGCGGCCTGCGCGAGCTCGACCACCTCGGCACAGATGCGGGTGGCGGGCTGCGTATCGGGGCACTCACCACCCACCACACGGTGGAGACCGCCCCGCCGCAGCAGCTGGGAGCGGGCTTCGACATCATCCGTGCCGCCATGGCGTGGATCGGCCATCTGCCGATCCGCACCCGCGGCACGGCCGGCGGCAGCATGGCACACGGCGACGCGACCGCCGAGTGGTGCCTGCTCGCCGTACTGCTGGACGCCGAGCTCGTGGCCCGGAGCCCGCGCGGACAACGCCGTGTTCCGGCACGGGAGTTCTTCTTCGGCTACTACACGACCGCGCTGGACCCCGACGAAATCCTCGTCGAGATCGTCTTCCCGCATCCAGCCCCTCATGCGGCGCTCACCGAGTTCGCCGAGCGCCGCGGGGACTTCGCCGTCGTATCGGCCGCCGTGAGCCTGGAGGCCGAGGGCCGGGCCGTGCACGGCGGCCGGGTCGCCCTCGGCGGCGTGGCCGCGATGCCGGTGCGGGTCCCGGAGGCCGAGGCGGTGCTGGCCGCGGGCGGCTCCTTCCGCGACTGCGCCGAGGCGGCTGCTGCCGCCGTGGACCCGCCGGGGGACGCCAACGGCAGCCCCCACTACCGCAAGCATCTCATCCGCACCCTGGTCGAACGCGCCTGCGAGGAGGCGATGTCCCGATGAAGTCCACCACGCAGGACCGGCTGGTCGGCAGGTCGGTGGCGCGCCGCGAGGACCCCCGGCTGCTGACCGGGAACGGCCGTTTCGTCGACGACATCGAGCTGCCCGGAATGCTGCACGCGCAGTTCGTCCGCAGCACGGTCGCACACGGTCTGATCACCGACATCGATCTGACGCACGTACGCCGGGTGCCAGGCGTCGTTGCGGCGTTCACCGCCTCCGACCTCGGGCTGGGTGACATCACGGCGCAACTCGACCGCCCGCTTTCCGAGTTCGTGCCGACCGCGATGCCCGTCCTCGCCCGCGACCGGGTCCGCTACGCCGGTGAGCCCGTCGCCGTCGTCGTCGCCCGCGATCCCTACGCCGCCGAGGACGGTCTGGAGGCGGCCAAGGTGACGTACGCGTCGCTGCCGCCCGTCACCAGCGAGGAGCAGGCCCTGGCTCCCGGCGCCGCGCTGGTGCACGAGGAGGCCGCGCACAACACCCTGGTCGATGTCTCACTGTTCGCCACCGAGGGTATCGACGGGATCTTCGACAAGGCCCCCTGCGTGGTCCACGTCGAGACGAGGACCGGCCGGCAGAACGCGCTGCCGCTGGAGACCCGGGGTGCGGTGGCGCAGTGGGACGCGCGGGAGGATCAGCTCGTCCTGCACACCTGCACCCAGATCCCGCACCAGGTGCGCACCGTCGCCGCACGCTGTCTGGGTCTGGACGAGCGCGCGGTGCGTGTGATCGTCCCGGACATGGGCGGCGGATTCGGCCTCAAGTGCGTGGTCGGCCGCGAGGAGATCGCCGCCGCGGCAGCCGCACTGCGGCTGCGCAGGCCGGTCAAATGGATCGAGGACCGCAAGGACGCGCTGACCGCCTCCTTCCTCGCCCGCGAACAGCACTACACCGCGCGGGCGGCCTTCGACGCCGACGGGCGGATTCTCGGCCTGGACGCCGACGTGGTGTGCGACATGGGTGCCTACTCCTGCTACCCGTTCACGGCCGGCATCGAGCCCCTGATGGCCTCCGCCGAGATGCCCGGCCCCTACAAGGTCCCCGCCTACCGGGTGCGCGGCCGGGCCGTCGCGACCAACAAGGCGCCGACCGCCCCCTACCGGGGCGTGAGCCGCCCGCAGTATGTGATGGTCGTCGAACGGCTCATGGAACGCGCAGCCCGCGAACTGGACCTGGACCCGGTGGAGATCCGGCGGCGCAACGTCATCACCGCCTTCCCCTACACCGGCGTCAACAACGTCACCTACGACCCCGGCTCCTATCTGGAATCCCTCAACCTGTGTGAGCAGACGCTCAAGGAGGCCGGCTGGTACGACCAGCAGGCCGCTGCCTGGGCCGGGGGACGGCACATCGGGATCGGCTACAGCTGCTTCAGCGAGCGCACCGGCTACGGCTCGGCGGCGTTCGCCGCGCGCAAGATGGAGGTCGTGCCCGGCTTCGACCTCTCCGAGGTCCGGATGGACACCAGCGGCGCGGTCACCGTGACCACCGGCACCATGAGCCACGGCCAGAGCCATGAGACGACCATGGCGCAGATCGTCGCCGACACGCTGGGCGTCGACATCGCCAAGGTCAAGCTGCACCAGGGCGACACCGACCGCATCACCTACGGCTGGGGCACCTTCGCCAGCCGGTCGATCACGGTCGGCGGCAGCGCCGTACGCCGCGCCGCAGCCAAGCTCGGCGACAAGCTCCGCGCGATCGCCGCTGCCCAGTGGGGCGTCCCGCCGGAAGGGGTGGAACTGGACCGGGGCCGCGTCCGCCTCCGCGCCGAACCCGAGGCGGAGCTCAGCTACGCGCACCTGGCCGGCATCGCCCACCTCAAGTCCCATCTGCTGCCCAAGGACATCGAACCCGGCCTCACCGCCACCGCGGCCTTCGACACCGATACCGACGGCACCTTCTCCAACGCCACCCACGGAGTCGTCGTCGAACTGCACCAGGGCACGGGCCAGGTGGAGATCCTCGCCTACGTCTGCGTCGAGGACTGCGGTGTGGCGATCCATCCGCAGGTCGTGGAGGGCCAGTGCCGCGGCGGCATCGCCCAGGGCATCGCGGGAGCCCTCTTCGAGCAGATCACCTACGACGCGCAGGGCGAGCCGTCGGCCACCAGTTTCATGGATTACAAGGTGCCCACAGCACACGAGATCCCCGACGTGACCATCCACCACCTGGAAACCCCGTGCGCCTTCACCGAGACCGGGGCCAAGGGCGCCGGAGAGGGCGGCACCATCGGGGCCCCGGCCGCCGTACTCAACGCCGTCAACGACGCACTGCGCGCCACCGGCACCGAACTGGACAACACCCCCGTCACTCCGGAGACGGTCCACCGCGCCCTGACCTCACCCGTACTGGAGCAGACACCATGAACGACACCGGCGGTATGGGCGACGACGTCCAGCTCCTCACCCTCGACGTCAACGGCACGTCGTACGAAGTGATCACCCCGCCGCGCCGCACCCTGGTGGACGTCCTCCGCCACGATCTGCGGCTGACCGGCACCCACGTCGGCTGCGAGCACGGCATCTGCGGAGCCTGCACCGTCCTCGTGGACGGGCTCCCGGTACGGGCCTGCCTGATGTTCGCCGCGCAGGCGGAGGGCGCGCGGATCAGCACCGTCGAGTCCCTCGCCGACCCCGGCAGCGGTGAACTCGACGACCTGCAGCGGGCGTTCACCGAGAACCACGGCCTGCAGTGCGGGTTCTGCACCCCGGGCTTCCTCATGCTCGCCCAGGGGTTCCTCGCGGAGCGGCCAGAGGCGACCAAGGAGGAGATCCGGGAGGTCGTCGCCGCGAACCTGTGCCGGTGCACCGGTTACCAGACCATTGTCGAGGCGATCGACGCCTGCGCGACCGCCCGGCGCGCCCAGCGGGCCGCGGGCACCGAGGAGACATCATGCAACTGAGCAACACCGTTCCCGTCAAAGCCGCGCCCGACGCGGTGTTCGCCCTGCTCAGCGACGTGCAAAGAGTGGCGTCCTGTATGCCGGGCGCCGCGCTGGAGGGCCGGGACGGCGACGCCTGGCGCGGCGCCGTCAAGGTCAAGGTCGGCCCGATCACGGCCGCCTACGCCGGCAGCGTGCGCTTCCTGGAGACCGACGCCGGGAAGCGGTATCTGCGCGTACACGCCAGCGGCAGCGACACGCACGGCAGCGGCGACGCCGAGGCCGAGGTCCGCCTGGAGGTGCTGCCGGCGCCGGACGGCTCGCGGCTGAACCTCACCACCGATCTGGTGATCCGCGGCAAGATAGCCCAGTTCGGCAAGGGCGCCATCGCCACCGTGTCGGACCGGATTCTTCAGCAGTTCGCCCGCAACCTCGGAGACCTCCTCACGCAGGGCGGCCCGACGGCTGGGGCGGCCGCCGCCGCGGCTCCCGGCGCCTCCGCAGCGCCCTTGTCCGAGGCGGCTCCCGGCGCCTTTGCACCACCGTTGTCCGGTGCGGCTCCCGCAGCCTCCGCCACCCCGGCTGCCGCGACCGCCACCCTGTCCGCAGCGCCCTCGGCCGAGCTGAACGGGCTGTCGCTGATCGCCGTCCCGCTGCTGAAGAAGTACGGGCCCCTCGCCGCCGCCTTCCTGTTCGGGTTCCTCCAGGGCCGGCTGCTGGGCAGGGGGCGATGATGACGGGGCTCTACGGTGCCGGCACCGAAGACACCTACGCCCAGGCCGGTTTCGGCGCTCCCGTCCGGCGCGGCAGCCGCCCCGCGATCGTCGTGGTGGACCTGACCCGGGGCTTCACCGAGGACGCGTATCCCCCGGGTGCCGACCTGACCGATGTGGTGGCAGCGACCACCCGCCTGATCGAGGCGGGGCGCCCGGCAGAGGTACCGGTGATCTTCACCGCCATCGCCTACACCGAGGCCGAGTCGCGCGGCGATTCGATCGCCTGGCTGCACAAGGCCCCGGGCATGCGCGCAATGGTCGAGGGCAGCGATGCGGTGGCCATCGACCCGCGGCTCCCGCTGCGGCACGGGCACGATCTGCTGCTGATCAAGAAGGGCGCCTCCGCGTTCTTCGGCACCCACCTGGCCGCCACTCTGACCGCACTCGGCTGCGACACCGTCGTGGTGTGCGGCGCCACCACCAGCGGCTGCGTACGGGCCACCGCCGTGGACGCCGTCCAGTCCGGGTTTCCGGTGCTGGTGCCCCGGGCCTGCGTGGGCGACCGCGCGGACGGGCCGGCGCAGGCGGCGCTCTTCGACATCCAGGCCAAGTACGGCGACGTCATCGGCCTCGACGACGCCCTCACCTACCTCAGCTCACTGTCCGCGGCGACCGACCCGCGTGCCGCCCGGCGAGCACGCTCGTGAGGAGAACACCCGTGTCCCAGCGATCCGTCCTTCAGTCCGGGCTCGCCGACCTCGCCGACGTGCCCGCCACCAGCCGATGGGTGCGCTCCGGCGATGTCCGGCTGCACGCCCTCGACTACGGCGGCGACCTGCCCCCGCTCGTCGTCCTCCCCGGTATCACCAGCCCCGCGATCACCATGGACTTCGTCGCCCGCGAACTGACCGGCCTGGTCAGGCCGGTGGTACTGGACGTACGCGGCCGGGGACTGTCCGACGAGGGCCAGGGCTACGGGCTGGAGGAGTACGCCGATGACACCGAAGCCCTGATCACCGGCCTGGGCCTCGAACAGCCGCTGCTGCTCGGCCACTCCATGGGAGCGCGGATCGCCGCCGTCGTCGCGGTCCGGGGCAAGGTGCCGCTGCGCGGGTCGGTCCTGGCGGACCCGCCGATGAGCGGCCCCGGCCGCGGTCCTTACCCCACCGGCCAGGACGCCTTTCTGCGGCAGCTGTCCGAGGCGCTGCGCGGCACGGACGCCGACGAGGTGGCCCGCTCCTGGCCCAGCTGGCCCCGCCGCGAGCAGGAGCTGCGGGCACGCTGGCTCTCCAGCTGCGCCGAACAGGCCATCGTGGCAACGCACCACGGATTCGAGCACGAGGACTTCTTCGGCTGGTGGCCCCGCGTCCCCGGGCCCGCGCATCTGCTGTACGGCGCGGACAGCCCCGTCGTCACGGCCGCCGGGGCGCAGGAGGCCGCCGAGAGCAATCCGTCGGCTCCGCTGCACCGGATTCCCGGAGCCGGACACATGATCTTCTGGGACGCTCCGGAGGCCGCGCTCGCGGCCCTGCGTACGGCCCTGACCACCATGCTTTCCCGGCCTCGCAGCGGCGCCTAGCCGCTTGACACCGTGCCCCCCTGCGACCCCGTCCGACGACGACCGCCGCACACTCGACCGGAGGAACCCATTCCATGACGGACCATCACATCGGTCTGATCGTGCCCAGCTCCAACCTGACGATGGAAACCGAACTGCCGCGGATGCTGAACGCCCGGGAGGCCGTCGAGCCCGGCGACCGCTTCGTGTTCCACAGCAGCAGGATGCGGATGAAGCACGTCACCCCCGAGGAGCTGCGCGGAATGAACGCGCAGACCGAGCGGGCCGCCCTCGAGCTGGCCGACGCCCGGCCCGATGTCGTCGCCACCGCCTGCCTGGTCGCCATCATGGCCCAGGGACCCGGGTACCACTGCACGGCGGAGGACGAGATCACCTGCGCGCTGCGTGCCGAAGGCGCCAAAGCCCCGGTGGTCTCCAGCGCCGGTGCCCTGCTCAGCGGCATCAGCGCGCTCGGCGCCCGGCGGGTCGCCATCATCACGCCGTATATGAAGGAACTGACCAGCCTGGTCGTCGGCTACATCGAGGACACCGGCATCGAGGTGGTCGACGCGCTGAGCCTCGAGGTGCCCGACAACCTGGCCGTCGCCCGCCTCGACCCCGCCGGTCTGCGCGAGCACTGGCGCCGCCTCGACCTGCGCAGAGCCGAAGCGCTGGTGCTGTCGGCGTGCGTGCAGATGCCGTCCCTCGACTCGATCCAGGCGGTGGAGGACGCCGCGGGGCTGCCTGTGCTGTCGGCGGCCACATCGACGGCGTACCGCATCCTGACGGAGCTCGGTCTGCCCCCCGTCGTACCGAACGCGGGAAGCCTGCTCAGCGGGCGGGTGACCGGCCCGGCAGTGAGCTGAGGTCCTGTCCGTGAGCTCAGGCTGCGAGCTGAGGCCGTGAGCAGTCCGTGGCAGGCCCGGCACCGGGAGGAGTGGCTGACGTGCCGTACTGCCCCTCCCGCCGGC
>NZ_JADKMA010000259.1 GCF_017676365.1 Streptomyces oryzae
CCCGGCCCGCCCCCCGAACACTGTCCGCTGTCGCCCGGCGCAGGCCGTGCGTGCTTAAGTAGGCCCCATGACCGACCAGACCCCGTCAGCCGAGACCACGCCGGGGGTACCCGCTGCTCTGACCGCCGCGCCCGGCTATCAGGTCCGCCGTCTCTACCAGGCATATCTCGCAGTATGGACGCGCGAGGTGAACCCGGTGCTGACCGGCCCCCAGTTCGCGGTACTGCAGGCGGTCGAGGCCAATCCGGGCCGCGACCAGCGCTCCATGGCCGCTGCCGTGTCGCTGGACACGTCCACCATGGCCGATGTGGCCCGCCGGCTGGAGAACCGCGGCCTGCTCGCCCGTCGCCCCGCCGCCGCTGACGGCCGCCGCAAACTGCTCTACCTCACCGACGCCGGCACCGAGGCCCTCCACGAGGCGAACGACCGCGCCCGGATGCTCGACAAGATCCTCCTGGAGTCCTTCGACGAGTCCGAGCGCGCACCCTTCATGGCCACGCTGCAGGCGCTCGCCGATCACTGGGAGAGACTGGCGGAGAACCCGAACCCATAGCCCGCCCGGGAGGGGCATCCAGCTCGTTCAACACCGTTTCAGTCCCACGTACTGGAGTGCCGCGAAGCCCCCGACCACCAGGGCTTGGAGGACGATCCAGACCTGGCCGACGCCGGTGGGCGTGAGAGCGTCGGTGGCGAGTACGACGATGCTCAGCGCCGCCCACGCGAGGTTTGCCACCATCACCAAGCGCAGGAGGCCTCGGTTGATCGTCTCGCGGAGGCCCAGGGCGAGGACACCGGCCCCGTAGACGAGCAGGAAGACGCCGACCGGATACTGGACCCCGGTGTCGAATCCGAGGAACGAGTCGAGGGCGTTGGCGAGCGCGAGATAGCTCAGACCGTTCAGCCCTGTGACGACCCCGTCCAGCTTCAGGGCGAGGCGGGCGAGACCGTCGGATGCGGGCCTCCCCGCGGTGGTGGCAACGCCGGGCTGCTGTGTCGATTCCATTGGCCGTTCTCCTCTCATAGCGGTGACCCTCGGCGTGACGGACGGTATGCAGCCCGGTGGAGACCAGCAATTACCCGCGAGGTACTGGACAACCACCTCCCCCTCCTGCCGTGGTGCACGTCTGCCACGGCAGCCCGAGCGCAGCTACGGTGCACCCGTGATCGGTTCGACGCTCCCTCTGCTGTTCCTCGATGTCGATGGGCCCCTCATCCCCTTCGGGGCCACACGCGAACAGCTTCCCGACGGCTACCCCACCTATGAGACCGGGCGAGGGCCGCGGGCAACCGACAACCCGCTCATCGCCAGGATCAACCCCGCACTCGGACCCCGGCTGCTCGCCCTTCCCTGCACGCTGGTGTGGGCCACCACGTGGATGTCCGACGCGAACGACAGCATCGCCCCCTGGCTCGGCCTGCCCGAACTGCCCGTGGTGGACTGGCCCGACCCCGCCGACGACGAACCGGCGTACGGTCTCCACTGGAAAACCCGACCCCTCCTGGACTGGGCAGCAGGACGCCCCTTCGCGTGGATCGACGACGAGATCACTCACCGCGACCAGCAGTGGGCGCAGGCCCACCACCCAGGACCCGCTCTCCTGCACCGCATCGACCCCCGACACGGGCTGAGTGACCAGGACTTCGCCACACTCGGCCAGTGGCTCAAAATCCACCGGAGCTGATCGCCCCACCCAACGCTGCCCTCAAACAGCGGGCTCGCCGGCTCACCGCCGACAACCGCACCTCGGCGAACGGCTCACGGCACCCGGTGCCTTGGTAGTTTCCTCTTGTGCAATTCATAGTGATCACCCAGCGCTACAGCGACCAGTTCAGCGACGAGGACTTCGCGGCCGTGCTGCCGCAAGAAACCGAGACGGTGCGAGAGCTCTATGCCGGTGGAGCACTCCGCCAGATCTGGCTCCGCGAGGACACGCGGGGGGCCTGCTTCCTCCTCGAAGCCGAGTCGCTGCACGACGCCGAAACGACTGTGGCCGCACTTCCGCTGGCCCAGAAAGAGATGTCGAGCTTCCAGATCATCCCGCTGCGGCCATACGGCGGCTTCGGCCCCCGCTGACCCGAAGCCCGCAAGCCCGACCCACGGCCCGTCCACCGTCCCGGTGGACGGGCCGTCCTACGAGACCCCGGCCGAACGAACTACGCCAGCGACGACAACCCGAGGTCCACCGGCTCAGCCCAGCGCGTCCATCAGGGCGGTGACATAAGCATCCAGCCGCTCCTCCACAACCCGTGCCGTCAGCTCTGTCCTCCCCGCCTCCCGCCATGTCTGCGCCACCACCCGCACTTCTTCTGAGCACGCCAGCCCGTCCCGCACCTGCCAGTACAGCCGCTCGCTCGCGGCCGCGGCCAGTGCCCCGCCGGCCTCCTCATACGCCTCAGCGAACCGCAGACCCCACGCCGGGCCGTGCAACAGCGCCAGACTGGTCGAGCAGTGCGCCACATCGAGATCCGCCGGGCCCCAGGAGGCCACTGCCCAGTCGACGACGCCGGTGATCCGGGCATCTGCCGACCTTGGGGGCGGCACGTCGAACAGCACGTTGCCGGGCTGAAAGTCCCGGTGCAGGAAGCGTCCTTCATACGGCGGCGCGGGCCTGCGGATCACGTCGATCGCCGCGGTCCATGCCGCCGCGTCGGCGCCCCTCGGCGTCACGACGGTGTCGGCGGTCGTCAATGCCACATACGGCCGGGGCCGCCAGTGGGGTCTCCCCTGCTCGAGCGAAGTCGAGAGCTTGGGGAAAGGCCGTACTGCGTGGATCGCCACGAGTTGACGGGCCAGCAGGGGGATGCGCGTCTGCAAGCCCTCGTCGTCGAGGACCGTCCGGCCTGGCAGATGTGTCATCAGGAGCGAGGGGTACTCGCAATGCGCGGCGGTCGGATCAGCCGCGACCAGTCCGGGCGCCGGCACGTCGGTCCCCGCGAGCAGGGAGAGGGCGCCGGCCTCCCTGTCCAGCCAGTCTTCGGCGTGTCCCGCATAGAACGGATCGACGAAGCTCCGCAGCACCAGGTCACGGGTGCTTCCGTCCCGCGTGCCGATGGTCAGCCTACGCATGTCGGCAGTGATGCCGCCGTGCAGCGCCTCGGTCCTGACGATCCGTTCGCCGGTCTCCAGGTGCCGACTCACCCAAGCCAGTGTCAACGGTAGGACCGCCGCCTCATCGTGGTTGGTCACTGTGCCACCTCATCATCGAGTGGGCGGCACGCGCGAACGACTTACGCGGGAGCGCAGCGAACGAATGGCCTGCCCGGGCGGGAGCGGACCGACGAGAACCGCTTCGGTATTCGGGGTTCGGCCGCCTCGCATTTACGCTTCTGCGGCATTTTCGAGGCCATGACGACTCCATGGAAAAGACTCACTACATTACGCATACAATGCGTCGGCGGGCGCCCGACAGCGGAGGCGTTCACTGCCTCGACAGGGAGACTTGCTCAAGATATTCCTGGTACCTCTACGCACTTCCCACACGCATTGCATTCGGCGTGCCAGAGTAACCGCGAGCGTTATCATGTTTATGTGGACGAGAGCAGAGCGCTTCGAGTCGTGGACGCGTTGCGGGAGCGTGGCGTAAATGCTCACCTGGCCCGTGAAGGTGTCTACCAGATCGGCGTGCGCGTAGTTCTGCAGGACGGGCGTGAGGCGGTCTGGGACACGGACGACACCCTGGGCCTCGAAGCACAGGTCATGCGGGACGGGACCCTGGTCGGGTTTGTGCCGTCCATCGAGGGTTCCGAGGACTTCGACCTCGATCAGACCATCGACGCAATCGTGCGGACGGACTACGACAAGCCGATCGCCCGGCACCGGCCCACTGCCCCGCCGCCAGCACCCCCGCTGACCCGCGAGGGCGGTCTCTTTCGCCGCTTCCTCGGCGGTTTCCGGGAGCGCTGAGACGGGGTCCCAATTGGCGAAGAGTTCGGTACGTCCCGGTTTTCGCGTACGCAACAGTCCGACGCGCCGCAGGCAGTCGAGGGCCGGGGGCTGACTACTCCCGCGGCCCGCCGAGCAGGCGGGCGACGGCGGCGGCCAGCTCGCGCAGCGTCGATCCGTCGGCGGCCTCCTTGCCCAGCCGGAACTCGAACTCGGTCTGGCCGCCGCCTCGTTTGAAATGGATGTCGATCTTTGTCTGCAGCCAGGCTGCCGTAGCGGCCAGGACGACGACGCCCGAGACGGCAAGTTCACCGCCGAGTCGCGAGTCGTCCGGCGGATCGTTGAGCAGCTCGGCGGCCAGGTCCGCGCAGGCGGGCTCCTCGGCGAGGACAGCGAGCAGGCGGCGGGCGGCGGCACAGGCCGCGGCGCCCTCCGGGACGGTGGCCGCCTTGGCCCCGGCCTCCGGCCGGGTGCCGAGCAGGGCGTCCAGCAGGAGGACCGCCTCTTCCTGGTCCAGCGGCATCGCGTCCGCGGCGGCGCCGGCCGTCAGCTCCTCCGTCAACTCCTGGAGAATGAGGATGACTTCGCGGTCCGTCAGTTCCGCTGGGGCGAACGGTGTCGGCGATGTCACCGGATTCTCCAATCTCCGAAGAGCGCGAGGGCGGCCCAATGATACGGATGACGCTGCCAGGGCGCGTCGCGCTGCGTGCCGTCCCCTTCGAGCATCGCGCGCTGGGCCTCCCACAGGGCCCGCCACGGCGTCTCGGGGGTGGCAGACAGGCGACGGTAGAAGTCTGCGAAGAGCCGGCGCGAACTGGTGTCGTCCACGTCCCACAGCGTGCCGACGACCGACCGCACGCCGGAGGACTGGAGGAGGTGGGCCAGCCCCTGGAGGTCCCCGGTGCTGTGCAGGTCGCGGCGGGCCGTCGAACAGGCGCGCAGTGTGATGAGGTCCAACCGCAGTCCGGCGTCGAGCGCATGACGAGCGGTCAGGAGGTGCCGGAGCCGGGTCCGGATCTCCACCTCCGACGGGTACTTGCTCGGGCGCTGCCCGTCGTGGGCCAGCAGCAGCCCGGAGTCGAGCGGCTCGGCGCGGTCGAACCAGCCGTGTCCGGTGAGGTGGGCGACGCGGGCGGCACACAGACCGGCCAGAACTGCGTCCGGGGTCGCGGACAGACGGCTGATTTCGGTCAACGCCTGCCGGCCGCCGTACTGGGAGGTGACGAGGGGGGCGATGAAGTCGATGTCGTGCTCCAGCCGCTCCGGGGCCGGGTCCTCACCGGCCGCCACGCCCGCGACCAGAACCCCGGCGCCGACCGGTGCGGAGGGCAGGGCGACCGTACGCTGCAAGGAGGTGGCGCTGGACACATGCACGACGGCGTGGTGGTGGGCGAGCAACGGTCGGCTCTTCCGCCCGTTTCCGTCCGCCGGCGGCAGCGGAAGCGCCGCCAGCGGCAACGCCTGCATCGCCGGGTCGGCGGCGATGCAGAGCAGTTCCCGCCCGTCCACCGCGGGCAGGAAGGCCAGCAGCCCCGGCGCCAGCCCCTCGAAGAAGTCCAACTTCCGTCGCCAGGGCCGGCGTGCCGGTAGCGGAGGCAGCGGCGGGAAGGCGTCCGCATCCCCGTCGAAGGCCTGTCGCAGCCGCCCCGCCGCCCGCTGCACCTCGCGTTGGCCGACCGCCGTTCGAAAGGCCGTCAGCCGCCCGGTGTCGGCGTGGACGACGAAGATCACGCAGCTGCCCTGGTCACCGCTCTCCCCGTAGAAGAAGTAGGAGACGAAGGCGCAGCGACGGGCGTCCGGATCCGCTGCCAGACAGGCCCGCAGCTGACACAAGGTCGCCGGTGTCCCGGGCACCCCCGCGGGAGCCGAAGCGCCCTCGACCCAGGCCCGGTATTCCTCGTGGAGATCGAAGGCGAGCTCGACCGCCCCGTCGCCCTCTGGAAGGGCGAGCCCTTCCGCGTCGTCGAGCAGCATGTCGATGAGCAACCCGTAGCACTCCTGATGCCGTGCCACCAGCGCGCCCAGGTCCTCCCGAGCCTCTCCGGCACGCCCGGCGACCGTGCGCCGCAGGTCGCAGCGCCTCGCCCATAACAGATCGAACGCCGCCTGCCGGTCCGCGCAGGTGCCCGATCGAGAGCGCCCGGCTGCCCTCAGCGTCCTCGCCAGCCGCGTCTCGAGCCGCAGCAGCGTCGCCAGGTCGGCCCTGCGACCGAGCGCCTCCTCCCGCAGCCCCCGCAGCGCCGCGGCCGCGCCAACCGGGTCTCCCGACGCGGCCGACGCCTCCGCCTCGGCCAGCCGGAACGGCAGATGGTGTCCCCAGTACCGGTCGTCCGCGGGGAACGAGTCGCGAAACACTCCCGCGGTACGCAGCAGCAGCGCCGCCTCCGGGGCCCTGAGCCGTTCCATGCGAGACACCACCAGCCGCATCCCGTGCGCTGTGGCCTCCCGGTTCACGGTCATCGACTTCAACAGTCCCTGGAAGTAGGCCTCTGCGGCGCCCGCGTGGTCGTCCTCGTCCACCAGCAGGTCTCCGAGCCCGACCCAGGACTCCGCCGCCCGCAGCACTCTCGGGTCGTCGACGCCGGCGTCGGCAGCCAGCTCCAGCGCGCCCCGGAAGGAGCGCCGGGCCGCCGCGGCATCCCCCGCCCGCCGGTACGCGTTCCCCAGCAGGTTGAGCGCCAGCGCCCGTGGCTCCGGTCCGGCACCCACCGCCTCGGCACGGGTCAGGATCCGGCGGCACTCCCGGACCGCGAGCCGGCTCCGGCCGGCAGCCGAGTGCGCGTCCGCCAACTCGGCCCGGATCTGCAGCTCGTCGCCGATCTCCCCGATCGACGATGCCGCATCGAGCGCCGCCCGGTACTCGGAGCAGGCGCGCCCGTACTCGCCCTCCGCCTGGTACAGCCCGCCGCGCATCCGGTGCAGCCGGAGCCGAAGGCCGGGCTGGATCACGTCGTCGGAGGTGCCGACCTCCTGGTCGAGGCCGTCCAGGATCCGCAGGGCTTCGCGGTGGCGGCCGGCGGCCCCCATGGCCTCAGCAATCTGCCACTCCATCCCGAGCATCCGCCCGGTGGCGTAGGAGTCCGGCGGCAGTGCGGCGCCCGAGGACCGCACCAGTTCCAGGGCGGCATCCAAGTGCCCCTGCGCCAGCAGTCCGCGAGCCTCCCGCTCGACGCGCTCCCAGCTGCCGGCGGACTCCGCGCCGCGACGACGGTCGGCCTCCCGCAGTGCGGGCGCGATCTCCTCCACCAGCGACATATGGAAGTCCACCAGCGCCGCGGCCATCGCCTGTCCGTCTCTCTCGAAGGCGTGCCGCCCGGCCTGCATCTCCCGTACCAGCTCCGCGAGATCGATCCCCGGTGCATGGGTGAAGAGCACGTACTCGGCCCGGCTCAGGCTGTCCGCCTGCATCAGCAGCGCGGCGACGCGCCGCTCACGGTCACCCACCCGTACCGCCCGCCGGATCGGCGAACTCCGCGCCGACGGTGCGAGCGGCCAGCCGTACGCTCTCCTCGTCCTCCTCGGTCTCCGAGGTCGCCAGCGCGAGTCCGAACTGCCGTCGTGCCTGGTCGTGTTCGCCGAGGTTCCAGAGGAACTGCGCGACGTGGAAGTGGGTGTGGTGCCCCGCCCGCGGATCGGCGGCGAGTTCGAGGGCGAGCCGGCGCGCCTCCTCGTAGTCGCCCCGGCCGTCCGCGGCCCGGCCGTACACGGCGAACAGCAGGCCCACCTTGAGCTGCTCGACGTGCGGGTGACTGCGGAGTTCCCTGCGGAGTTCGTCCTCGGCGCCGGGCTCGCCGTGGGACGCCCGGCGGCAGATGTCGTCCCAGCGGCGCTTCAGCTCGTCGGAGCGCTCGCCGAAGCCGGGGTCGGTCACCTGGGCGCGGGCCGCCGCGAGCACCGGCGAGTCCGGGGCGACCCGCTCCAGCCGGCGCAGCACCTCGGCCAGCCCCTCCTGGTCGTGCTCCAGCACCCGTGCCATGCCGAGGAGTTCCAGGCCGCCCACGTCGTCCGGCGCCTGGGCGTGAATCCGCTCCGCGACCTCCGCCACCTCGGACCTGGCGACACCGCTGCCGGGCCGTTGGGCCAGGCCGGCCAAGATCCGGCACAGCTCCTTGAGGTCCGAAAGTGAGGCGCGGCCCTGGGAGTCCAGCTCCCGGTAGGCGTCCGCGCGGGCCTCCAGCAGGCGCTGCTCCCGGTTCAACCGGCCGCGCAGTTCGTCCAGTTCGGCCTGCCGACGGCAGACCACCGGGTAGGCCGGGTCGTCGTCACGGCAGCGCCGGGCGCACTCCTCCATCACATGGGCGCATTCGTCCAGACGGCCGGCGCTCATCAGGCACGAGGCCATGTTCAGCAGAACACGGGCGGTATCCGGCGCATGCTCCGCCAGCAACCGCCAGAACCTGAGTGATTCCGCGTACCGGCCCGCCTGCGCCAGGCCGATCGCATAGCGCTCGACCGCGGCCGGGTCGGCGCTGGACGTGGCGTCGGACAGGACGCCCAACCACCGCTCCCGGTCCGCGGCGGACTTGGCCTCTTCCATCCCCCGCAGCGCCTCGTCCCCGTGCGGGTCCGGCCCCGCCAGCAGCCACGGCCAGTCCACGTGGTACTCCGCCACGGCGTCACCCCCCGTCCCCCC
>NZ_JADKMA010000025.1 GCF_017676365.1 Streptomyces oryzae
GACTCGGCCGGTATCGAGGCGGACGAGCTGACCGTGCACACCCCCGACCTCGACGACGTGTTCTTCGCCCTGACCAGCGGCACCAACCTCCCCCACCAGCCCAAGGAGACCGTCCGATGAGCGCCCTGTCCCTCGCCGTCCGCGACTCGTCCACGATGCTGCGCCGCAACCTGCTGCACGCGCGGCGCTACCCCTCCCTCACCCTCAACGTCCTGCTCACCCCGATCGTCCTGCTGTTGCTCTTTGTCTACGTCTTCGGCGACGTGATGAGCGCGGGCATGCGTGGCGGCGGCGCCGATCGCTCCGCGTACATCGCCTATCTCGTGCCGGGGATTCTGCTGATGACCATCGGCGCCATCCCGGCAGGGACCGCGATCTCCGTTTGTATGGACATGACCGAGGGGATCATGGCCCGCTTCCGCACGATGGCGATCCATCGTGAGGCCGTGCTCATCGGGCACGTCGTCGGCAGCGTGCTGCAAGCGCTCGTCAGCGTGGTCCTCGTCGGCGCCGTCGGCGTGGCCGTCGGCTTCAGGGCCACCGGCGCCACGGTTGTGGAGTGGCTGGCGGCATTCGGGCTGCTCGCGCTGGTCGCCGTGGCGTTCACCTCGATGGCCGTCGGGATGGGCCTGGCCAGTCCGAACGCCGAGGCCGCCAGCAACAATGCGATGCCCCTGATCGTGCTGCCGTTCATTTCGAGCGCCTTCGTGCCGGTCGACGCGATGCCGGGCTGGTTCCAGCCGATCGCCGAGTACCAGCCCTTCACCCCGGCCATCGAGACCCTGCGCGGGCTGCTGCTCGGCACCGGGATCGGCAACAGCGGGTGGATCGCGATCGTCTGGTGCCTGGGGCTGACCGGGCTCGGCTACTCCTGGTCGAAGTCGCTGTTCAACCGCGACCCGCAGTGAGTGCGCGGGCCGCATCCCGCAGCTCATCCGGGTCCAGGGCGGCGTACTCCGACACCGCGTCGGCGTACGCCGTCCGGTCGGCGACCTCGGCCGCCTGCCGGGCGCGGGCCGCCGACATGGTCGGCTGGAACTCGCGCAGCACCCGCAGCCGTTCGGCCAGCGCGATCATCCGTACGGCAGCGCTGTCCCCGGCCGTCAGCCCCGCCATGCCGAGCGCGTGCAGCACCGTCCCCCGCACGGGGAGCTCCAGGGACGTACAGAGCGGATCGGAGAGCAGTGCCCGCAGCCGGCCGACCGCGTCGGCGACGAGTCCGGGCCGGCCGGCGTACGCGTGCGCCGTCACCGCCGCCGCCTGGATCTGCAGCGCCCACGGGTCGAGCCACGGGTCGCCGGTGTGCGGCGCGGCCGTCACGGGCAGCCGTGCCATGGCGCGGCGCCACAGATCGAGGCCGGTCTCCGTCAGCCCGCGGGCGAGCGCGATCTCGGCGCGCACGCCGAGGTCAGGGCTGTAGAAGGCGTCCATCCACGCGGCGCCGTCGCGCTCCGCCTGGCGCAGCCAGTGCTCGGCCTCGTCGGGGTCCCCGCGCTGCAGGCAGGCGAGGGCCAGCCCTTGGCGGATCCCGATGTAGTCGCTCTCGTCGCCGAGCCGGGGCAGCGCCTCACGCGCTGCCTCGAGGTACCCGTACGCGGCCTCGCCCAGACCTGTCTTGAGGCACAGCTCGCTCAGCCGGGAGTAGCCCAAGACCTGCAGGACCGGGTTGTCGATCGGCGCCAGTGCGGCGACCATCCGGCGAGCGGCGGCGAGTGCGCCGTCGATGTCGTGCTCGTGCTCCCACACATAGGTGGCGAAGCCCTCGGCGACGGCGGCGACCAGCGGCTGCTCGCTGTCGCAGAGCTCCCGCAGCACGGCATAGCCGGGCGGCAGCATCTCGGGGCCCGCGCTCAGCACCACTGCGGTCGCGCGCACCAGCGTGTCCGGCGGTGCCGGGGGCAGCCGGCGGAGGGTGACGAGGTGGCGTGCGACGCGTGGGCCGGAGTCCATGAAGAGGCTCACCAGGCACAGCACCGCGGCGGCGCGCGCGACTTCGACGTACGCGGGCTCGGGGCGGTAGTGGGACAGCGGCGACGCGGTGTCGGCGGCGAGCGCGGCGAGGCGGGGGTAGTTGGAGTCGGTGGACCACAGGGCGGCGAGGACGGCGGTGACGGCGGCGGTGGCGGGACCGTCCGTGCGGGCTGTCGCGTACCGCAACGCCGCCACGAGGTTGTCCTGCTCGGCCTTGATCAGCTCCCAGAAGGCCGAAGGGTGCGAGCCGAGGAGTACGTCGTGGTGCGCGACCCCGAAGTCCCGCGCCCAGGCGAGGAACCGGCTGACGGCCTCCTCGTCCTCGCCCGCCTCCGCACGCCGGGCCGCGCTGAACTCCCGTACGGTCTCCAGCATCCGGAACCGCACGCCGGCCGGGGTGTCGGCGACGGTGAGCAGCGACTGACCCGCCAACTGCTCGAGGAGGAACAGCGCGTCCTCGCCGAGGACGTGCTCCGCCGCATCGGCCTGGAAGCCGCCGGGGAAGACGGACAGGGTGCGCAGCGCGGCGCGGGCGTCGTCCGCGAGCAGGTTCCAGCTCCACTCCACGACCGCGTGCAGTGTGCGATGGCGCTCAGGAACGCCGCGCACCCCGCCGCGCAGCAGCGCGAACCGGTCGCCGAGGCGGCGGGCGATCTCCGGCACCGAAAGCACCCGCACCCGCGCCGCGGCCAGCTCGACGGCGAGCGGCAGCCCGTCGAGCTGGCGGCACAGCCCGGCCACCGCGTCCGGCGGCAGCTGCACGCCGGGCCGGGCGGCACGGGCCCGCTGGGTGAACAGCTCGACGGAGGTGGCAAGGCCCAGCTCCGGCAGCGCGTACACCGCCTCCGACGTCAGGCCGAGCGGGGCCCGGCTGGTCGCCAGCACCCGCAGCTCCTGCGCGGACGAGACCAGGGCCTGCACCAGGTCGGCGGCGCCCCGGACGACCTGCTCGCAGTTGTCCAGCACCAGCAGCGCGGGTCCCGAGCCGAGCACTCCGAGGATGCCGGGCACCGGGTCGGCCGGGAGGTGCCCGCCCCTCGCGCCGGGCCGCCCCTCGCCGGCACCGAGCGCGGAGGCCACCTCGGCGGCCACGTCCTCGTCCGCCGTGACGCCGGCGAGCGGTACGGAATACACCACGCGCTGCTCGGCCCGGCGGCTGACGGCGTGCGCGAGCCGGGTCTTGCCGAGGCCGCCGGTGCCGACGACGGTGACGGCGCGGGAGGCGCGCAACAGCTGTTCCACCGCCGCGATGTCCCCTTCCCGGCCCAGAAGCGGGTTCGGCTCGTGCGGCACGCCGTGCCTGACGGTGGGCGACTCGCCGTGCAGCAGCTCCCGCTGTACGGCCTGCAGCCCGGCGCCGGGGTCCGTGCCGAGTTCGTCGCGCAGCTCACGGCGGTAGGTCTCGTACCGCATCAGCGCGGCGGACGGGCCCGCCGTCGCCGCCTCGCTGCGCAGCAGTTCCGCGAGGACTTCCTCGTCGCGAGGATGCTCCGCGGCCGCCACGGCCAGCAGCCCGGCGGCCTCCGCGTGCCGCCCGAGGCGGGCCAGCGCGAGCGCCTGCGTGCGGACCAACCTGGCGCGGACGGGGGCGCGTTCGGCGCGCAACGCGGCCACGGGGTCGCCGGTGTTCCCTGCCCCCTCTGGGGTGCCCTCCCACAGCGCCAGCCCGGCCTCGGCCGCAGCCAGCGCTCCGGCGTGGTCCCCGGCCCTGGCCCGGTCCGCGCCGGCGGTGGCGTGCAGCAGCAGCGCTGAGCTGTCGACCTGGTCCTCGGCGAGCCCGAGCCGGTATCCCGTCGGCGTGCTCACGACGACGTCGGCGTCCAACTGCGCCCGCACCCTGGACACCAGGACCTGCACCGCCTTCCCCGGCCGCTCCGGCAACGCCTCCGGCCACAGCCCCGCCACCAGCCGCTCGGTGCTGCAGCCGGTGCGCAAGTCACCCGCCAGCAGCGCGAGGAGACCGCGGATCCGGGGCGCGGTGATCTCCTGTCCGCGGTAGGCGACGCGGGGCAGCAGGGTGAGAACGGTGGTCACCCGTGCAGGTTAGCCAAGGCTGGAACGCTGGTTCGGCCGTTGCGGAGTGCCGTCGCCGCTGCGTAACGGCTGTGGCTGCTGAGGTGGTTGTCAGCTTCCCGGCCGCGCCGCTGAGCGGCTCGGTTCTCGACCTCGCCGGGATCGATGTGAACCTCGCGGCCAAGCCCCTCTGCCAGGTGGTGGTCAACGTGATGGCCGGCGTCGGCAACGACGACCTCCGGCAGCTGCTCGCCACCGACGCCCCGCTGGTCCGGACCATCCCCTCCAGCGCCGAAGCCCTGAAGGCGGCTCTCGACGGCCTCCTCGCCGATCTGAAGTAGCTCCGCCCCTGGCCGGGCCGTTTCAACTCCCGGCTGCGGAAACAACGCTCAGTGCCGGCCGAGCCGTACGACCCCGTTCAGCATCGGCAGCAGGAGGTTGTCGAGCCGGTCGTGGTCGATGAGGAGCCGGGTGGCGATGTCGTCGCAGGTGGTGAAGCTGGTGGTGGCCGCGACCGTGACGCCGGCGTCGTCCGGGCCGAACGGGCTGCGCAGCCGGTCGGCTTCGGCGAGCCGGGCGACGAACTCGGCCACCTGGCCGACGCGCCACTGCTCCCGGCTGCTGATGACCCGGTGTGCTTCCGGATCGACCGCGGAGAGGCTGACCAGACGCCGGAACAGGTCCGGGTCGGTGTTCCAGAAGCGGCAGGTCTCGGAAACCATGGCGCGGAAGGCGGCAACCGGGTCGTCGAGAGCGGCTGCCGCGTGCATGCCGGCCACCACTCCGGCGCGCTGGGCGAGGTCCTCGGCCACCGCGTCGAGCAGACCGAGTTTCGAGCCGAACTGCCGGTAGATGGTCACGCGGGTGACCTCGGCGTCCGTGGCGACCTGTTCGAGGCTGAGACTGCGGTAGCCGACGGCGATCAGGTGGTGCCGGGCGGCGGTGAGGATGCGCTGCCTCGTGCGCTGCACCCCGAGTGCGCGGAGTCCTTCATCTCTCGCGTGCCCTGCCGGCGGCTCGTCCTGTTCCACGACTTCATGATACAGGTTGTTTCATGTGATACAGCTCGTATCATCAATCGATGGCCGTCTGGCTCGGCCCGGACGACCGCTTCCGAGCTGAACGACGAGGGAGGTGCCCGGAGTTGACCGAAGACCCAGTGGCGCTGGTGACAGGGGCGAACAAGGGGCTGGGAAAGGAGACCGCTCGGCAGCTCGCCGCGCGCGGGTTCACCGTTGTTCTCGGAAGCCGCGACGCCGAGCGGGGCCAGGCCGCCGCCGACGAGCTGGCCGAAGGGGGAGTCCGGCCGCTTCCGGTGCGGCTCGACGTCGCCGACACCGGCAGTGTCCAGGAGGTTGCCGAACGGCTGGAGGGCGCGTACGGGCGGCTGGATGTGCTGGTCAACAACGCGGGAACGGTCGTCGACCGGAGTGCGGAGCGCACCACCGCCATCGAGATGCGGCGCACCTACGAGGTCAATGTCTTCGGTGCGGTCACCATGATCCAGACCATGCTGCCGCTGCTCGGCAGGTCCCGGGCACCGCGCATCGTGAACGTCTCCAGCACCACCGCGTCGATGACATTGACCAGCGGTGGCACCTACTTCGGCGGCGACGCCGGCATGCGGATGGCCTACTCCTCCTCGAAGGCGGCGCTGAACATGCTCACCGTCCAGTACGCGATGGCGTTCCGCGGGAACGACGCCCTGTCACACATCAAGATCAATTCGGCCACGCCGGGCTACACCGCCACCGACATGACCGGACACCGCGGCACCCGCACGGTGGCCGAGGGAGCCCGCATCATCGTGGACCTGGCCACACTGCCCGGCGACGGGCCCACCGGCGGCTTCTTCAACGACAACGGAGCGGTGCCGTGGTAGTTCCAGTGCGGGTGGTTCCGGCCCCGCGCCGGCTCGTCAGCGTCCCAGTACGGCCATGGCCGCGTTGTGGCCCGGGATGCCGCTGACGCCTCCGCCGCGTACGGCGCCCGCGCCGCAGAGCAGGACGTTGGCGTGCCGGGTCTCCGCACCCCAGCGACCGGTGCCGTCCTGAGCGTGCGGGAAGGCGAGCTCGCGGTGGAAGATGTTGCCGCCGGGAAGGCCGAGTTCGCGGTCCAGGTCGAGTGGGGTCTTGGCCTCGATGCACGGTCTGCCGTCGGCGTCGAGGGCCAGACAGTCCGCAAGCGGCTCGGCGAGATGGGCGTCGAGCTGGGCCAGGGTCGAGTCCAGCAACGCGTCCCGCACGGCGTCGTTGTCGCGGGTGAACAGGCGGGCCGGGGTGTGCAGGCCGAAGAGGGTGAGGGTGTGGCAGCCCCGTTCGGCGAGCTCAGGGCCGAGGATGCTGGGGTCCGTGAGCGAGTGGCAGTAGATCTCCGAGGGCGGGGCGGCGGGCAGCCGGCCCGCGTCGGCGTCGGCGTACGCGGCGGCCAACTGGTCGTATCCCTCGGCGATGTGGAAGGTGCCCGCGAACGCCTCTCGCGCATCGACGGCCGGGTCGCGGAGCTTCGGCAGCCGCTTCAGCAGCATGTTGACCTTGAGCTGGGCTCCCTCGGCGGGAGCGGGCGGCTCCTCGTCCAGCAGCGCGGCGAGCTCCCGGGGCGAGGCGTTCACCAGGACGTGGCGGGCGGTTACGGTGCCTTCGGCGTCCGGCGTCCGGTACGTCACCTCGGCGTGCTGCCGCCCGTCGGTCCTGACGCTGGTCACCTGGTGACCGGTGACCAGCTCGGCGCCCGCCGACCGCGCGGCCGCGGCCAGCGCGTCTGTGAGGGCGCCCATACCGCCGACGGGCACGTCCCAGTCGCCGGTGCCGTTGCCGATCACGTGGTAGAGGAGGCACCGGTTCTGTCTGAGGGACGGGTCGTGGGCGTCCGCGAAGGTGCCGATGAGCGCGTCCGTGAGCACCACGCCGCGGACCAGGTCGTCGCTGAAGTACGCCTCGATCGCGTCGCCGACGGGTTCTTCGAACAGCATGCGCCAGGCTGCGGGATCGTCGACGCGGCGGCGCAGCTCCTCCCGGGTGGGCAGCGGCTCCGTCAGGGTCGGGAAGACGCGCTCGGCCACGCGCCGGGTCATCCCGTAGAAGCTCTCCCACGCGGTGTACTCGGCAGTGCCGCCCGTGAGCCGTTCGAACGACTCCCTCGTACGGTCGGGGCCGCCGCCGACGAGCAGCCCCGTCGGGCGGCCGTCGCGGCGGGCCGGGGTGTAGGAGGACACCGTGCGTTTGCGGAGGGTGAAGTTGAGCCCCAGATCCCGGACGATCTTCTGCGGGAGCAGGCTCACGAGGTACGAGTAGCGGGACAGCCGCGCGTCCACCCCGGCGAAGGGGCGCGTGGAGACGGCGGCGCCGCCCGTGGTGCCCAGGCGTTCCAGCACCAGCACGGTGCGGCCCGCTCGGGCGAGATAGGCGGCGGCGACCAGGCCGTTGTGGCCGCCGCCGACGACGACGGCGTCGTATCGCTCGTGCGCGGGCATGCGTCCTTCCTAGCATGCGGGCACCGGCACGCGGCAGATCGTGGCTGTCCCCTCGGACCGTTCAGCCCTTCGGACCCGTGTCGCTCTCCGGGCAGGGAGTGCGGGGCTGACGACCGGCAGCGGGCGGTGGTCAGGGAGCGGGGACGGGGCCGCCCGGCCGGAACCGCTCCACCCCGACGATGTGCCGCACCTTGACCGGACGAACGATCACCGCGACGCGCTGTTCGCCGGGCATCAGCCACTCGAACCGCTCGCTGCCCAGGTACTTCCGGGCCAGCCGGTCCATCCGGTCGTGTGCTTCCTCGCCCTCCACGAAACGGGAGACCTCGCCGCTGATCTGCACCCGGTCGAAGGGGTCGGTGGCGTCCGCGTGCGAGAGATAGACGCGGGGGTCGCGGCGCAGGTTCTCCTCCTTCACCCGGCCCACCGAGGTGTTGAAGGTGAGCTCACCCTCTCCCTCCAAGTCCACCCACATCGGGCTGACCTGCGGCGCTCCATCGGCGAACACGGTACCGACGTACCAGACGTTGGGGGCTCGGAGCCGGGCGCGGACAGTTTCGTCGAAGGTCGCAGTCATCCGGCGAGGCTACCAACCATGATCGTTCGGCGGAGCCGCCTTACCGCTGGGCCCCGGTCATCGACGCGACCGGCGTCATCGCCCCGCGTCTTCACCAGCGATCGTCTCCCTGATGGGATTTCCGGAGGCGATCGTCCGTTTCCGGCGGGCATCGGCCGCCGGACCCGGGACCCGGACCCAGCCCGGCCTCGCCACCACACCAACGTCCCCACAGCCGAACGGAAGGCTCCCATGTCCCAGCAGATCCGCCGCGTACTCGTCCGCTCCCTCGACGACATCACCATCGAGCAGGTGCCGGCCCCCGTCCCCGGAAGCGGCGAGCTCCTGGTCCGTACGGCGGTCGTCGGGGTGTGCGGCTCCGACACCCATGCAGCGGCCGGGCACCACCCGTTCATCGAGCTGCCCTACCGGCCCGGCCATGAAGCGGTCGGCGTCGTGGCCGGGGCGGGGGAGGGGGTCGAGGAGTTCGCCCCCGGCGACCGGGTGATCGTCGAACCCAACCTGTACTGCGGTACGTGTACGCAGTGCCGCTCCGGCCGCTACAACATCTGCCAGGAGCTGAAGGTCTTCGGCTGCCAGACGCCCGGCGCCATGGCGGACCTGTTCACCATCGCCGCCGACCGCGTCCACCGCGTCCCCGACAGCATGAGCGACATCGAGGCGGCACTGGTCGAGCCGCTGGCCACCCCGGTACACGCCGTGGCGAAGGCCGGGGACCTGACCGGCCGCACGGTCGCCGTCCTCGGCGCCGGGCCCATCGGCCTGCTCACCCTCGTCGCCGCCCGGCACGCCGGCGCCGCCCGGATTGCCGTCACCGACCTGCTGGAGGCCAAACGGGACCGGGCACTGCGCCTCGGCGCCACAGCGGCCCTGCCCGCCGACGCCCACGACTTGGCCGGGAAGGTCCACTCGGCACTCGGCGGACCCGCCGACGTCGTCTTCGACTGCGTGGCCCGTGAGCAGTCCATGGCACAGGCCGTGGACCTCGTGGCCAAGGGGGGCCACATCGTCGTCGTGGGCGTAGGAGCCGCCGGGACGACCCCGATCCGGCTGGACCTGGTCCAGGACCGGGAGATCCGCATCGAAGGCACCCTGATGTACACCGCCGAGGACTACCGCACCGCCATCAGGCTCATCTCCTCGGGCGCCGTCGACGCCGGCGAAATCGTCACCGCCACCTACGACTTGGCGGACGCGGGCCAGGCCTTCGCCTCCGCGCTGGACCCGGCACATGCGAAGGTCCTGGTCACGGGGGCCGACGCGTAGCCGGCGACAACTGACAGCGCAACGTCATCCTGGCGCTCTGTGCTAAGGCGCCGGGCAGGGTTTCCCGGAAAGATGGGGACGACGAGGCGGGGGAGGCGCGGGCGCGGGGGCGTCGCCGCAGCTCCGACGGGAGGTGACTGATGGGCGGTTTCCAGGGCTTCGACCCGGCGCGGGTCCGGGAATTGGCAGGCCATCTGGACTCGGTGGCGGGCTCGATGGTGCCGATGCACCGTCAGCTGTCGCAGATTCTGGAGTCCGCAGCGGCCGATATGGCGCCACAGAAGGCGAGTACGAGCCCTGAGCTGCAGCCGCTGGTGGACAACCCGGGGGTGCCGGTGGCCACGGGCGGGATTCCGATCTCGAGTGTGTACGGCATTCCGACGGGCTACCTCCCGGGACCCAGGACGCAGGGCGAGGCACTTGCGGGCGGGCCGCTGCCGGGCTCGGTCGACCCGTTTCTCAGACAGACCGCGGCCGACATCCGGGCCCGCTGCGACCGGCTGGAGCAGGTCCGGAAGGCAGCTCCTGCCTCCGTCACGCTGGACGCGGCTGCCCTGCTGGCCGTCGAACCGGTAGACCTCAACGCCGTACCGAAGCCGAACGCCGGTGAGCAGGCGATCGCCAAGTGGTGGGCCGGACTGACGCCCGCGCAGCGCGAGCAGTATCTGTATCTGAAACCGGAGTCGCTGGAGACGCTCAAAGGGCTGCCCGCGGACGTGCTGCAGCGGGCCACGCAGCTGGCCTACTTCAAGGTGGTGCCCTACAAGACGTCCAGCCAGGAGAGTTCGGGCGGCACCAAGCTCTCACTCGGCATCTTCGAGATCGGCGAGGGCTTCGCCCTCCGCAAGGAGCAGATGAGTGACGGCACCTACCGCGTCACCTTGATCGCCAACGATCAGGCGGGACTCAAGACGGACAAGAAGGGGGTCTCAATCGGTGGCACGGTGAAGTGGGAGGTCGGCGACACCTGGGTGTTCAAGAGCAAGTCGGAAGCCGACCAGCTCCAAAAGGACCTCGACGAGGCGTTCATGCTGCACACGGAGCAGAACAGAAACCTGGCCGGCGCCGTCTGGGCCAAGCTGCGGCTCCCCACGGTGCTGGAACGGATCGGTCAGCCGAAGATCAAGGTCACCACTGCGGGTGTCGAGGTCAATGCATCGATCGGTGCCGGAAATCTGACCCCCGGGATCAAGTTCGGAGGCAACCTCTCCACCATTACCAGCACGATGGACCCCCAGCGGCCCTCGGTGACGCAGAGCAGGGACTTCACCGTGGAACCCTCGCTCGTCAGAGGGAAAATCGTGAAGGCCGAGTTCGGCGCGGTCGTCAACGGCACGATCCAGGTGGTCCGGGACAAGAACAACCCCGACCCCAACACCAACATCACCACGGTCCGGCTCATCCAGACCGTGGAAGGAAAGCTCGGCGGAGCGTTCGGCGGCGAACTCGGCGGCGAGAAGGCAGGCGCCTCCGGCACGTACAAAGAAGGGCGCACCAACACCCACGTGGTCACGGTGAATGTGCCGATCGGTGCGAACCCCGAGGAACAGGCGGCGGCGCGAAAGTGGCTCAACGCGCCGCCCCCTGCCGCTCTGGCCAGCCCTGTCGTGCCCTCCAGGGCTCCCGCTCCCGACGCGGATCTGTTCGCCAGGCTGGCACACAACCGTGGGCAGGTCAGCGCCGTCTCCTACAAGGGCAAGGCATCCGAGCTGAAGCTGGGCGCAAGGTTCACGGTCGAGGGCATCCCCTTCGGCTTCGAGGCCACGGCTGGGGGGAAGAGCGACCGCGTTGTCGACCAGCAATACCTCGGCGCCCCCGACCCCGTCACCGGCAAACGCAACTTCGTACCCCTCAACTGAGCGCCGTTGCTCCGGTTGTTTCGGTTTTGGTTTCCGGGAGCCCGGAGCATCAGCTGTTGCCCAGCGTGCGGCGCAGGAGGGGCAGCAGGCGGTCCCAGTGGTGCTGCGTCGCGGACGGGTTGAAGGCGTCCGTGTCGGACATGGTGAAGCCATGGACGGTGCCGGGGTGGACCTCGCAGGTGTAGTCGGCACCCGCGGCATCCAGGGCCCGGTTGAGTTCGGTCACGGCTTCGGCGGACATGTCGTTCTCGGAGAGACCGAGGTGGATTTCGGCCTTGATCGCGGGGATGAGGCGGTGCGGGCTGTCGGGAGCCTCGGTGACCAGGAAGCCGGGGTGGAATCCGGCGACAGCCGCCACCTGGTCGGGGTGGGCGGCTGCGGTGCGCAGGGCCAAGGCGGGGCCCATGCAGTAGCCGAGCGCGGCAACCGGCCCGGCGGTGACCTCGGGCTGTGTGGTGAGGAACCCGAGGTAGGCGTCGGCGTCGCGCAGGATCCGTTCGGTGGTGAGCGCCTCGATGAAGGGCATCAGCCGGTCGATGACGGAGGGCCGGATCTCTTCTCCGATGTGCGCGGGGAGTTCGGTCACCGGTGCCGGGCCGTGCCGGTAGTAGAGGTTGGGGACGAGCACGTAGTACCCGTGCCCGGCCAGTTCGCGGGCCCTGTTCTCCAGCTCGGGCCGTACGCCGAAGGCGTCCGAGTACAGCAGCACCCCCGGGTGCCGCCCGCCGCCGTCGGGGAAGGCGGCGAAGGCGTCGGCCTGGCCGTCCGTGGTGGGAATCCGCAGTGTCCTGGTGGGCAAGTTCGTCCTTCCTGGGGCTTCACTCGGTCAACGTTCATTGCACTAACGTTCTCGGCGCGAGCGAACGTACATCGTTAGTCTGACTAACGCAATGACAGAGGTGGCGCCATGACCACAGCCGAAGCCGGGGACCAGCCGGACGACGGCGAGCCGAGGACGCCTGGCAGGCTGCGCCGACGGGCGAGTCGTCTGCTGTCGCAGCTGACCGCGCGGTCGGACCGGTTGATCAACGAGGGACTGGCCCGGGTCGACGCCCGCAAGTGGCACTACGCCGTGCTCGCCTCACTGCACGAATACGGGCCGGGCAGCCAGGCGGCGCTGAGCCGCCGCACTGGCATCTACCGCAGCGACATGGTCGGCGTCCTCAACGAACTCGCCGAGCGCGACCTCGTCGAGCGGACGCCGGACCCCGCCGACCAGCGCCGCAACATCGTCACCATCTCCGCGCCGGGCCGCCGGCAACTCCGCCGCCTGGACAGGGTCCTCGACGACCTGCACGACGAACTGCTCGCCCCGCTGAATCCCGCCGAACGCGACCAGCTCGTGCAGCTGCTCACCCGCCTGCTGGACCACCACACCCGGACCCCCTGAACCCCGGCCTCCCCACGGGACCCCGCTCGCCGTCACCCTTTCGGGCCCCGCCAGGGGGCAGGCATCACGCACGGTTACGAAGCGCGATGTGCAAGAGAGGGAGCTGACGCGCGGGGCGGAGCTTTCGGGATCCCGTCCTACGGGAGCCTCGGTGGGCACGGTGGACAGTGCGGCGGGACGCTGGAGGGGGTACTCGGACATGAGTGGCCGCAGCCGCCCCGCCCGGACCGGCCGGGGTGAAGCGGGAGCGCGGTAGCAGACCATGAGCAGCGCGTCATATCTGGAGGCGGAGTGGAGAGACGCGTACCGGGGGACCTGGCGGTCGTCATCGACGCCGCTGGGACGATCACGGCGTGGAGCGCCGGAGCCCGGCAGCTGCTCGGATACGAACCCGCCGAGATCGTGGGCCGGCCGGCCGCCGAGCTGCTCGCCGCGGAACTTCCTGTCTCCGTACAGCGCAGTATGGCCGCTGGAAGGCAGTGCGTGGGCGAGGTGTCGCTATGGCACCGGGGCGAACATCGGGTCGTCGCGCAGCTCCAAGGAACGCCGCTGGTCAACGCGGACGGCAAGGCTCTCTGGATCGTCACCGGTGTGACGGCCACGCCCCTTGCCGCGCCGACCGCCCCGGGAGAGGCGGAGCTGTGGGACTGGGCGCTCGCGCAGCTCCCGCAGCCCGTCGCGATCTACGACCGGGAAGCGCGGTTCGTGGCGGCCAACGAGTTGATGATCCGGGCACTGGGCAAGACCCAGGAGGAGATGAGAGGGCTCACCCTGTGGGAGATCGAGCCCCACCCGCCATTCGACGAGATCGAACGCCTCCACCGGCAGGTCCTGCACACCGGGGAAACGCTCTTCCGCGAGTACGCCGCGCAGGCCCCCGGTGAGACCCGCGCACGTGCCAGGTCGCTGTTCCTCTCCCCGTTGCGGGACGGGAGCGGCGCGGTGCAGGGGGTGTCGGCTTTGGCGATCGACACCACCGAGCAGTACTGGGCCCGCCGCCGCCTGGCGGTGCTCAACGACGCCAGTACGCGTATCGGCAGCACCCTTGACGTGACCCGGACGGCCGAGGAGCTGGCCGAGGTGGCCGTGACCGGGTTCGCGGACTTTGTCACCGTGGACCTGCTGGAGTCCGTCGCACTGGGTGACGAGCCGGAGCCGGTGCCGCTGGATGAGCCGGTCACCGTGCGCCGCACGGCGCAACGGTCCGTGCTGGAGGGCTGCCCGGAATCGGCGGTCGCTTCCGGCGACACGACGTTCTACCCGGTGGGGGCACCGCAGATCCGGGCCCTGGCCGCCGGCCGGGGCACCCGGCGCAAGCCGGAAGATCCGGGGCTGCGGGAGTGGATCAGATCTTCACCGGCCCGCGCCGCGAACGTGGCCAGGTTCATGGTCCACTCGGTGATGATGGTGCCGCTGCGAGCCCGGGGAGTGACCCTGGGTCTGGTGCACTTCGTCCGGCACCGGACGATGGAGTCCTTCAGCGAGGACGATCTGCTGCTCGCGGAGGAGATCGTCGCCAGAGCCGCGGTGAGCGTGGACAACGCCCGCCGTTACACCCGTGAACGCCGCACGGCGCTCGCGCTCCAGCGCAGCCTCCTGCCCGAGCGGTCGCCGAGTCTGCCTGCGACGGAGGTCGCGTACCGCTATCTGCCGACCAGTTCCGGGGCGGACATCGGCGGGGACTGGTTCGATGTGATCCCGCTGTCCGGTGCCCGGGTCGCCCTGGTCGTGGGCGATGTGGTGGGCCACGGCATTCACGCCACGGCCACGATGGGCCGCCTGCGGACCGCCGTACGGACTCTCGCTGATGTCGACCTGGCCCCCGACGAGCTGCTCACCCAGCTGGACGACCTCGTCATCAGGCTCGACCGGGAGGAGGGCCCCGAGGTGCGCAGCCGGGCGGAGGAGGCATCCGGGGAGGTGGGCGCCACCTGCGTGTACGCCGTGTACGACCCGGTCTCCCGCCGCTGCACCATGGCCCGCGCCGGGCATCCGCCGCCCGCACTGGTCGCACCCGACGGCAGCGTACGGTTCGTGGATCTGCCGAGCGGGCCGCCGCTCGGCCTCGGCGGGCTGCCGTTCGAGACCGTCGAGGTGGAGCTGGAGGAGAACAGCGTGCTCGCCCTCTACACCGACGGTCTGGTCACGGCCGCCGACCACGACATCGAGGCCGGGCTCACCCTGCTGCGCCAGGCGTTGAGCAACCCGGCCGACACCCTGGAGGAGACCTGTGACCAGGTGCTGAGCACCGTGCTGACGGGCCGTCCCCCCGACGACATCGTGCTGATGCTGGCTCGGACCTCCGCGTTCGACCCGGGCAAGGTGCGTGCCTGGCCGCTGCCCCAGCACCCTTCGGCCGTGGCTCAGGCCCGCAAGGTGGCGAGCGAGCAGATGGCCGAATGGGGGCTGGCGGAGGCGGTGTTCGCCACCGAGCTGATCGTCAGCGAGTTGGTCACCAACGCCCTCCGGTACGGTGCGGAGCCCATCACGCTGCGGCTGATCCACGACACAAGCCTCATCTGCGAGGTGTCCGACGGCAGCAGCACCGCGCCACATCTGCGCCGGGCCCGGGTCTTCGACGAGGGCGGGCGCGGCCTGCTGCTCGTCGCCCAGGTCTCCGAGCGATGGGGCAGCCGTCAGACTCCCACCGGCAAGATCATCTGGGCCGAACAGCCGCTGCCCGCCGAGACATCGCCCGACGCCCTCTGACAGTCAGCCGTGCTCGAGGTCCCGGCTCAACGTCCGGGCCCTTCCCCGCTTGTGTACGTCATAGAGCCCCGCCGCCGCCCCCGAAGGCGGCCCGGAAGTTCACGGCGCCTTTGGTCACCGTTTGCTGACAGTCGGCGAACCCCGTCCGTGGGGTGCACGGGACCCTTTGCGAGGGCGCCGACTGGGCCGCAAGGGCCGAGCCGGCGGACGCCGCCACGACGACAGCGGCACAGAACAGGCCCTTTCCGAACATCATCCCGACCTCCGAAGCATTCAACGATGCGGGGCCCTTCACGGACCCGGGCCCCTTCACGGGCCCGTGAGAAAGCCTTATGCGCGGCAGCGGCCGATCCTGCGCCACCACGCCGAGAGGTTCCTCCCTACGAGCCCCCGCAATTCGCGTCTGGCACTCGGTCAGCCCTGCACGCAGGAGCGGGAAGGCGGGGGAGGGGTGGGGCGGCCGGAGCAGCGGTGCGGTGAACTGCGCGCTGGGCCGGACGGACCCGCGTCCCCGTCCGCCCACCGGCGTTGAGGTCGCATTCTCGCCAGAGGGCGCCCCTCGGACGGTGCTTGACTGCGCATATGACCGCCACACAGTCCGACAAGGCCCATCTCTTCCGCTCCCTGCACACACCCGGCGAACCTCTCGCGCTCGCCAACGCCTGGGACGTCGCGAGCGCCCGCGTCATCGAGGCCGCGGGTGCCCCCGCGATCGCCACCACCAGCGCCGGCGTCGCCTGGTCGCTGGGATCTCCGGACGGGGATGCCCTCGCGCGTGAACGTGCACTCGACCTGATTTCCCGCATCGCCGCTGCCGTCGCGGTTCCGGTCACCGCCGACATCGAGGGCGGGTACGGACAGGGCGCGGCCGACGTGGCCGAGACCGTCAACGGGGTGCTCGCGGCAGGGGCCGTCGGCGTCAACATCGAGGACGGCACCCGGCCATCGGAAGAGCTCGCGAGGCGGCTGGCGGCTGCTCGGCAGACTGCTGACCGCGCGGGCGTGGACTTCTTCCTCAACGCGCGGATCGACACGTATCTGCGCGCACTCGGCGATCCTGATCCGGACGTTCGGCTTCAGGACACCCTGGACAGGGCGCGTACGTACGTGGACGCGGGCGCTGACGGTGTCTTCGTGCCAGGTGTCACCGACAGCGCCACCATCAAGGCGCTGGCAGGAGACATCGCCGTTCCGCTGAACGTCATGGCCCGCCCTGGTGCTCCGACAGTCGCCGAGCTGGGCGCTCTGGGCGTGGCCCGGGTCAGCCTCGGCTCGGGCGTTGCGCAGGCTGCGTACGCTGCCGCCCGTCGCGCGGCACAGGAGCTCACCACCACCGGCGCCTACGGCTCCCTCACAGGCGGCATCGCCTTCCCGGAACTGAACGCGTTGCTCGCGGAGCCCCGCTGACCCTCGGCCGCGCCCCGACGGGACGCGCGAGCAGCCGAGGCACGTCGATGGTGTCGGCGGCGTGTCCTTCCGCGTCCGCACGCCGTCATGCTCACACTCACTCTCACACTCCCCTCATGCAGGGAATCCACTGTTGGCGGGCCCGCAAAGGAGCGGTACAGGATGTGGCAGAACGACGGCTGGAACGTGCGGGTCAGACTCGGAGTGCTCACCCCGCACGCGGATGTGGGACCGGAATCCGAACTCCGCGCGATGGCTCCCGCCGATGTCGGCATCCACGCCGCCCGGGTGCCGTTCGGCGCGATGCGACCGGGCGGCGAGATGGACAAGACGATCCCCCTCGCGCCGATTCGGGCCTTCGCCGAGCCGCCGTACGTGGACGAGGCCACCGAGCGGCTGGCCGCCGCACCGCTGGCCGCGATCGGTTTCGCCTTCACCAGTTCGGCATACGTCATCGGTGCCTCGGGCGAGGAGGCGATGCTGGAGCGCCTGTACACCCGGGCCGGAGGCATTCCCGTGGTCGCCACCTGCACGGCGATGGTGGACGCGCTGCGCACCGTGGGGGCCTCGCGGCTGTCTTTGGTCGATCCACCGTGGTTCGACGCGGAGTTGAACGCGCTGGGGCGGCGCTACTACGAGACCGCGGGCTTCGCGGTGCCGTTCTCGGTTCCCTGTCCGCTGCCCAGCGGACAAACACTGGTCCGGCCTGACGAGCTGTACGACTGGGTGAGCGCACATGTTCCGGACAGCGCCGACGCGGTGGTGCTGGGCGGCAACGGCTTCCGCGCGGTCGGCGTCGTCGAGCGGCTGGAGGCACGTCTGGGGCGGCCGGTGCTGACGCCGAACCAGGTGCTGCTGTGGGCGATGCTGCGTGCAGCCGGTACGTCCACCGACGATGTCGCCGGATACGGGAGACTGTTCGCCCTGGCCGGGCCCGCACCCTTCCCGGCTTCCTCGCCCGGTCCCGGCGGCCGGGTGTGACGATTGCGGGGGTGCGCGACGCGCGACAGCGGACATGAACGCGGTCTGCTGAGGCCTCCATTCTGCGAAGGGCGACACCATGCCGACCGACAGCCGTGAAGGACCGCCCAAGTTCGGCGGCGAACGCGAGACGCTGCGGGCGTTTCTCGACTACCACAGAGCGACGCTCGCCATGAAGTGTGAGGGGCTCACCGACGAGGAGCTGCGGCAGCGGTCGATGCCGCCCTCGAGTCCTTCGCTGCTGGGTCTGGTGCGGCACCTGGCCGAGGTGGAACGTGCCTGGTTCCGCCGGGTGTTCGACGACAACGCCGCCCCGATGCTCTGGTCCGAACAGGTCGATTTCCAGGCCGCCTACGATGCCCGCACATCGACCGGAGCCGAGGCTTTCGCGGCGTGGGAGGCCGAGGTCGAGTTCTCACGCCGCATCGAGCGGGAGGCCGCGTCCCTCGACCTGGCCGGGTACCAGCCTCGGTGGGGCGAGGCGGTCTCGCTCCGCATGGTGCTGATACACGTACTCCTGGAGTACGCCCGCCACAACGGGCACGCGGATTTTCTGCGCGAGGGCGTCGACGGGGTCGTAGGAGCCTGAACGATCAGTCGCTGTGGCATCGCGTTCGATTCGATCAGCTGGCCGGCGGAGCGGGCCGGTGACACTGCAGGGAGGCATCGATCGTCACCGGCCCGGCCGCCCGCCCGGCCGCGAGGCCGTCGAGTCCTGGCCCTCAGCCGTCCTGTGAGCTCTGCTCCGCGAGGATCTCACGGACCCGTGCCGTCGGCAGCGTCGAGCGCAGTGCCAGCCAGATCACCAGGGCGCTGAGGAGGAACGTGGCCACAGCCCCGAGCCCGAGACCCAGTACGCCGAGATTGCCGGCGTCCTCCTCCTTCTTCGGGTAGTCACCGAGATAGCTGACGAGCGCGAGCCCGGCGAACCAGACCAGCACCCACCAGCCGTGCTTGAAGTCCAGCGCGGGCGTCTCCCGCTGGGACGTGGCGTGGTGCACGGCCATCAGCACGTAGCCGAGCACGATGGCGAGGAAAAGCTTCCAGTTGGTGTCCCAGCCCGTCCAGTAGACGATCAGGTTGGTTGACCACATGGCGATGAACGCCACCGCAGGGCCGAGCTTCCCGAGGGTGAACGGCCGTGCCTGCTCGGGCAGTTGCTTGCGCATCGCCAGGAGCACCAGAGGGCCGCAGCCGAACGAGAGCACGGTGCTGTTGGTGACGAACTCCACCAACTGGCTCCAGCCCGGGAACGGCAGGAAAAAGAAGCAGCCCACGGCGAACGCCAGTATGAGGCTGACCCACGGCACGCCCGTTTTGTTGACCTTCGACAGCCCGGCGGGTGCGTTGCCGTTGCGGCCCATGGCGTAGGAGATGCGGGCAGTGACGCCGGCGTAGATCAGACCGGTGTCTCCGGGGGAGATGATGGCGTCGGCGTACAGCAGACCGGCCAGCCACACCGCGCCGAGGATCCCCGCGATGGCGGCGAGCGGACCGAAGGTGGCCAGGACGTCGCCGTGCGAGCTGAAGTGGGCGCCGACCGCCTGCCAGCCCTCGGCCTTGATCGCGCTGGTGGGCACGGCACCGACGAATGCGATCTGCAGCAGGACGTAGATGATTCCGCACAGTATGACGGAGCCGATCATCGTCAGCGGGACGTTCCGCTTCGGATTGTCGGTCTCGCCCGCGAGCTCCACACCCTGGCGGAACCCGAAGAAGGAGAACGCGATGCCGGCGCTGGCCACCGCGGAGAACACGCCTTGGGCGCCGTAGGGTGCGAAGCCGCCGATGCCGCCGCCCATGTTGAAGTGGTCGGTGTTGAAGCCCAGCGAGAAGAAGACGACGATCACCAGCACGATGATCGCGAGCTTCCACCACACCAGTACATTGTTTATCCGCGCGAACCAGCGGACGCCGAAGAAATTGACGGTCACGAATACCGCCATCAGCAACACCGAGACACCCGTGCCCGCGGGGGTGAGGACGGCCTCCTTGTTCTCGTCCAGTCGCTGCAGCCACGACAGCCAGTTCGTGGAGTACTGCACGACGGCAAGCACCTCCACCGGTGCCACAGCGGCCGCGGCGATCCAGGTGACCCAGCCCATCGAGAAGCTGGTGAACGACCCGAACGAGTAGTGCGGATACCGGGCCACGCCGCCGGAGTGCGGGAACATGGTGCCCAGTTCGGAATAGGTCATGCCGATGAATATGAACATGACGGCGCCTATGGCCCAGGACAATATGGCCGCCGGCCCCGCCATCTGAGCGGCATCCAGGGCGCCGAAGAGCCACCCGGAACCGATGATCGAGCCGACTGCCGTGAAGAGAAGGCCGACCGTGCCGAAATCACGTTTGAGACGGCTGTCATCTCCCGCTTGCACCGAAGTATTCGGAGCCTGACTATCCACGGCCATCCAGGGAACCTCCTTCTATTGGACAGATGTCACGATTTGGGGGATCAGGGCGGTTTTTCTGAATGTCGATCCAGGCATGGCGCCGGCAGTGTGTGCGCCTCCTGGGTCCGCTCCAGTACAAGCGATGGATGGTTCGGAAGCGATTCAACAGTCAGCAAAGAAACTTGAAATTAAGACCATCTTCTGCCGGGGGGCGCGTAGTCTTGAGGCGCCGGGCCGCATATGCGGGAAGTCGGCCCGTCGAACTGCCCTTGATTGCCGCGGAAGTTCAATGGAGGCCGTAGGCCGGGGCGGCGGTCGTGGTGCGGCTGGTGCAGCGGTGAACCGTCGGGGAGCGCGGGGCAGGAGGAGGGTCACGGCATGCCGACCGGTCGGTACGTCAACAAAGGGTCCCCGGGCCTGGCGCGTTGACCTGCTGCGTTCGATGCCGGCGGACGGCTCTGTCACTCTCAGGCCGCTGAGGAGTGAGCCGGGAGCGCGAGCGCTTGGACGGGTCATTCACGAGAAACAGCCGAACACGAATTCACCGAGCCAGGGGCGCCGCCGGGAACGTGGCAGGTGAAATCACCCGAGTTCGCATTCCTCGGGGAGGCTCTCGCCCTACTCGCTGAGCCCCACGACGCCCCAGCCCCGTTGGGCGGCTTCGGAAAGGACGCGGCCCCAATCCTCCAGCAGAGCGGCGAACTCGTCGAAGTCGGCGACCCATCCCTGCGGAGTGGCGGCGTATTGGTGGAAAGCCCCGCGCAGTCCACCGAGCCGGGGCCGCACCCGCTCCCACGCCGTAGCCAATTTCCGCACACTGTCCGGCGACCGGGCGAGCAGTACGCCGTAGAAGATGGCTGGGTCGTCGCAGAAGAAGCCCGGGTCCACGTGTTCCGCCTCACCGTCCAGCCCTCCCCAGAACAACCCGCGCAGCAGGGCGTCCAGTCCGGCCTGCACCAGCGGATCGGCGTGGTCGCGTACGGACTCCCACCGCTCTCCGGCCCAGAAGTGCGGTTTGTACGAACCGAGGGTGCCCCGGAACTCGTAGACGGCGAAGCAGGTACTGCCGGCCCCCTGCGGCCACTCCCAGCCGCCCTCGACCACTGGCGCCTCGTGGTCCCACAGCCCTGTCTCGTCGGCGTACCAGGCAGCACGCAACCGCGACAGCCTCTCCCGTGGCGGAACCTCACCCAGCCACGACCAGTCCGCGACCAGCACCGTGATGTCCAGCCCCATGCGGGGAGAGTACCGGTCACCATTCACCGGTCGGCCCGCATGAGAGCGGAGAGGGCACTGGTCCGACCTGCGATGGGCGCTGGGACGGGAGTGTCGGTGCGGCGGAGTCGGCCCTGCGCAAGCTGTGAGCTGGGGAAGGCGGCTCGGCCTGCATTGACATGCAGCTAATTGGCTGCCTATCGTTTTAGGCAGCCAATCGGCTGCGTATTGGAGGGGCGGAGATGGACGAGGTCTTCAAGGCGCTGGCCGATGCCGGCCGTCGTCGGCTGCTGGACAGCCTGAACGCCCGCAACGGCCAGAGCCTGCGCGAGCTGTGTTCCGAGCTGGACCTGGCCCGGCAGTCGGTCAGCAAGCATCTGGCCCAGCTGGAGGCGGCCAGCCTGGTCACCACCGTCCGGCGGGGCAGGGAGAAGCTGCACTACCTCAACGCCGAGCCGATCAACGCCATCGCCGAACGCTGGATCAGCCGCTACGACCGCGAGCGGGTACACGCACTCGCCGACCTCAAGCACGCACTGGAGAACACCGCCATGGACAGCACCGCGTTCGTCTACACGACCTACATCAAAACCACGCCGGAAAAGCTCTGGCAGGCGCTGACCGACCCCGCTTTCACCCGCCGCTACTGGGGTGTGCAATTCGCCACCGACTGGAAGACCGGATCGGCCATGACCTGGGAGGAGCACGGCGCGCAGACCGCCGACCCCGAACAGGTCGTCCTCGAATCCGAGCCCTACCGACGACTGTCCTACACCTGGCACACCTTCACGCGGGAATGGGCGGAGTCCGCCGGCGTGGACGACGAGACCCTCGCCAAGGTCGCCGCCGAACCCCGGTCGAAAGTCACCTTCGACATCGAGCCCCTCGGTGAGACGGTCAAGCTGACCGTCGTCCACGACGGCTTCCAACCCGGCAGCATTGTCCGCGAGATGATCCAGCACGGCTGGCCCGCCCTCGTCTCCGGCCTCAAGACGCTGCTGGAGACCGGCGACGAACTCCCGGATCCGCAGTCCGCCCGCAGGAGCGGCGACTGACAGGTCGCCACCCGACCAGCGCCATCTGGCCGGCGACCCGGTTGCGGGCGTACGCGATGCGGACCGGGGCCGGGGACTGTTGACTTGAAGTGCAGTTCAGGTTTCAGAATCTCGCCATGACGACACACGACGACGGAATCCTTCTCTTCCGCAACACAATGCGCATCACGGACGGCCACCTGGAGGGCTTTCGTGAAGCCATTGCCCGGGCCGTGGACTTCGTGCAGCAACATGGCCCGCAGCTGATGGTGGAGACCTTCGTGGACGAAGAGCAGATGCTCGCGCACAGCTTTCAGGTCTACCAGGACTCCGACGCGGTGCGCCTGCACTGGAAACTGGCAGACCCGTACATCCAGGAAGTCATGGAGCACTGCCGGGTTGAGCGTTTCGAGGTGTTCGGCGAGCCGGACGCCGACGTGGCCGACGGCCTGCGCTCAGCGCTCGGCGAACTGTGCCCGCCCACGTTCTCCCCTCGCATCGCCGGCTTCGTCCGCTTCGCCTCTGACACCCAGGAGTAGCCCGCGAGTTCAGCGCGCGGGACGCGGGTGAAGGGCGCCGATACGGCGTGCGGGCAGGTGCCGTTACAGTCGCGCTCATGGTGTACCCGCGCGTGCGAGCGACCGAGGCCGGTGGACGGGTCGTGGACGACCCCTCCGAGGAGGCCATACACGACCTGCTGGCCGACCTGAACCTGCGCCACCGGTTCGTGATCGTCGAACGGTGCGACCTGGAGCCCGTCGGCCAGCACTACATCCAGGCGTACCGGAACGACGACGGGAGCTTCCAGGTCGAGTACCGCGAAGGCAGCGCGGACCAGCACTACGAGGCGTATTTCCCGCCGCAGCCCGAGATCATCGGCCCCGGTCACCTCGCCAAGACGATGAGCGACTGGGCGCAAGGCCGCCACGGTTGGCGCGAGGCACTGCCATGGGCGCCCAAGGCCATGGCCTGAAAGCCTGAAAGAGAGCAACAGGTCATGGCCTGAAGCCAGGGCAACGCGGGCGCTCGTGGCCGCCGGCCATGGCCTGGCCCAGGCTTTTTTACCTGGCTTCAGCCTTTGCCGAAGTGGTGTGTGGGGAAGGCGCCCGCTGCCCTGAGGGTTGTGGTGAAGCCACTGGCGAGTTGGGTGAGGCGGGCGGTGGCGGCCGGGCCGAGGTGGTCGTACGGAGCGGCGTCGAGGCGGTCGGTGAGCAACTCGGCTTCTTCGCGCAGGTCGCGGCCCGCCTCCGTGAGGTCCCCGGCCTCATCCAGCAGGCCCCGGGTGCGCAACCGGTCCCGGGCGGCGGTCCACTGCTGCGCGGACCACCCGCGCGTCCGCATGAACAGTGCCGATGTCGGTGCCTGGCCAGTGGCGTTGTGCAGGACCAGCGCTTCGATCCCGGACAGACCGGCGCTCGCCAGGGCGGCGAGATGGCCGTCGCCGCGGTGCTCCCGCAGTAGTGTCGCGGCGTGCCACACGGCCAGGTGCGGTTCCTCGGGCACCGGGAGACCGGCGTTCGCGGCGTACAGCGGCCGCCCCTCCCGGCGGCACGCCTCGGTGGCACGCAGCGCCAGTTCAGCGGTCTCGGCCATCTCCTCGGAGAGGAGGGCTTCTTTCCCGAGCAGGCGCCGCAGTGTCCGGTCGGCGCCGCGCAGCCGTGCCGTGAGCACTGCCTGCGGCGAGGTGACGGCCCACGCGGCGGGGATGTACCGCTCCACGTGCTCATGGCTGAAGTTGTAGAACGCCGCGGTGACCGTACCCGCACCGACCGCCCCGAGCGGGGCCGCGCGGCCGGCGAAGTAGGCCATGGACCCTCGCTCCAGGCCGAGGAGCGCGAGTTCGTCCTCCATCTCCGGCGCGAAGTACACGCACGCGTGCAGGGGAGAGACGGCGTTGTGGCAGTGGCGGCCCGCCCGCGCCGCCGGGGATGACGTCATGCTGTCGCTCCGATGTGGGTGTACGCGTGTGCCCGTTCGCGACGGGTGCGCTCCTTCGCTCCGGCCGGTGCAGCGCATCAGGCCTCCGGCGCGGGGCTGTCCGGCGCGCTGCCGGTCAGTCCGGCCGCGGTCAGGGTGAGGTGCTGTACGAGTACTTCGGCGGCGGCGGCGGCGTCGCGGGCCAGCGCGGCTTCCTCGAGCCGACGGTGCTCACGCGCGCCGTCCCGCCCCGGGTTGCGGTGCGCCGACCAGCGGCGGGCCAGCTCGCTCGCCGTCCACATCCGGTCGAAGGTCTCCAGCAGTACGGGATTGCCGCAGCCCTCCAGCAGAGTGCGGTGGAAGAGGCGGTGGGCCTCGGACCAGGCGCTGCTGTAGTACTCGCCCTCCTCCGGGACATACGCCGGGGTGCGTGCCAGACGGTGGTGGGCGGCCCGGACGCGGGCCTCCCAGTCGAGGTCGCCGCGCTCGACGGACACCCGCAGCACCACCGGTTCGACGGTCCGGCGCGCCTCTGCGATCTCCTGCCAGCGGCGGTCGGAGAAGGCCGGGACGGCGAAGCCGCGATTGGGCAGCCGGTCGGCGAGGCCCTCGCCGACCACACGTACGAGTGCTTCGCGTACGACTGCCAGGCTCACGCCCTGTTCCTTGGCGAGGTCCTGCGGCTTGAGGGGGTCACCGGGGCCGTAGTCCCCCCGCATGATCGCGTCCCGCAGATACGCGTGGATCCGCTCGGAGCGCAGCTGCTTGTCCGGCTTGTCCGGGGTGCTGTCAGCCGAACTCGACGTCGGGGGAGAGCTCGAGCGCGGGGTGGGCGCCGTATGCGTCATGCCCGCAGCATAGCCGAGAGAGTTGAATGATCCAGTGGATAATCGATTATCAGCCCCCGTCGGTCTACCCCCTGCTCCTGTCCCTGCTCATCCGCGTCACGGAGCCCGCCGCATGTGCGAGCGCCAAAAACGTCAGCCCAGATAAGGCTGCTCGCGGTGCTCAAGGTAGTGACCGATCCTGAGCCGCTGCGTGTGGTGCATGGGCAGTTGATCAACCTCCCCCGGCCGAGCGAACCGCAGCTCCGTCGACTCCTCCGAGATCGCGAGACGTCCGCCGATGACGCGGGCGGTGAAGCAGACGTTGAACTGCCGGCGCACCTCGCCATCCGTATACGCGATGACATGGCGTGGGTCGGTGTAGGTGCCGACGAGGCCGGTGATCTGCACGTCCAGGCCCGTCTCCTCCTTCACCTCCCGGACAGCTGCTCCGGGAAGGGAGTCGGTCAGCTCCATACCGCCACCGGGCAGCGCCCACAGGCCGTTGTCCCGACGGCGCTGAAGGAGGATGCGGCCCTCGTCATCGACGACCACGGCGGACGCGGCAACCACCAAGCTGTTCGGCTCAGGTGCCGTCGGGTCGTCGTAGTACTCGGTCCGTGCCATGGTCGCCCTTCTCGTACCGGCGTCGCGGTCTCCCGGCGCCGCAGGTGTCGTTCACGCCTCGCGGAAAGCGGAGGGAGCGGCTCTGTTCACATGCGTCACACAAGGTAGTCGCGGTCGACATCTTGTCGTGTCTCACCGCGCAGTGCTAAACACCTAATTGAACAGAGGTGAGGAACCTTGAGCAGGCGTGCAAACCACACCTCAGGATCGTCTGGTTCCTCCCGTTACATCCCGAGTCGGCTCTCCAACCCTCCAGGGACCGGCCCCGAGTCTCCGTCGCCCGAGCCACGGTTCGGGCGGGCTTTCCCCATCCCGCTCAGAGAAGCATCAAGACGCCCTATCCCCGCTCATGAACGAGAGGAGGGCCGAGGTGATTGCCTTCGCTGCCGCCGGCCTGGCCGCATCGACACCCAAGGATGAGAGCGACAATCCCGTCATCCAAGGCGCGGTCTGGATCGGCTCCCATTTCATCGGCCTGTTCAACGAGGCCGGAAAGCAGTTCACCGGTCTGGTGACCGGCATCCTTCCCACACTGATCGTTCTGCTCACCGCGATGTACGCCCTGGTGACGTTCATCGGCGAGAAGCGCGTCACCCGTGCCGTCCAGTGGTCGTCCCGCTGGTGGATCACTCGGTACAGCCTGATGCCGGTCCTCGCCGTGCTGATGCTCACCAACCCCATGTGCTATTCGTTCGCCCGGTTTCTGCCCGAGCGGTACAAGCCGGCCTTCTACGACTCGGCGGTCTCCTTCGTCCACCCCGTGACCTCGTTCTTCCCCTACGCCAACGCCGGTGAGCTGTTCGTCTGGCTGGGGATCGCCAACGGGGTGCAGAAACTGGGTCTGTCGACTGTGCCGCTGGCGCTGTCCTACCTCGCCACCGGCGTCGTGGTGATCTTCATCAGAGGTGTGGTCACCGAGTGGATCACGCGCATCCTGATCAAGAGAACCGGCCGGACCGAGATCTTCCGCAAGTTCGACGAGGAATTCACCACCGGCGGCTCCAGCGCCGGGCTCACGGTGCCCGGAGGAACGCGATGACAACGACCGACCAGAGCCCGCGCACGTATCCCTCGGTGTTCGTCCGCAAGGGCACCGGCGGCTGGGGGAGAGGGCTCACGCTGCGCCGTACCGAAACCCGCAACAAGGTGCTCTCCGTGACCGGAGGAGGCATTCACCCGGTAGCCCAGCGGATCGCGGAGCTGACCGGGGCGGAGGCGATCGACGGGTTCCGCGTCAACGTGCCCGATGAGGAAGTCATCTGCGCAGTGATCAACTGCGGCGGCACCGCGCGGATCGGCGTCTACCCGCGCAAGCGCATCCCGACCGTCGACGTCTACCCCGGCGCCCCCGGCGGCCCGCTCGCGCAGTTCATCACCGAGGACATCTTCGTCTCCGACGTGGGACTGGACGAGGTGGTGGCGCAGGACGGTGACGGCCAGGAGGAAAGCGCGCCGGCGGATGCCGCATCGGACTCGGCGACCGCCCGTGCCGATGACGACGCACCGGCCTCTTCCGGCCAAGCCACGGCACAAGCGGTGGAAGAGAGCGGTGGCGGCCGTTTCTCCCGAATATCGAACACCTTCATCAAGTTCAGCTCGGGCATCGGCTACGCCGTGAACACGATGCTGGCCTCCGGGCGCCAGTCGATCACGCTGACGATCAGCACGATCCTGCCGTTCATGGCGTATGTGAGCCTGCTGCTCGGATTCGTCACCTACACAGGCATCGCCGAGGCGATGGGGGAGGGGCTCAAGCCACTGGCCGGCAACCCCATCGGGCTCATCGTCCTCGGAGCTGTGGCGGCGCTTCCGTTCCTGTCCCCGATTCTGGGGCCGGGAGCCGCGATCGCCCAGGTCGTCGGCGTCCTGATGGGAACGCAGATCGCCTCCGGAGCAGTTCCCGTGGAGTACGCGCTGCCCACCCTGTTCGCCATCAACGGCCAGGTGGGCTGCGACTTCATCCCGGTCGGCCTCGCCCTCGGTGAGGCCAAACCCGAGACAGTGGCGGTCGGCACGCCGGCCGTACTGCTCAGCCGTCAGATCACCGCACCCCTGGCGGTCGTCATCGCCTGGCTCGTCAGCTTCTGGATGTACTGATGAACGATTCCTATTACAGCAGCACGATCCTGCGCGTCGGTGACGAGGCGGCAGACCTCATACAGGGCGGCGTCCTCATCCTTTTCGGCGAGCCGTTGCCCAGGGACCTGGAAGGGCTGAGCGTGGTTCACCGCCCCGCGGACAAGCCGGTCCTCGAAATGCAGCCGGGCGACCAAGTGCAGCTCGGCGCAGCGCGGCTGACGCTGACCGCGGTGGGGGACCTCGCGCACCAGAACCTGGCCACCCTCGGCCACCTGGTCATCTACGTCGACCCCGACCCCGCCGCCGGCCTGCTGCCCGGAGCGGTGCACGCGAAGGGCCAACTCGACGTCCCGTCCCCGGGAGCCGAACTGCGGCTCGCGCGCGCGTGAAAGAGCTGCGCGTGAAAGAGGCGGGCACCAGGAAGGAGAGCAGCCCATGACGAGCAGCCCGGTGAACGACGCCGGCGCCCCCGAGTCGGAGGCACGCTGCGACTGTGGCGGCACTCTCGTCGCGGGCTCCATGGCACTGCCGCTGCTCGGCTCCCCGCGCTTCGCCTGCCGGCTGGGCACCACCGAAGTCACCACCGAAGTGATGGCCTTCATGTGCTCGGGCTGCGGGACCGTCCGGCTGCGCGGCAGGCACCCCGAGCGCATCCGGAACGCGACGGCGGCCAGGAAGGCGCGCCGCCAATCCCTCCGCCTCCCGCGCGTTGCGGACTCCACTGAAGCGCGAGGGCCCGAGACCGAAAGCCGCTGAGAAGCCGCTGAGAACGCTGAGAAGCCGCTGAGAAGAGGACTGATGGAGCAACTTCCCTTGGCACTGCTGCTGCTCGGCGCCTTCGTGGTGTCGATGGCGTCGAGCCTGTGGCAGCACCGCTATTACATGCGCACCGTGAACCGGCTCACTGCCGAGGAACACCGTGTGGGCGTCACTCTCGTCTCCGGGCGTGCCACCGGGCGGCTCCGCGGAGCCGTGGTGCTGTTGCTCGTACGGCAGAGCGACCAGGTCGTCGAACGGGCCCTGGTGATGCAAGGCGGTTCGGTCCTGGCCCGCTTCCGGGAACGGCCCGAGCTGTGCGGCCGGCTGCGTACGGCATCCTCCCGCGCTGCCTCGCCCGCCGCCGCTCGTGCGGTCGAGGACGCTCGCGACCGCTACCGGCGGATGCGGTCCAACGGCGGGACGGTTCACGGCGCCGTGGGCGGGATGAAGACGGCACGCTGAGCAGCGTACGCATGGCACGCCGTATGTGAGGCGTGCGTGCCAGGTGCGAGCTGTGGCCGCACCGCCCCAACTCCCTTACCCACTCAGCCGGTTTCCGTGGTCCCGTGCGCCCTCGTGGCCTGCCCGGGGAGGGATGCGGCGCGCGCTGCGCTCCCGTACAGGACGAGCGCGAGGCGAGCCCTTGTCCCAGGAGCGGCATGCGTGCTACCAAAGAAATCACTTAAGTGCATACGGTTTGCACGAATGTGCAAAACAGTGAGACCCGCCGGTGGATGCCGGCAGGGCACAGGAAGGACCGGAGCATGAGCTACATCGATCAGTTGCGGCAACGAGAGCTGGAGCTCGGCCGGCCGGTCCGAGTGGGTCTGGTCGGCGCCGGACAGATGGGCCTCGGGTTCGTCGCCCAAGTGACGCGCATACCGGGCATGGAGATCTCCGCGATAGCCGACATCGCTCCCGAACGCGGCCACGAGGCGTTTCAGCGGTCCCAGCGCGGCCCGGCCGTGAGCGGCGGTACGCCCGCCGAACTGGCCGCTGCGGTGCTGCGGGGCCGGCCGGTGGTGGTCACCGACGCGCTCGACCTCGTCACGCTGCCGGTCGACATCATCGTCGATGCCAGCGGCGTGCCGGACGTCGGCGCGGCCGTCGCCTTCTCCGGACTGCTGGCGGGCAAGGACATCGCGCTGCTCAACGTGGAATGCGACGTGACGATCGGCTTGCTGCTCTCCGCGGTCGCGCAGCAGATGGGCCGGGTCTACACCGTCTGCCGCGGCGACGAACCGGTGGAGTGCAAGCGTCTGGTGGACTACGTACGGGACATCGGCTTCAGCGTGGTCTGCGCGGGCAAGGGCAAGAACAACCCCCTCGACCCGACGGCGACCCCGGAGGCGCTGGCCGATCAGGCCGAGGCCAAGCACATGAACCCCAAGATGCTGGCCAGCTTTGTCGACGGCTCCAAGACGATGATCGAGATGGTGGCGCTGGCCAACGCGACCGACCTGCAGCTCAGCCGCCGGGGCATGACAGGTCCCCGCGTAACGGTCGAGGACCTGGCCTGGGCGTTCCGCCCCGAGGAAGACGGAGGCGTACTTCCAGCCGCCGGAGTGGTCGACTACTGCACCGGGCCCGTCGCGCCCGGTGTGTTCGTCATCGGCCACTGCACCGATCCCGTCGTCACCGCCGAAATGAAGTATCTGACGATGGGGGAGGGGCCGTACTACGCCTTCTACCGGCCCTTCCACCTGGCCAGCGTCGAAGCCCCGCTCTCCGTCGCCGAGGCGGTCCTGGAGCGCACCGCGAGCCTTGCCCCGAAGGTGTGGAACGCCGAGGTGGTCGCGGTCGCCAAGCGCGATCTGCTTGCGGGCGAACGCGTCGACGGCATCGGTGGATCCACCGTGTACGGCCTCGCGGAAAGCGCCAGGACGGCCGCCGAACAGGACCTGGTTCCCCTCGGACTGGCCAGTGGTGCGGAGGTACTGCGCGACGTCCCGGCGGGGACCGTCCTGACCGCTCAGGATCTGCGGATCGACCAGAGCACCATGATCGCGACGCTGCGGCGGCTCCAGGACCGGCTGCTCGCCGGACAGCGGCTCGACCTGCCGGCAGTGGGTCCGGCCGAGTCCCTGGCCGCATGAGGACGAACCGGCCATGGATCTGATCAAGGACGCCGAGGCCGCACGCTCGGCACTCACCACGATGTGGACCATCCGACGGTTCGAAGAAGCCGTCGACGACCTGTTCGCCCGCGGCATGATGCACGGCACCATGCATCTGTCGATCGGTCAGGAGGCCGTACCGGTAGGTGCCTGCGCCGCACTGAGCGAGGGCGACTACATCACCTCCACCCACCGCGGGCACGGGCACTGCATCGCCCGCGGAGCCCGGCTGGACCGCATGATGGCCGAACTCCTCGCCAAGGAAACCGGCTACTGCCGTGGCCGCGGGGGATCCATGCACATCGCCGACGTGGCGACGGGCAACCTCGGCGCGAACGGCATCGTCGCCGGCGGCGTCCCCATCGCGGCGGGCGCCGCACTCGCGGGCAAGCTGCGCGGCGAACAGCGGGTCGCCCTGAGCTTCTTCGGGGACGGCGCGGTCAACGAGGGGGCCTGGCACGAGGGGGTCAACCTCGCCGCCGTCTGGGATCTGCCCGTGGTGTTCATCTGCGAGAACAACAACTACGGCATGTCGATGTCCGTACAGCGCGCATTCCGCGTGGAGCATCTGGCCGAGCGCGCCGCCGGCTACGGCATCCCCGGCGTCACCGTGGACGGCAACGACGTGCCCGCGGTGCAGGAGACGGTTCACGCCGCCGTCGAACGGGCCCGGGCCGGCGGTGGCCCCACGTTCGTGGAAGCCGTCACCTACCGATGGAAGGGCCACTCCAAGAGCGACAAGAACCTCTACCGCACCCGCGAGGAGATCGAACGCTGGCGCGAGCAGGATCCGATCGCCCGGTACACGGCCACTCTGCTGGAGGCCGGCACGCTCTCCGCGACGGAGACCGAGCAGTGCCAGGCCGACGCACGGGAGGCCGTACGCGAGGCGGTGCGCACGGCGAACGCCGCCCCCGACGCCGCCGCCGCGGAACTCACCTCCGCCGTGTACGCCGACTGACCCGCGACCCGGCGCGACCCGCGCCTCGCAGACCCCGACGCGGCCCGCAGTGCCGACACGCTCGCACCCACGACGGACCGCACCTCCGACGCGACCCGCAGCCCCTCACTGAGCCGACCGCCTCGCCGGCCCGGCCGACCCTCGGAGAACCACCGATGACGACCACACTCCCAACCGCCGGGCCGGCGGCGGCCACCCAGCCATTGCCCGCCGATCCGGCCGAGCGCAGCATCACCTACGCCGAAGCGGTCCGCGAAGCCCTCGCCGAAGCCATGCAGGCCGACTCCCGTGTCTTCCTCCTCGGCGAGGACATCGGCGTCTACGGCGGCGCATTCGGCGTCACCGGCGACCTGGTGCACCGCTTCGGCGAGGACCGGGTACGCGACACACCGATCAGTGAGCTGGGCATCGTCGGCGCGGCGGTCGGTGCGGCCCTGGCCGGCATGCGGCCGATCGTGGAGATCCAGTTCTCGGACTTCACGGCTCAGGCCATGGACCAGATCGCCAACCAGGCCGCCAAGATTCACTTCATGCTGGGCGGAGCGGCCAGCGTTCCCCTGGTGCTGCGCGCCCCCAGCGGCTCCGGCACCGGCGCCGCGGCGCAGCATTCCCAGAGCCTGGAGACCTGGTTCGCGCACATCCCCGGGTTGAAGGTGGTCATGCCGGCAACGGCCGCCGACGCCAAGGGACTTCTCCTCGCCGCCGTCGACGACCCCAACCCGGTGATCGTCCTCGAGCACAAGCTGCTGTACAAGCAGAGCGGCCCGGTCCCCGCCGGCGCGGGCCGCGTTCCCCTCGGACAGGCGGCAGTTCGCCGTCAGGGCCAGGACCTGGCCATCGTGGCCACCGGCGTCATGGTGTCCCGGGCCATGGAAGCGGCCCAGCAGCTCGCCGAAGACGGCATCACGTCAACGGTCATCGACCCCCGCACTCTCGTTCCGCTGGACGAGGCAACGATCATCTCGGCAGTGGCCGCCACCGGGCGAGCCCTGCTGGTCCAGGAAGCTCCGCAGAACTGCGGTTACATGGCGGAGATCGCCGCGCGGATCGCCGACTCCGAGGCGTTCGGCTGCCTCCGGGCCCCGGTCCGACGGCTCAGCGGGCTGGATGTGCCGGTGCCGTACGCTCCGCAGCTGGAGCGCGCTGCCGTACCGCAGGTTCCCGACATCGTGGCCGAGGCCACCCGCCTGGTCAGGTCGTGGTGATGGCCGAGATCCCGCTGGTCATGCCCAAGATGTCCATGACGATGGAGGACGGCGTCCTCCTGGTCTGGCACAAGGCCGAAGGTGACGAGATCTGCTCCGGCGACGTGGTCTGCGAAGTCATGACCGACAAGGTCGACATGGAGGTGGAGTCCCCCGTCGACGGCACCCTGCTCCGGGTGGTGGCCCAGCCGGAGCAGACGGTGGCCGTCGGCGAGCCGATCGCCTACCTCACCACCTCCGCGGACGACCTGCTGGGCGACCTCCTCTCGGAGCCGCCCGGACCCCAGCCGGACCGCCCCGCGCCCGCCTCCGAGCAGGCCACCTCCGCCCTCGTGGCGGCGCCCCCCGACCCGACACGTGTGGCGGCGGTGCCGCTCGCCAGACGCCGGGCGACGGAACTCGGCGTCGACCTCGCGACGCTCACCGGCACCGGACCAGGCGGGACCATCAGGGTCCCGGACGTGGAGGCGGCTACCCGGCCGACAGCACAGGCCATTCCGACTCCGATTCCGACCCCGGCACCGCACAGCCGGCCGACCGACACCGACACCGCGCCAGCGCGGCGCAGGCCCCGGACCGTGGTGGCTCACCGGGCCGACGCCGGCGCCGCCGTCCCACACGCCGTCGTCTACCGCGACCTCGACCTCCAGGCCCTCGTGACACACCGGAGCACATACCGCTGGGCGCCCGTGGTGATCAGGGCGTACGCCGCCGCCCTGCGCGACAGCCCGCTCAACTCCCGCTGGACGGGGGAGGGCAGCGAGGTGTGGTCCCATGTCCCGGTGGCCGTGACGGTACACACCGGCCGTGGCCCGCTCGCCCCCGTGCTCGCCGATCCGGACCAGCTGCCCATCGGCGAACTGGACAAGAGCCTTCGGCGCCTGGCCGACCAGGCGCGCGCCGGGAAGGTGCCCCTTCAGCACCTGGCCGCCGCGACGACCACGGTGTACGACCTCGGCGACATGGGCGTCGACGCCTTCCAGGAACTGCTCACTCCGCCCCAGGCGACCGCCCTTGCGATGGGAGCGGTGGCTTCGCAGGTCGTCCCCGGCGCCGCGGGCGTGGAGATACGCACCCGCTGCCGGGTCGGCCTGACCATCGACCACCGGGCGGGCGACTGCCTGGACGCCGCGCACCTGCTCAACGCGGTGCAGCGGCGTCTGGACGACCCGAGTTGGTTCGGATGGCACTGACCACGCAGGGCGCCCCGCACAGGGCGTACGGCCCCGTGAGCCAGTACGCGGCGGTTCCGCGTACGCGGCGCGCACGGCTGGGCGCCCAACAGCGGGCTCCCGTTCCCGACCTCGTCGCCACCACGATCGGAGGCCCCTGAACGCGCTGCCGCCGCCCACATTTCCTGCCCTGCCTGCCGGTGGACGCGGCGGCAGCGTGCTGCCCGGCCCGGAGCCAAGTCCGCGGGCGGGAGCAACAACCGGTAGATCGCCGGGCGGATCAGCGAGCGGCTTCGGCAAGCAGCGCTTCGGCGAGAGGTGTGTCGCAGACGAGGACGTTCACGTACTGGCCGCGCAGCGCGCCGAGTACACCGCAGGCCTTCTCGACTCCCGCAGCCAGGCCCAGCACGGTCGGGATGCGACGGAGGTCTTCGAGCGAGACGGCCAGTACCCGGTCCTCCACCGCTCCGCCCACCGGGTTGCCGTCTTGGTCGAAGAACCGGGCGCACACATCGCCCACCGGCTTCGCCGCTTCGAAGGCCGCGCGCTCGCGGTCGCTCAGCTGGAGCGCATCGATGACCGCCGCCGACGACCCCACCCCCGCCGCTCCGATACCGACGCAGGCCACGGATGATCTCCGGCTCGCCTCCAGCACGGAGATGATGGACGGCTCGTTCATCAGGGTGTCCCGGGAAGCCTTGGTCACCAGCAGGGCGGGCGCGTGCAGTCGCTGGTAGCCGGTGCCGAGGCGGTCGGCCAGCTCCCGCACCAGCTCCTCGCCGGTGATCTCGGAGGCCACGGAGGAGAGTCCACCGACCAGGGGGAGCACTTCGACCGGAAGTTTCTGCTCGGGCGGGACGGCGCGCACCATGGCCTGCAGCGTGCGCCCCCAGGACAGCGAGATCCCGGCGCTGGGCTGCTCCGCGCTCAGTATCCAGCTTGCCGCCAGTTCCCCGACCTTTGTCAGCGCCGACTCGTCGTCGCTGACCGAAGCCACCCGGCACGCCGACAGCCCGAAGGCGGCTTGCAGCCGCTCCTCCAGGTCCAGCGCGCGCCCGGCCGGGTCGTGGATCCTTATCTCCACTATCCCCTGGGCACGTGCGGCGGCCAGGATGCGTGAGACGTTGGAGCGGCTGACTCCCAGGGCGCTGGCGACCTGCTGCTGGGAGAGATTGTCCTGGTAGTAGAGCCGTGCGGCCTTCACCAGCAAGTCGTGTTCGCGGGACGCCGGCATGCCTATCCCTCCGCCTGCAGCTTCGTCACATCTGCCCAGATTCTTGCACACCCGACCAGGGGTGTATCCCCCTCGGGGTGCAGCGTGCGCGGATCTGGACAGGGAAGCGCAGGCTGTGCAATTCTTCTCACGTAAGTGATTTTTGTAATCACAAATGTGCAAACCGAGTGGGATGGTTCGGCCACTCTCAGTCGACAGCCCCTGTCACTCGGTACGTGGAGAACAGCCGTGCCGGGCGCCATCGCGATCTCAGTGGTTGTCGCAGACTGCGCACGCTTTGCGGCAGCGCGGTGGCGTACGGAGAAAGCCGAGGAGCCGACAATGGTCGAGACCGAGACGGAGACCGCCTATCTGGAGTGCACCTGTGGTGGAGAGCGGCTTCACCGGCTCACCTATGTCCACCGCTGCCTGCTGACGATCGTCTGTGACAACTGCGGCCGAATCACCGCGATGCCCCGGGAGCTGGTGCTGGGGCAGTACACCCGGGACTTCCGCGACCGCCTCGGCCGGCTGCCGGCAAAGCTTCGGTCCGACGCCCGTGAACGTCCCGTGCACTTCGTCGTCAGCCTTCCGGTCAAGGCGATCGGCAAGGTCGGCCAAGTCATCCACGAAATCAAGCTGATATCCCGGACCTGACCCGACCGACCAGCCGTCTGCCCCCGGAGTGCTGCCGCCTGCCGCGGTCGAGCTCAAGCGGGCAGCCTCGTGTCGACGATGAAGCTGATTTCGATGACCTGCCCGGGGAAGGTCAGTTCAGTCGTGCCCAGGACCGTGCTGGCCGGGCGGTGGCCGCCGAAGTACGCCAAATTGCCCTCTGCCGTCGGCGCGGCGTTTTTCCGCAGGTCCACCACGTACAGGGTCTGCGAGACGACCTGGTTCCGGGTGACTCCGTAGTGGTCCAGGACCTTGTCCATGTTGGCGTAGGTCTGCTCGAGCTGGGTGGAGAAGTCGTCCGCGTAGCGGAACTCGCCCGCCTCGTCGAGCGAGAGCTGTCCGGAGACGTGGATCAAATCACCGGACTTGATCGCCTGTGAGTAGCCGAAGTCGCTTTCGGCCGGCACGTTGTGGTTGAAGACATCGATGGTGGCCAACGGTGCTCGCCCTTCTGATGTGGTCCCTTGTGGTAACTCGAAAACTGTAAGAGAGTGAAGGCTGACCTGGAAGAACGCACTTTTCGGTGACTGGGGAACCTGATGGTGACCAAGCAGCTGCTCAAGGGCCTGCCCGAGGACGCGGACCTGAGGCGCGCGGACTCTCTGGCGCGGGAGATCTTCTCGGACGTCGCCAACAAGTGGGCGCTCCTGATCATCGAGGCGCTCGGCGAGCGCACCCTGCGCTTCAGTGAGCTGCGGAACGAGGTGGAGGGCGTCAGCCACAAGATGCTCACCCAGAACCTGCGGATGCTGGAGCGCAACGGCCTGGTCGACCGGAAGGTGCACCCCACCGTGCCGCCGCGGGTCGAGTACACCCTCACCGAGCCGGGCCGGGGCCTGCGCGCCGCAGTCGACGCAATCTGTGGCTGGACCCACCAGCACCTCGGTCACATCGAGAGCGCGCGGAGCCGTTTCGACGCCTGACAGGCACGCAGTACCCCGTTCCCGTTCGGGCGCCGCGAGATCGTTGTTCTTCACATACCGGTGATCAGCGGTGGCGTCGGCCTTCCTGCGGCGGTCCTCCAGGCAGATCGCGCTGATACCACGTGCCTGGCTTACCGCCGAGGTGGGCGGGGTCGGCCGGGCCGACAGGCATGAACCCGGCTTTGGTCAGAACCTTCTGGGACGCGGCGTTCCGGCAGGCGGCGGCCGCGCGCAGGGTGCGCAGCCCGTGCTGGGCCGCCGCCAGCAGGCACAGCTCCCGGACGGTTGCGGTCGCCACACCGCGGCCGGCGACGTGCTGTGCGACCCGGTAGCCGAGTTCCGCGGTGTGGTCCGCGATGTCGAGCAGATTGAACCTGCCAAGCACCGAGCCGTCCTCGGCGACGAGCACGTGGAAGGCGCAGATACCGGCCTCCTGCTCGGCCAGCAAGGCGTCGTACCTGTCGGTGAACTGGGCGAAGAACGCATCGCCGCGGTCGGGGACCGAGGCAGCGAAGTAGGCGCGGTTCGCCAGCTCGAAGGCCAGGACCGCCGGGGCATGGCCGGCATGCAGCCGCTTCAGCTCGGGCACCGGCCAACTCTACCCAGGCGGTGCGCTGAGGCCGCCCGAATTTTCCCTGCGCCGCGTACTGCCTGTCAGCCCTCCTGCTTCGCGGCCTCGTAACTCACCCGTACCGAGAGGTTGTTGTTGACCGTGTAGTACGGGCGCACCGCGTGGGCGGTGCCGTCGGGGCTCGCCACATGCCGCGACGGGTAGCTGAAGACGTGCTTCTTGTCAGGGATGTCGTCCAGGATCCGTGCCACGCGGACCGGCTCCTCATCCGCGGAAGGGCGCAGCCACAGGTCCCAGATCCGGTGACCCGGCAGCAGGGCGGTGAAGGGGAGTTCGGCGGCGAACCCGTGCTGGGGGTGGTGCGGGCCGGGGGTGTGCTGCGGTGCGGTTTCCCTGCCGGAGTGTTCCTCCTGAGCCGGGCGCACCGGTATGCGCACTGGCGGCGCCGCCGAGTCGCGGGGGCGTGCTTCCAGGCAGGCGGTGGCGGAGAGCTGCGCGCCGTAGAGCGTGCCGTGCAGCGCGATGGTGGCGTCGTCGATGCGCAATGTGCCGGCCTCGGCATGCGGCCGCCGCACCCAGGTACGGATGGTGAGGTTGCCGTGTTTGGTGGTGTAGGGGATCCGTACGCCGAGCCAGGCGCGTGCGTCGACGTGCGCGCCGCCGAGGAGGGAGCGCAGGTCGTGCACTCCGGGCAGCAGCCGCTGCGGCTCTTCGTCGCCCTGGGCGAGGTAGGCGTCCCAGCGTCCCTCGCGCAGCCATGTGGTGGCGGGCAGTGTGGCGCGCAGCCCGCCATCCGTTGCCGCAGGGGTGAGCGGCAGGCTCAGCGAGGCATCGGGGCCGTGATGGTGGCGCAGGCGCAGGAGGACGGCGGCGTGCTCGTCCGCCTCGGGAGCTGCGGCTTTCTTGCCGGTTTCGTCGGAGAGCCGCACATCGAACGTCAGACTCCCGTCGCCGTGGGTTGTGCAGTCGGCGCGCAGGCGGTGGGGCGTGCGGCCGTGGGGCGAACTGGCGTTTGGCGGGGGTGCCGCCGCTGTGGTGCGTACTGGTGCGTCGAGAGAAGGCCCGCTCATGCCCGTGCTCCTTCCAGGGCGTGCCCCACTCCCCGGCGTACGGTCTCGCGGGCCGCGTAGGCTCCGCCCAGCAGAGTGCCGCGTGCTCGGTGAAGGGCGCCGGCCGGTCGGTTGACCAGCGAGGTCAGCAGGTCCTCGTATCGGGCGGCCACACGCGAGGGGTCGAACCGTGCCGACGCGGTCAGTGCGGCCCTGCCCATCTCCACACGCAGCTGGTCGTCGTTGATCAGGCGCAGCAGTGCACCCGATATGGCGCTCACATCGCCGGTGGGGGCCAGGAGTCCGTCCTGGCCGTTGCGGATGATCTCGCCTGGCCCGTGCGGGCAGTCGGTGGCCACCACGGGAAGACCGCACCGCATCGCCTCGACAATCGTCATCCCGAACGACTCCAGGCTCGAAGTGACGGCGCAGATGGACCCCTTGACCCATTCGGCCTCGATGGGATGCGCCGAGCCCATCAGGAAGACGTGGTTGTAGAGGCCGAGTTCATCGATGAGATTTCTCAGCTTGTCCCGCTCGCGGCCGTGCCCGTAGATGCGCAGCCCCCAGTCCGGGCGCTCGCGAACGACCTGGGCGAAGGCGCGGATGAGCACGTCGTAGCGCTTGGCCGGGGCGAGCCGGCCCGCGGCCACGACCCACTTGCGGCTGCCGTCGGAGGGCGTGACCTGCGGCTCGGGCACGCTGTTGGGCAGCCCCTCGACACGTACACCCGGCAGCCAGAGCGTCCTGCGGTAGTCCCGGGCGTCCGCCTCGGTCACCGTGGTGACCGCGTCCAGCCGCGGATAGACACGGCTGAGCAGAAGCTTCATCCGCGCCGAATGCGTGGCCAGAGTCAGATGCTCCTGCCCCAGGCGCACCGGGCCACGGCGCGTCTGCCTGGCCACGTGCACATTGAGGCCGGGGCGGGTGCCGATGACCACGTCGGCCTCGGTGCCGGCCAGATGCTCACCGATCCGGCGGTCCGTCAGCGCGCTGTGCCGGGAGAACTGGCCATCGGCAGCGGGGAAGACCCGGGCGGGGCGGGCGCGTTCGGGGTTCGCCCCGTCATAGGTCGGACTGTTCCGGCGCATGTCCACCAGCGACCTGAGCCGCACACCCGGGCCCGGCTCGAAGAACGGCTTGTCCCGGTACCGGAAGACGGATACGACCTCCACCTCGTGCTGCTCGGCGAGCGCCTGCGCCAGATTGAAGGTGGTACGGACCGTGCCACCCATCCCATACGCGCTGAAGATCAGAAACGAGATGTGCATTGTTCCCCCTATATGCTGATTTTTAGGGCCGCGCTTTCTCACGAGTCGCGGCAGCAGTTGATCGCCGTTCCGGCAGGCACCCGCCTTGTGAGGTGGTGCGGGTCTACTGGAGTACCTGTTCGGTGGTGTCGTTCCAGTAGGTGACGGTGGAGTTGTCGCTGAGGGCGAGGCCGGCTTCGCCGGGGGCGGTGACCTCGGCGGTGGCGCCGGTGCCGTGCAGGCTGCGGTCGGCCAGCTGGACGGTGAGCTGCTTCTCGCGGTGCATGTTGCCGCCGTCGCCCTTCTCCAGGCCGAGCGCGGCGTAGGCCGATGTGCCCGGCTCCAGGGAGACCACAGACTGCGGCTTGCCGCCGCCGGCCGGGATGGAGGACTGGGCGTCCGGGTAGCCCACGAACGGGTGCCCGTACAGGTCGCAGCGGGTGCTGCCGTTGTTGGTCGCCTTGAGCAGGATGACCGGCGCGGAGCCCCCGGTCTCCTGGAGGCTGACGGAGACCGTGCCGACGGTGCACACGGAACCCTTCGCGCCCGAAGCTCCACCCTCTGCCGGCTTGCCCGAACCGCCGCTGCTCGCCTTGTTGTTCTGCGTACCGCCGTCGCTCGTGGTGGAGCCGGAATCGGAACCGGCCGAGGCGGAGTCCTTCGCCCCGGTGCCCTTCGACACCTCGGCGGAGGACGCGGAGCCGGCGTCGTCGTCCTTGCCGCCGTCGCCCTGGCAGGCCGTCAGCGAGAACGCCGCGGCGGCAGCGACAGCGGCAAGGCCGGTGGTGCGGATGGTGCGGCCAGCGGTCTTCATGAGATCCCCCCAGTGGATATCCGGTACAGCCCCGCCGCCCGCTTCCGCGCGGTTCCCCCGGCAGGGGCCGTTGGTGGTTACGGTCACTGTGATGGCGTCGGACCGCGGGTTGTTCACGGAACTCCTTGTGATCCACATCACCATTCGCAGCGGGCGCTGCGCAGCTCGGATCAGCGTCAGGCGCCCGGGTGTCAGCCCGAGGAGCGGTTCTTCACCGGCACAGGCGCAGTGGGGAAGCCATGCCGCAGAGCAGTGTTTGACCCTCCCCTTACGTCAGGCTTCAGGGTGTACGCCGACGAAGGGGCAGGTGGATGAGCTATTCAGTGGGGCAGGTTTCGGCCTTCGCCGGGGTGACGGTGCGTACGCTGCATCACTACGACAAGGCGGGCCTGCTCTCGCCCAGCGGCCGCAGCCGCGCCGGCTACCGGCTCTACAGCGACGCCGACCTGATCCGTCTCCAGCAGATCCTCTTCTACCGCGAGCTCGGCTTCCCTCTCGACGAGATAGCCGAGATCTTCAAGGATCCGCAGGCGAACGCCCTGGAGCAACTGCGCTCCCGGCAGCGTCGGTTGCAGGAGGAGATCGCCAGGCTGCAGCGGCTGGCCGAGGCGGCGGAACGGGCGATAGAGGTCCAGCAGACCGGAGTGACGCTGACCCCGCAGGAACGCTTCGAGGTGTTCGGTGAGATCACCTTCGACCTGAGCTATGCCACCGAGGCAGAGCTGAAGTGGGCGCACTCGGAGGGACAGCGCGAGGCGATGGCGCGTGCGGCTGCCCATACCAAGGAGGACTGGCGGCAGCTCATGGGCGAGGCCGCCGCTTGGCGCGCGGAGCTGCTGGCGGCCTTCGACGAGGGGGAGCCGAGTGCCGGCGAGCGGGCCATGGACCTCGCCGAGGAGCACCGCTTGCACATCTCGCGCTGGTTCACCTCGTGCCCGCCGGACAGGCACCGGCGCATCGCCGACGACTTCGTCACCGACCCGCGGGCCTTCGCCCTGGTCGTACCGCCGTCGCAGCAACGCCCTGGACTGGCCGCCTACACCTGCAAGGCGGTCCACGCCAACGCGGCACGCCACGAGGGCGGCCGTACCGATTCCGAGGAGTGCCAATGAGGATTCTGATCGCTGTGGCCGGGTCGCGCGGCGACGTCGCGCCCTACACGGGCCTGGGCGCCGAGTTGCGCCGGGCCGGTTTCGGCGTCGCCCTCGCCACCACGGAGACGTTCGCGCCCCTCGTGCACGCAGCCGGGCTGGAATTCCGCGCTCTCCCCGCCGACCCGCGGGCGCCCGGGGGTGTCACGGGCAAGCGGCAACTGATGCGTACGGCTGCCGCGTTCATCACCGAACTGGGCCAGGGATGCGCCGAGGTGCTGGACGACGACACGGATCTGCTGTTGCTGTCGGCCACCACGGCCCCGCTCGGCTGGCACCTCGCCGAGGCCACGGGCACACCGAGCGTCGGCGTATACCTCCAACCCACCGCACCGACCGGTGACTTCCCACCCGTCGTGACAGGCTCCCGCTCCCTGGGCCGCCTCGCCAACCGCACGGCGGGACGCTTCGCTCTTCGTATGACGGATCGCGTCTACGAGCAGGCGGTCGCAAAGCTGCGCCACCGCCTCCAGCTGCCCCCGGCCTCCGCTTCCGCGGTGCGCCGACGGCAGGAACAGGCCAACTGGCCCATCCTGCATGGCTTCAGCACGGCGCTGGTGCCCCGCCCAGCCGACTGGCGCTCCGGTCTGCAAGTGGTGGGCAATTGGTGGCCGTACCACGCTGTGGGCGAGCGGCTGCCCACAGATGTGGAGGACTTCCTGCACGCCGGGCCCCGGCCCGTCCTCATCGGCTTCGGGAGCATGGCGGCCGGTGAGGGGGAGCGGCTGAGCGAGATCGCTGTACGAGCCCTGCGCCGCGCCGGGCTGCGCGGCATCCTCCAATCCGGCAGCGCCGGGCTCGCCGCCGACGGCGACGACATCCTCACCATCGGGGATGTACCGCACGCGCTGCTGTTCCCACGGCTGGCCGCGGTGGTCCACCACGCAGGGGCCGGCACCTCAGCTGCCGCGTTGCGCGCCGGAGTGCCCGCTGTCACCGTGCCGGTGAGCGCCGACCAGCCGTTCTGGGCAGCACGACTCGCCGCCCTCGGCGCCGCGACCGACCCGATCCCCTTCCGGTCCCTCACGGCTGAACGGCTCGGCGACTCACTCGGCCGGATAGTGCAGCAGCAGTCATACGCACGTGCCGCCGAGGAAGCGGCACGACACATGTCGACCGAGGACGGAGCAGGCCAGGCCCGCAAGGTCATCCAGCAGCTGACCGGCCGATGAGCCCTGCGCGGCTGGCCGGCGCCTGGGACCGCCCGTGAAACGTCACGTGTGCGCCCGTTGGAAGGTGCTCGGTGTGATGCCGTAGGTGCGGTGGAACCAGCGGCTGAAGTGGGCCTGGTCCGCGAAGCCGGTGGCGGCTGCCGCGTCGGCGGATGTGGTGCCGGTGGCCAGCAGGTGGCGGGCGCGGCGTAGGCGGAGTTGGCGCTGGTAGTCGCTGGGAGCCATGCCGTACTCGGTACGGAACGCGCGGTAGAGGGCGAATCGGCTGCATCCGACGGCCCGGGCCAGCAGGTCGGCCCTGATCGGTTCGAGGCAGGCATCGTTGAGCAGCGCGCGGGCCCGTCGCGCGGCCTGCCGCTGCGCACTCTGGGCGAGCGTCCGCATGTGGGGGGTCCGTGTGGCGCCGCGGTGTGCCATCGCGGTGACGGCCGCGGTCAGCCATTCGTCCCGTCGGAGCGGGCTCTCGTTGGTGACCAGAGCACCATGCAGGCGTGCCAGAGCACGGGCGAGCACCGGGTCGGTCATCACGGGCTCGACGAAGAGTGGCATGGCCGCCGGGCGCCCGTCGGCTGCGTCGGCGAGGACCTCGCGTACCACCGCGGGCCCGATGTGCACGATGCGGTACTGATAGCCCAGTTCTGCCGCGGCCCGCCCGTCGTGCACCTCGTCCGGGTTGAACGCCATCACCATCCCGCTGCCGCTGGTGTGGGCCGCGCCTCGGCAGCGGAAGCGCTGGGCGCCGGCGTCGGTGATGCCGAAGGAGTAGGTGTCGTGGCTGTGTGGCGGATACACATGATCGAGGAAGTGCGCGTGCATGGCCTCCAGCGGGCGCGTTCCGTCCCGCCAGTACCGCACCCAGCTCTGCCCCGTTCCCATGACCTCATTGTGGCGTGCGCACCAGCGTTCAAGACGGACCGGGGGCCGGGACGCCACTGTCGGCATATGCGCACGCGAACGAAGAGGGGCTCGAGCAGTCCGTATCTGCTATTGATGATCACTATGGTGCTGTGGGGAAGCGCCTTCTCCAGCTCCAAGTCGGTGGTGGGGGAGGTACCGCACACCGTTGCCGCGCTGCTGCGCTTCGGGGGTGGCGCCGTTGCGCTGCTGGCAGCCGTGTGGCTGTCCGGGAGCCGGGAGACGACCGTGACGGCGCGCGACGGGTGGCGCGCGGCGACGGCTGGAGTGCTGGGCGTCTTCGCCTACAACGGTGCGTTCTTCTGGGGGCTGTCGCTGGCACCCTCCCTGGACGCCGGGATCCTCATTCCCGTCATGAGCCCGGTGCTCACCAGCGCCTTTCTGCTCGTGACGCGCCGGGAGCGCGCCTCTTGGGCGCGAATAGCCGGTCTGGGCCTCGGCCTTGCCGGTGCCGTGGTCTTCTTCCTCGGGGCGGGCGGCAGTTCGCAGGGAGGCTCGACGCGACTCGCGGGCGATGCGCTGTTCCTGCTCAGTGCGGTGTGCTGGGCCGCCTATACGCTGGTCGGCCCGCGGGTGCTGTCCGGTATCGAACCGCTACGGGCCACCACCTATGCAACCTGTGCGGGGGCCGTTCTGCTCGGTGTGATCGCCGCACCGGACGTGCCGGAGGTGCGCTGGAGCGATCTGCCGGCCGGCGTCTGGCTGAACGTGGCGTACTTGGCCCTGGGGGCTGCTGCGGTTGCGAACCTCTTCTACTACCGGGGGATCGGGGCAGTGGGTCCCGCGCGGGCCTCCCTCATGATGTTCACCGTCCCGGTCATCAACACGTTGTGCTCCACCCTTTTCCTGGGTGAGTCCTTCGGCGTGGTGCAGGGGGCGGGCGCGCTCGTGCTGGTCGCGGGTGCCGTACTGGCCGTCACACAGGGGCGGCTGCCCAGGCGCGGGTTGCCCGGGCGGGACGACGGGGCCCGCAGCGCACCGCTGGGAACCGCGTCCCGTTGAGCCCGTACCGAGAGCGATACGGCGCCTCCGCGTGTCCTGCGATCATGGCGTGAAATCACCGTCTGACAACGGCTCACGAAGCACGTGCTTCACGCCGGAGCGCCCAGTCATCACACAGGGAGTGGCGTCGCACGAAGTGTCCTCGTCTCACTGGGAGGGAACATCAGTTCCGGTCAACTTCCGCCCCGGCCAGTAGAGTTGGGCATTTGCTGGGCATATGCTCCCGTCCGGTTCGAGCACGACCACGTGTTTCACCGGCGTCCGGCCGACGACGGTGAGCTGACGAACGGGAGGACCACCATGAGCACCAACCTGCTGCTGGAAGACACCACCGACCTCACCGAACTGGACCTCGACATCCAGATCTCGGAGACCGAGGGCGAGGGCCCCGCGTTCGCATCCGGGGGCTTCACCTCGCCGAGCACGTACGGGTCGCCCTGCAACCTCTGCTGCGCGTAAGCGTCCCAGTGCCCGGGCGGGGCGGGACCGACACCGCCCCACCCGGGCCGTACCAGGTCCCGGGACGAGGGGAGAGCCGGAACACGTGCGGGACGACCACTACACTCCGCAGGACTGCCTGTTCGTACGTATCGCGGCGTTTCCCCGTACCGGACCGGGAGGCCGTCCGCTCGGCGACTCGGCCGAGCAGGTGCGCGAGGCCGCTGCCGACCCGCTCTTCCGAGAAGCGGTGCACATCGCCAGCGGCAGCCTCGCCGACTCCCTCGACCGGCTCGACGCGGGAGCCGACCTCGGGGCCAAGCGGCTGCGCCGTACCGCGCTCGCCCTCTCCCGCTACGCGCTGCGGGCTCGGACCAGGCCGACGCCCTTCGGGCTCTTCGCCGGTGTCGCGCCCGCGCGGGCGGCGGACACCACGCAGGTGAGACTGTCGGGCCCGGGCAGAAAGACGGTACGGCTGGACGCCGCCTGGCTGACGCAGCGCGTCACCCAATGGCTCGAACTGCCCGAGGTACGGCACGGCGTCGACGTCGTACTGAACGACCTGTGCCGCACACGCGGCGAGCGGCTCGTCGTCCCCGGCAACGGCAACGAGACCTCCGTCCGAAACACCGCCCTGGTGGCCTGGGTGTGCCGGCGGACGACCCAGCCCGTCGGCTACTCCGCGCTCCTGGACCAGGCAGCCGCATCCTTCCCCCGCCTCACCCCCGCCCAGGTGGACACCACGCTCCTCCAACTCGTGTGCCACGGCTTCCTGCTGACCTCCATCACTCCGCAGGACCTGGACGAGGAGCTGTACCAGCGCATCGCGGCGGCGCTCGCGCCCGTACCGGAGGCGGCGGCGGAACTCGACTCCGTACGCGCGGCGCTCAACGCCTACGCCGCGACGCCGCCCGGCGAGGGCCGCGCCGCGTGGCGCAGACTGATGCGGCTGACCGACCCCCAGGGCAGCGCCCCGAGGCCGCCCGTCCACGTCGACCTGCGCATGGACGCGGACCTGCGCATCTCGCGGGCGGTGACCGACGAAGCGGCCCGCTACGCCTCCGCCATGTGGGAGCTGTCCGCCGACTGGCAGACCCACGCCCATATGCGCACCTACCGGGACCGGTTCCTGGAGGCGTACGGCACCGGCGGCGTGGTTCCCCTCGGCGAACTCGTCGACCGGCACCGGGGCATCGGCTTTCCGCCGGGCTACGGCGAGCGCGACGGCGGTCCCTCCACAGCGCGCCAGGAACCGGATGAGCTTCCCAAGGAACGCCGTCTGCTGACCCACGACCTGGTACAGGAAGCACTGCTGAGCGGGGACGACGAGGTGCGGCTGACCCCCGGCCTGGTCGACCGGCTGGCCGCCGGCCGGACGGCCGAACCGCCCCCGCCGCCGCGATCGCTGGAGCTGTGCTTCCACCTGCTGGCCGAGAACGAACAGGCCATCGACCGCGGCGACTTCCGGCTGCTCTCCCCGGCGTACCCGGGCTCCTGGCTCGCCGGGGCGACCGTCGGACGGTTCGCCGAACTCGTCGGGATGGAGGGCGAACTGGCAGCGCTGCTGGACGGCCTCGGCGACGCCGGGACGGTCCCGGCGCAGGTGGTGTACCGGCCGCACACGGTGCGGGGGCTCAACATGGCGCAGGTCCCGCGCCTGCTCCCGCACCGGATACCGGTGGGTGTGTACGCCGACCGGACCGCCCCCGGCACCCTCGACTGGCGGCAACTCCTCGTCACACCGGGGCCTTACGGGCTGCGGCTGATACTGCCGGACGACGGGCGGGAGGTCCTGCCCGTCGTCCCGCACATGCTGGCTCTCGACCGGGAGGCGCCGCCAGTGGCCCGGCTGCTGGTGGAGCTCGTCTCAGGTACGGCCAGGACGTGGACGGGCTGGAACTGGTGCGGGCTGGAGCCACTGCCCTGCCTGCCCCGCGTCACCTACGGCCGCGTCACGGTCTTCCCCCGGCGCTGGGTGCCCGACCGGCACCTGCGCGAGGCGGCGGACGCCGCAACCGGGTGGGAGGAGTCGGTTGCGGCATGGCGGGAGCGCTACCGCGTACCCGACGAGGTGAACCTCGCCAGATGGGACCGCACGTACCGGGTGGACCTGACCGACCCCTGGCTGCGGGAGGTGTTCCGCCAGGAAGTCCGCACCGGCGGTTCCCTGGCGATCACGGAGGACCTCACGGACGGCGGACGCGCGCTGGGCTGGTCCGGCGGACATGGTGCCGAAGTCGTCATTCCGCTCGCCCTCACCCGGCCCACCGTGCCGGAGCAGCACCCTCAGACCCCCCGTCGGCCGCGCCGCACGGTGCCCGCGTACCGGCCCACGGACCACTCCGTCGCGCACCTGCCGGGTGAGGACTGGCTCTACGCCAAGTTCTACGCGGCCGAGGACACCCACGACGAGTTGCTGCACGCCGCACTGCCCGCACTCGTGCGCGCGGTGGGAGACACCCTGCACAGCTGGCACTACATCCGGTACCGCGACCCCGAGCCCCACATCCGCCTCCGCCTGCACGGCGAGCCCGAAGACCTGCGGACCACGGCATTGCCCCGGCTCGCCGCGGTGAGCCGCAACTGGCAGGAGACCGGGCTGATCAAGGGCATGGTCCTCGACACCTACCGGCCCGAAACCGACCGCTACGGCGGGCCCGTCGCGCTCCCGCACGCGGAGCGGATGTTCTGCGTGGACAGCCAGTCGGCACTGGCCCAGCTCGGGATGCGGGCGCGAGGCGCCCTGACGCTGCCCGCCCCCGTGCTCGCCGCCGTCAACCACGCACTGCTGCTGGAATCGCTCGGCGACTGGGACTGGTCGGCCTGGATCAGCCGCGCGCTGCCCAAGGGGCCCGCCCACGCGGCCTACCGGAAATACCAGAAGCAGGCGGCATCACTGATCGTGCCCGGACGCACCGCACAGAGCGCGGCCCCCGTACTGGGCGCCCCCCTCGCGGCCCTGTGGAGCACCACGCCGGAGACCGGGAAGTACGGAGCGCTGCTGCTGTCCGACGCAGGACGGACGCCCGGCACCGCGCAGCACGCCGAAGCCGTCATGTCGCTGCTGCACATGCAGCACAACCGCCTCCTCGGCATCGACAGAACCGGCGAGGACACCGGCTACGCCGTGCTCCGCGGCGTCGCCCGTGACCACCAGGGCCGCCTGGCCCACTCCCGCAACGGGAAGGAGACCGGATGACAGCGCCGCGCCACGCGGACGAGGCCCGGGACATCGCCGCGCAGGTCTTCGACCGGCTCGCCGACCCGGAAGCCACCGCCGCCGACACCGGCATACCGGCCGCCCCGCACATCAGCCTGCGCGACCCCCTCTGGGAGGACCTGTCCCTCTCCAGCGGCTGTCCGGGAGTGTCCCTGGCCTTCACCGGCCGCACCACCCCGGGCCCTGACGACGCCGCCCGAGCACACGCCTACCTCGTCCGGGCGATGCGGGCCACCGCCGCCACCGCACACGCCCCGGGAGGCATCTACACCGGCCCGGGCGCCGTCGCCTTCGCCGTCCTGCTCGCCCACCGCGCCACCGGCGGTTACCGCTCCGCTCTCGGCCGGCTCGACGACCACCAGCGCCGTCTGGTCCGCCGTGCCCTCCCCGAAGTCCGGGACACTCCGGCGACGACCAACGGCGAGTTCGAAGTCGTCCGCGGCATGAGCGGCATCGGCCGCTACCTGCTGGCACGCCGGGAGCAGTGCGAGGAGGAACTGCGGCTCGTCCTCACCTATCTGACGCAGATGGCGCACGGCGACATCACCCACCGCGGCCACCGGGTGCCCCGCTGGTGGACGTGGGCGGCGCCCAAGCTGGGGCAGGAAGCCGAGATGCCCGACGGGCACTTGAACCTCGGACTCTCGCACGGCGTGGCGGGGCCGCTCGCCCTGCTCTCGCTGGCCTGGCAGCAGGGCGCGGTCGTCGACGGACAGCGCGAGGCCATCGAGCAACTGGTCGGCCTCCTTGAGCAGTGGGCGTACGACAGCCCGGCCGGACCCCTGTGGCCTCAGCACCTGACCCTCGAGGACTGGCAGGGCGGGCCGGAGTCCGCGCCGCCGCGCCAGCGCCCGTCCTGGTGCTACGGCGCTCCCGGCATCTCCCGCGCCGTGCAGCTCGCGGGGTTCGCGCTCGGCAACGCCGAGTGGCTCGACCTGGCCCACCGGTCCCTGCTGCCGTTCCTGACCACCGATCCGGACAGCTGGAGCATCGACAACTCCAACTTGTGCCACGGGTGGAGCGGCATGATGCATCTGCTCGCCGTCCTCAACGAGTCCATCGCAGACAAGCGGCTGACCGACCTCGCCGACGACATGGCGGCCCGCACGCTCGCCCAGTTCCATCCCCACTACCGCTTCGGATTCCGCGCCACCCTCACCAACGCCCCGCAGGGCGACATCCCCGCCTTCCTCGAGGGCGCCGCCGGCACGGCCCTCGCCCTCGACGCCTACGCCCACGGCCGCACCACGACCGACTGGGACATGGCCTTGCTGGTGGCCTGAAGGCACCACGGATGTCCGGCATGTGAAGAGCACGCGGCCTTCCGGGCGCTCCGCACTTCACCGGCCAGGGCTGAACGCTCTGGCGCGGGTGCCGGACAAATTATTCGCGGCCGGTGTACTGCCTCTGCACACTGTGCCCATGGAGCGCTTGACGGAGATCGCGAATCGGCTGGCCGAGGTCGGCGGCGTCGTCGGTGTGTGTCTGGGAGGCAGCAGGGCGAGGGGTACGCACAGCCCCGATTCCGACTACGACCTGGGCCTTTACTACCGGCCACCGCTGGATACCGCTGCTCTGCGTGTGCTGGCAGCCGAGCTGACCGGTGGGCCGGTGGAGGTCACCGAGCCGGGCGGCTGGGGGCCATGGGTGGACGGTGGCGGCTGGCTGACCATCGACGGCCATCGCGTCGACTGGATCTACCGCGATATGGATCGGGTGCACCGCGTCTGGCAGCAGTGCCGGGCTGGGCAGTTCGAGATCGGCGCCCAACCCGGCCACCCCCTGGGCGTGTACTCCCACGCCTATGCCGGTGAGGTGGCCGTGGGACGCATCCTCGCCGACCCCGGCGGTGAGCTGCGAACCCTGCAGGAGCAGACGCGTCTCTATCCGGAGCCGTTGCGCGAAGCCCTCGTCGGCAACGCGCAGTGGGAGGCACCGTTCATCCTGACGGCGGCACGCAAGGGCGCGGCCCGCGGTGACGCCTTCTATGTCGGGGGCTGCCTCTTCCGCGCCGTCGGACTTCTCGTGCACGCACTCCACGCTCACGCCAGGTGCTGGGTGCTCAACGAAAAGGGCGCGGTGGCGTCCGCGGGAGAACTCCCCAACTCCTCGGCGGACTTCGCCGAACGCGCACACGCATTGTTCTCCGCCCTCGGCACCACTCCCGACACGCTCACTGCCACGCTTGATGACGCCGACAGGCTGGTCACCGAGGTATGCCGTGAACTCGTCCGGTGAATGACTGCCGAAGCCCGCCGCCGCGCCCGCTCGGCACGGGTCAAGCAGTAGTTTGTGTCGGAACGGCCTGGACGCACACACTCGGATTCTGCGCGGAGACCGGACCGAGACCGCCGGCGAACGTGCCGCTCACCACTTCCTCGACAGCGGCGAGCTGCCCACCGCCGTCGTCGCCTTCAACGACCGGTGCGCGATCGGCGTCCTCGCCGCCCTGGCCCGCGCCGGCGTCGCCGTTCCGGACGACGTGTCCGTGGCCGGTTACGACGACGACACCCTGTCCCGGCTGAGTTGCTTCGATCTCACCACGGTCAGTCAGGGCGCCGAGGAACAGGCCAGGCGCGCGATCGCCGCCGCGGTCGAACGCCTCGGCCAAGGGCGGACGGAACCCCGCGAGATCGTCCTCCCCCCGCACCTCGTCGCCCGCACCACCACTGGCCGGGCGACAGTCCCCGGCCCCGCAGGCGCGACGCGTCATCAGTGAGCCGGGAACAGGCCCACGTCGGCATCTCAGCTGCCACCTGGAAGCCCTCGCCGGCTGAGCGGTAGTCCGGTTCCAGCACTGCTTCATCGGGCACCTGCGGGCGGGCGTTCTGGTATGCATGGGGGAAGGAACACCCTGGCGCAGGGGGCCGGGG
>NZ_JADKMA010000260.1 GCF_017676365.1 Streptomyces oryzae
GTCCCCGCGGTTTCCCCCGCGGCAGCCGGGAAATCTCGCGCGTGCCGCATGCTTGTTGTATGGAGTTCCTCGGGGACCGATCGGTCAGGCGTGAGGGGAGGGCGTGGACATGAGGGCCAGTGCGCCTGCTCATAACGCTTCGGCTCACATCTACGAGCGCGGTGCGGCGGACCGCGCGGCGTCGGTGCACCATGGACCGATGCGCGACGAGGAGAACGGGCCGCCGCCGCCCGGGGCCGCGGACGCGGCCGAGGTCGCGAAGGTCGGCAAGCTCGTCCAACGCGCGGTCGAGGGCGACCGCCAGGCCACACACGATCTGCTCGCCCATGTACACCCGCTGGCGCTGCGCTACTGCCGTACGCGGCTGACCCGACTGCCCGGTGACGCGCGTCACTTCGTCGACGATCTCGCCCAAGAGGTCTGTATCGCGGTGCTCTGTGCGCTGCCGCGCTATCGGGACACCGGAAAGCCCTTCGAGGCGTTCGTCGTCGCCATCGCCCAGCACAAGGTCGCCGATCTGCAGCGGGCCGCGATGCGCGGGCCCGGTTCGACTGCCGTGCCCTCGGACGAGATGCCCGAGCGGCCCGACGACTCCCTCGGCCCCGAGGAGCGTGCGCTGCTGTCCAGCGACGCGGAGTGGGCCAAGAAGCTGCTGGCCAATCTCCCCGAACACCAGCGCGAGCTGGTGCTGCTGCGGGTCGCGGTGGGGCTGACGGCCGAGGAGACCGGACAGATGCTGGGAATGTCACCCGGCGCCGTCCGCGTTGCCCAGCACCGCGCGCTCAGCAGGCTGCGAGCGCTGGCCGAGCAGTAGTTTTCCGGAGTTCTCCGGTGTCGCGCAGGCCCGGAGGGGTTGTCCACAGGCGGTCCGGCGCACCTCGCCGGGCCGATAGCATGGACATCCGGCAGGGGCAAGGATTGGGAAAGGTGTCATGACTGAGAACGTCGACGGAGTGCCCGCGAAATTTGCCACTCTGGGCCTGACATACGACGACGTCCTGCTGCTGCCGGGCGAGTCGGACATGGCCCCGCACGACATCGACACCGCGTCGTACGTCTCGCGCAACGTACGGGTCAATGTGCCGCTGCTGTCCGCCGCCATGGACAAGGTCACCGAAGCACGCATGGCCATCGCCATGGCCCGCCAGGGCGGCGTGGGCGTGCTGCACCGCAATCTCTCCGTCGAGGACCAGGCCAACCACGTCGACCAGGTCAAGCGGTCCGAGTCCGGCATGGTCACCGACCCGATCACCATCCGCCCTGACGCCACGCTCCAGGAGGCCGACGCGCTGTGCGGCCGGTTCCGGATCAGCGGCGTCCCGGTCACCGACGCGGCGGGCAAGCTGCTCGGCATCGTCACCAACCGCGACATGGCCTTCGAGCTGGACCGCAGCCGCCAGGTGCGGGACGTCATGACGCCGATGCCGCTGGTCACCGCCGAGGTCGGGATCTCCCGCAACGAGGCGATGGAGCTGCTGCGCCGCCACAAGATCGAGAAGCTGCCGCTGGTGGACGGTGCCGGCACGCTCAAGGGCCTCATCACCGTCAAGGACTTCGTCAAGGCCGAGCAGTACCCCAACGCGGCCAAGGACTCCGAGGGCCGGCTGGTCGTCGGCGCCGCGGTCGGTGTGGCGGGGGACGCGTACGAGCGGGCGCAGGCGCTGATCGAGGCGGGCGTCGACTTCATCGTCGTCGACACCGCGCACGGCCACTCCCGGCTCGTCGGCGACATGGTCGCCAAGATCAAGTCGAACCACCCGGGCGTGGACGTCGTCGGCGGCAACATCGCCACCCGTGACGGTGCCAAGGCGCTGATCGACGCCGGTGTGGACGGTGTGAAGGTCGGCGTGGGCCCCGGCTCCATCTGCACCACCCGCGTCGTCGCCGGCATCGGCGTTCCGCAGGTCACCGCGATCTACGAGGCGGCACAGGCGGCGCAGGAGGCAGGCGTCCCGGTCATCGGCGACGGCGGCCTGCAGTACAGCGGCGACATCGCCAAGGCCCTGGTCGCCGGGGCCGACACGGTGATGCTGGGCAGCCTGCTGGCGGGCTGCGAGGAGTCGCCGGGCGAGCTGCTGTTCATCAACGGCAAGCAGTTCAAGTCCTACCGCGGCATGGGCTCGCTCGGCGCGATGCAGACCCGCGGTGACGCCAAGTCCTACTCCAAGGACCGCTATTTCCAGGAAGGCGTCAGCGGCGACGACAAGCTGATCCCCGAAGGCGTCGAGGGGCAGGTCGCCTACCGCGGCCCGCTCGGCGCTGTCGTGCACCAGCTGGTCGGCGGTCTGAAGCAGTCGATGTTCTACGTCGGCGGCCGTACCGTCCCCGAGCTGAAGGCCCGCGGCCGGTTCGTCCGCATCACCGCTGCAGGGCTCAAGGAGAGCCACCCGCACGATGTGCAGATGACGACCGAGGCGCCGAACTATTCGCGCCGCTGACCCTCGCGGGAGGGCCGGCGTTGTGTCGGTGATACTGGGGCGCGGCACACCAGAGTGAGAGGCAGTGGACGTGACTGAGATCGAGATCGGGCGCGGCAAGCGCGGGCGGAAGGCGTACGCCTTCGACGACATCGCCGTGGTGCCCAGCAGGCGCACCCGTGACCCGAAGGAGGTCTCGATCGCCTGGCAGATCGACGCCTACCGCTTCGAGCTGCCGTTCCTCGCCGCGCCCATGGACTCGGTCGTCTCGCCGCGCACCGCCATCCGGATCGGTGAGCTCGGCGGCCTCGGCGTCCTCAACCTCGAGGGCCTGTGGACGCGGTACGAGGACCCGGAGCCGCTGCTGGCCGAGATCGCCGAGCTCGACGAGGCCACCGCCAACCGCCGGATGCAGGAGATCTACGCCGAGCCGATCAAGGAAGAGCTGATCGGGCAGCGGATCAAGGAGGTCCGCGACTCGGGCGTGGTGACGGCCGCCGCGCTGTCGCCGCAGCGTACGGCGCAGTTCTCCAAGGCCGTGGTGGACGCGGGCGTGGATCTGTTCGTGATCCGCGGCACGACGGTCTCCGCCGAGCACGTCTCCAGTGCGGCCGAGCCGCTGAATCTCAAGCAGTTCATCTACGAACTGGACGTGCCGGTCATCGTCGGCGGCTGCGCCACGTACACCGCCGCGCTGCATCTGATGCGTACGGGCGCGGCCGGTGTGCTGGTCGGCTTCGGCGGCGGGGCCGCGCACACGACGCGGAACGTGCTCGGTATCCAGGTGCCGATGGCGACCGCGGTCGCGGATGTCGCCGCGGCACGGCGGGACTACATGGACGAGTCCGGCGGGCGGTATGTGCACGTCATCGCCGACGGCGGAGTGGGCTGGTCCGGGGATCTGCCCAAGGCCATCGCCTGCGGCGCCGACGCCGTGATGATGGGCTCCCCGCTGGCCCGGGCCACCGACGCGCCTGGCCAGGGGCACCACTGGGGCATGGAGGCCGTGCACGCGGATGTGCCGCGCGGCCGCCGGGTCGACCTCGGTGCCGTCGGCACCCTGGAAGAGGTGCTGCTCGGCCCCTCCCACACCCCTGACGGCTCGATGAACTTCTTCGGCGCGCTGCGCAGGGCGATGGCGACGACGGGTTACTCGGACCTGAAGGAGTTCCAGCGCGTCGAGGTGACGGTCGCCCGCTCCCGCTAGGGCTGGTTGAAGCGCCCCGCCAGGCGCCCGGGCCGGGTCCCTCAGGCGCGGGCCGGGCCCCTCACAGCCTGTGAGCCGCCCCCGTGGGGCTCGCACCACGGGTGTCCAGCAAAATCTGGGCCTTCGCGGCGAGCCCCTGCAAGTCGTAGGTGCGATGGTTCTGCAACAGCAGCGTGAGGTCCGCCTCGGCGGCGGCCTCGTAGAGCGCGTCGGCGCGGGGCACGGGCTGGCCCGCGACGCGCCACTGGGGGACATAGGGGTCGTGGTAGCTCAGCTGCGCTCCCAGTTCCTTGAGCCGGCCCGCGACTTCACGGGCCGGGGCGCCCTCCTGGCTGGCGAGGTCGGGTTTGTAGGTGACGCCCAGGAGGAGAATGCGGGCGCCGCGCGCGGACTTGCCGTGTTCGTTGAGCAGTACGGCCGCGCGCTGTGAGACATAGCGCGGCATCCGCTCGTTGACCTCCTGGGCGAGCTCCACCATGCGGAGCGGATAGCCCAGCGAACGGCTGTGGTAGGAGAGGTAGTTGGGGTCCACGGGGATGCCGGGGCCGCCGACGCCGGGGCCCGGCCGGAAGGACTGGAAGCCGAAGGGCTTGGTCTCCGCGCACCGTACGACGTCCCACAGGTCGATGCCGAGATCGTGACAGAAGACGGCCATCTCGTTCATGAGGGCGATGTTGATGTGCCGGTAGTTGGTCTCCAGCAGCTTGGTCGTCTCCGCCTCGCGCGGCCCGCGGGCCCGGACGACCTTGGTGAGCCGTCCGTAGAAGGCGGCGGCGGCCTCGGTGCAGGCGGGGGTGAGGCCGCCGATGACCTTGGGGATGGTGGCGTAGTCGTGGCTGCGGTTGCCCGGGTCGACGCGGGTGGGTGAGCAGGCGAGGTGGAAGTCGCGCCCGGCGCGCAGCCCTGATCCCTCCTCCAGCAGCGGGCGCACGACGTCCTCCGTGCAGCCGGGGTAGACGCTCGACTCGACGATGACGATGGTGCGCGGCCGCAGCCGGGCGGCCAGGGTGCGGGCCGCGGTGCGGACCGCGCTCATGTCGGGCGCCCGGCTGGGGCCGAGCGAGGTGCGGGCGCAGATCACGGCGGTACGGACGCGGCCGAGGACGGCGGGGTCGCTGCCGGCACGGAACCCCTTGGCGAGCATCCGCCGCACCTCGGCGGCGGTCAGCGGCGCGTCGCTCGGCGGCCGGCCCGCCGAGATCTCGGCGACGGTCGCAGGGTCGGGGTCGTACCCGATGGTGCCGATTCCGTTCGCCGTCGCTGCCTGGGCGAGCGGCAGCCCCGAATGGGCGAGTCCCAGCACGGCGAGATCTGCGGGCATGACAGCGGTCTTCCCTTCCCCTTATCGTCCCGGTTCCGTCCCCGGGCAGCACCGGGAGTGGCGAGCGGCGCGCATTAAGGTTAAGAGCCCATATGACAGACAAGTCGGATTGCGCGCTCAGCAGGGCCGACGCTCGGCCAAAGTCGCGGGAATGGGGGACCATCGTCAGGGGGACCACGGCGGCGGTGTCCGAGAACTGACGACGACCTGACGGCAAGACCAGTCGAGCACCAGTCGAGCAGCTTGGGAGGCAGCAGTGAGGACAGCGGCACTGGGACCGGAACAGCGCGCGGACGCGCTGGCGAGGATGGCCGAGACCGAACTGGATGTACTGGTGGTCGGCGGGGGCATCGTCGGCGCGGGCACGGCGCTGGACGCGGTCACCCGCGGCCTGTCCACCGGCATCGTGGAGGCGCGCGACTGGGCCTCGGGTACCTCCAGCCGCTCCAGCAAGCTCATCCACGGTGGGCTGCGCTATCTGGAGATGCTGGATTTCGCACTGGTGCGTGAAGCGCTCAAGGAGCGCGGGCTGCTGCTGGAGCGGCTGGCACCACACCTGGTCAAGCCGGTGCCGTTCCTGTATCCGCTGCAGCACCGCGGCTGGGAGCGGCTGTACGCGGGCACGGGCGTGGCGATGTACGACGCCATGTCCGTCTCGTCCGGGCACGGCCGCGGCCTGCCGAGGCACCGTCACCTCTCCCGCCGTCATGCCCTCCAGGTGGCACCGGCGTTGAAGCGGGAGGCGCTGGTGGGGGCGCTGCAGTACTACGACGCACAGGTGGACGACGCGCGGTTCGTCGCCACACTGGTGCGCACGGCGGCGGAGTACGGGGCGCTCGCGGCCAACCGTGCGCGGGTGGTCGGCTTCCTCCGTGAGGGGGAGCGGGTGGTCGGGGCGCGGATCGAGGACCTGGAGCAGGGCGGCGAGTTCGAGGTGCGGGCCCGTCAGGTCGTCAACGCGACCGGGGTGTGGACGGACGACACCCAGGGACTGATCGCCGAGCGCGGCCAGTTCCACGTCCGCGCCTCCAAGGGCATCCATCTGGTGGTGCCCAAGGACCGCATCAACTCCACGACGGGGCTGATCCTGCGCACGGAGAAGAGCGTGCTGTTCGTCATCCCGTGGGGCCGGCACTGGATCATCGGCACCACGGACACCGACTGGGATCTGGACAAGGCGCACCCGGCCGCCTCCAGCGCCGACATCGACTATCTGCTCGACCACGTCAACTCGGTGCTGGCCGTTCCGCTGACCCGCGACGACGTGGAGGGCGTCTACGCGGGGCTGCGTCCGCTGCTGGCCGGCGAGTCGGAGGCGACCAGCAAGCTGTCCCGCGAGCACACCGTCGCCCACCCGGTGCCGGGCCTGGTCGTCATCGCGGGCGGCAAGTACACGACGTACCGGGTGATGGCCAAGGACGCGGTGGACGAGGCGGTGCACGCGCTCGACCACCGGGTCGCCGACTGCGTCACCGAACAGGTGCGGCTGGCCGGTGCCGAGGGCTACCACGCGCTGTGGAACGGACGTGCGCGGCTCGCCCAGCGGGCCGGGCTGCATGTGGCGCGGGTGGAGCATCTGCTGGGCCGCTACGGCTCGATGACCGAGGAAGTGCTCGACCTGGTCGCGAAGGACCCCGAACTCGGGCAGCCGCTGCCCGCGGCGGACGACTATCTGAAGGCGGAGATCGTCTACGCCTGCACGCACGAGGGCGCCCGTCATCTGGACGACGTACTGACGCGCCGTACGCGCATCTCAATCGAGACCTTCGACCGGGGCGTACGGAGCGCGCGCGAGTGCGCCGAGTTGATGGCGCCGGTGCTGGGCTGGGACTCCGACCAGGTGGACCGGGAGGCCGAGCACTACGAGAAGCGGGTCGAGGCCGAACGGGAGTCGCAGTTGCAGCCCGACGACCAGACGGCGGACGCGGCACGGCTGGGGGCGCCTGACATCGTTCCGGTGTGACAGCACGCCGTGTGAGGCCACTATGTGAGAGCTGAAGCAGAGCCGAAAGCTTCAGGGGGACCCGGCCGCGGGTCCCCCGTTGGACTGGTCCTGTCCGTAATGGCTGTTGAGCGTGTGAGCCCGGGTGAGAAGTGGTGGGGCTGTGGTGTAACTGTGCCGCCCCCGTACACGTCTTGTCAGAGCGATGGTTCACAATGAAGGCTCTGCCGGGGGCGGGCTCTCACGCAGAGGGGATACAAGGGGATTCATGAGCGAGGACGCGGGACGGCTGGTAGGCGGGCGCTATCGGCTCGGGGGAGTCCTCGGGCGTGGCGGTATGGGCACCGTCTGGCGCGGCGAGGACGAAATCCTGGGCCGGCGTGTCGCGGTGAAGGAGCTTCGGTTCCCCTCCAGCGTCGACGAGGAGGAGAAGCAGCGACTCATCACCCGCACCCTGCGTGAGGCCAAAGCCATCGCGCGGATCCGCAGCGGCAGCGCCGTCACCGTCTTCGACGTCGTCAACGAGGACAGCCGCCCCTGGATCGTGATGGAGCTGGTCGAGGGCCGCTCCCTCGCCGACAAGATCAAGACCGACGGCCCGCTGGACCCGCAGCGTGCGGCCGAGGTCGGGCTCGCCATCCTCGACGTCCTCCGCGCCGCCCACCGCGAAGGCATCCTGCACCGCGATGTGAAGCCCTCCAACGTGCTGCTGGAGGACGGCACGGGCCGCGTCGTCCTCACCGACTTCGGCATCGCCAAGGTCGAGGGCGACCCCTCCGTCACCTCCACCGGCATGCTCGTCGGCGCCCCGTCCTACATCTCGCCCGAGCGGGCGCGCGGCAAGCCGCCGGGCCCGCCCGCCGACCTGTGGTCGCTGGGCGGTCTGCTGTTCGCCGCCGTCGAGGGCCGCCCGCCGTACGACAAGGGCTCCGCGATCTCCACGCTGACGGCCGTGATGACCGAGCCCGTCCCCTACCCCGAGCACGCGGGCGAGCTGCGCGAGGTGATCTCCGGGCTGCTCGTCAAGGACCCGGAGAAGCGGCTCGATGTGGACGGCGCCCGGCTGCTGCTGGAGCCGGTCGCCTCCGGCCACAAGATCCCGTCGGCCCCGGGTCCGGTGGACGGTCCCGCGGAACGTACGTCGATACTGCCGCCGGTTCCGGACGCCCCTTCCGCTTCCGCGTCCCCTTCGGCGCCCCCGTCCTCCGGCAAGAGCGAAGGGCCCGCCTACAGCGCCGGCACGACCGGTGGCAGACGCAAGCGGCGCTCGGAGGGCAGCAGTTCGGGCGAGCGCCTGCGGGGTGCCTTCAAGTCCGTCCGCAACGCCGCGGGTTCCATGGGCGCGGGGTCGGCGGGCGCGGGTTCCGCGGGCGCGGGTTCCGCGGGTGCCGGCCCGGCAGAGGCGCCGGGCCGTACGGGCTCCGGTTCGGGTTCCGGTTCCCGTTCCTCCTCCACGGCGCGGAGCGGCGGCTCCGGTGGCGCTGCGTCCGGCGGTACCCGCTCGGGGCCCCGGCACGGCGGCAACTCCGCGGGCGGCGGCAACTCCGCCGGCGGGGCGTCGTCCTCCGCCGCGAGCGCCTCGGCCACGCCGCCCGCGAGCCCTCCGCGCCC
>NZ_JADKMA010000261.1 GCF_017676365.1 Streptomyces oryzae
CCAAGTCCCCGTCCCCCGACCCAGCGGGCCCAGGCAGCCACAACCGCCGGGCCCCGCAGCACAGATGAGAGGCACCCAGCCATGACGAAGATCCTCACCGGCGGAGTCGGCAAGACCGAGGTCGCGAACGCCGTCAAGTCCCTCGGTCTCGACGGCGTCGAGGTCGCGGTCTCCAGCGACATGGACGCCGCGATGAAGCTCCGTTCCGGCCAGGCCGACTACTTCCTCGGCACCTGCCACACCGGCGCCGGGGCCTCCCTCGGCGTGCTCGTCGGCCTGGTGGGGCAGCCCACCTGCCACACCTTCGGCCGCTCGGTGCCCACGGAGGACGAGGTGGCGGCGCTGCTGGCCGACGGCAAGAAGGTCTTCGGCTTCTCCATCGACCAGATCGACGTCATCGCCCCCCTGCTCGCCCGCGCCGTCGCCGCGCGCGCCTGACGGATCCCGGCACCGACAACCCGGGCGTGAAGGAGCGACTTCCATGAGTACTGTGAGCACCGCCGGCACCCAACTGGCCGCCAACACCGGACTGGACTTCTCGCTGCCGCAGCAGCTGACCGTGATCCTCCTGTGCGCGCTGACCGCGTTCATCTCGCACATGGCGCTGGCCGTCTTCAACGACGGAGTGCGCCCGTTCATGCTGGACTTCATCCACGGGCGGACCACCCGCTCGGCCACAACGGCGGTCTCCTTCGGGCTCTCCGCCGGTTTCATCTTCGGACTCGGCGCGCCGATGGCGCTCTCCTCCGGCGTCCTCAACCCCTGGCTGCTCTTCCTGCCCACCGACATCCTGGGCCTGCTGGCGCCCAAGAAGTGGCTCGCGCCGCTGCTGGGCGCCGGCTGGGGCGCGTTGGTCGTCTTCGGCCTCAGCGGCGCCAACGAGGTGGCGCACGACCTGCCGGTCGACTTCCTGACGGCCATGCAGCAGATGTCGACGCCGATCCTCTTCCTCTTCACGCTCTTTCCCGTGCTGGCCATCACCAAGCAGTTCGGCCGTGCCTGGGGAGCGGTGGCGGGCGTCGTCGAACTGGCTCTTGTCGTGATGACGATGAAGCTGTGGCCCAACATGTTCGCCGGGGCCCTCGCCATGGCCATCGGCGTACTGCTGCTGATCGGCCTCGCCGTCCGCCGCGACCTGGTGCAGCGCAAGGCCGACCGCGCGGCGGAGGCGGCATCGGCGACCGCCGGCCAGGACCCGCCCGAGGACGACCCGATGGCCTCGCTCTTCAGCACCAGCGCGGCCCGGCTGCGGCGCTATCTGCCGCTGTTCATGGTGCTGGGTGCAGGGGTCTGCATGCTCGCGCAGATGCACATATTCGGCGGCGGTGAGGCCACCAGCTTCCTGATAGCCAAGGGCAACATCTCCGAGGCCGCGCAGGTGGACTTCTACCGGTTCTTCGGCTTCATCCCGCTGATCGCGACGACGGCGCTGGCCTCCGGTGCCTACGGCATCGTCGGCTTCACGGTCGTCTACCCGATCGGCTATCTGATGCCGAACCCGGTACTCGCGGCGATAGCCGGGGCCGTGGTCTTCGCCCTCGAAGTCCTGGCCCTGTCCACCATCGGCAAGGTGCTGGGCAAACTGCCCAGCGTCCGCGACTCGTCCGAGCACCTGCGCAGCGCCATCACCGACACCCTCCGTCTGGCCATCCTGTTCGGCTCGCTGATGGCGGCCAACGCCATGGGGGCCGGGCTCGGCATCCTCGTCGTGGGCGGGCTCTACCTGCTCAACGAGGTGATGGGCCGCCCCGTGGTCCGGATGGCGGCGGCGCCCGCAGCCGTGCTCGTCGGCGGCGTCCTGCTCAATGTCCTCCACTGGCTCGATCTGTTCACCCCCGTCAAGGGCTGACCCCAGCCTCCGATCCACCCCGTCAGGGCTGAGGCCGCGCTGCCACCTGCCACCGGAAGGCCCCCATGCGCTGGAGCACCCCCCACGGCACCCCCTCCAACGGCACCACCCCCCACGGCACCATCCCGGACGGCGCCGAGTCCCCTCACGCCGTTCCTCACGCCGGTGAGCCGCTGCTGCACACCGTCTCGGGACCACTGTCCGCCGCGTCGGTGAACGGCCCCGTGCTCGCGCATGAGCACCTGGTCGTGGACTTGGACCTCAAGGGCGACGGCGCCGCCGTACTGGACGCGCGGCGGCACGGCCCTGCGGTCAGCCGGGAACTGGCGGAGCTGCGCGAGGAGTTCGGGCTCTCCCTCGTCATCGAGCTGACCTGCCGCGGCATGGGCCGGGATCCGGCCTGGCTCGCCAGGATCGCGGAGGAGAGCGGGGTGGCCGTCGTGGCCGCGACCGGGTGGTATTACGAGCCGTACCACCCGGCCGCGGACCTGGCGGGGGCCTCCGTCGAGCAGCTCGCCGCCACCCTGGAACGGGAGATCCTTGACGGAATCACCGGCTCCGACGGCACACCGACCGGTATCCGCCCCGGTGTGCTCGGCGAGGTGGGCAGCCATGGAGAGGTTCCCACCGAACCGGAGACCCGCGTGCTGCGGGCCGCGGCGCGTGCGGCCGTCACCACCGGGCTGTCCCTGGCCACCCACGCCCAGCTCGGCCACGGCGGTCTCGCCCAGCTCGACGTGCTGACCGACTCCGGTCTCGCCCCGCACCGGATCTGCATCGGGCACCAGGACCTCCTCACCGCTCCGGCCGTGCACCGGCGGCTCGCCGAGGCGGGTGCGTACGTGGCGTTCGACACCGTCGGCAAGGAGAGTTACCAGAGCGACGAGGTGCGGCTGCGGCTGCTCCTCGCGCTGCTGGAGGCAGGACACGCCGACCGGGCGCTGCTCAGCTGCGACATCTCCCGGCACAGCTATCTGCGGAGCGAGGGCGGCCAGGGTTACGGCCATCTGTTCCGTTCCTTCCTGCCGGCGGCCCGCGCCGCGGGCGTGGACGAGGACCTCATCGACCTGCTGACCCGGCGCAACCCGCTGCGCTTTCTGACCGGCGCGAGCCCGGAGGAGATCTGAGATGGCCGAGACGGCAGCCACCCCACCGACGCCTTCCCGGCCGACCGGTTCCCGGCCGGTGCCCCCGGCGCTGCCCCGTACGTTCCCGTTGCCCACTGTCCCCGTGGAGGAGGCCGTCGCCCGGCAGTTCAGGCTGCTGGAGGCCACCGCGGGGCACTTCGCCGGGGATGAGCTGTTCGCAGCCGACACCGGCGTGGTGCCCGGACTCGGCCGGCCACGGACCACCGCACGGGTCGAGAAGGTGCTGGCCGAGTACTTCGGCGCCGAGGATGCGGCGCTCGTACAGGGCGCGGGTACCGGCGCGATCCGAGCCGCGCTGAGTGCCGCCGCCGGACCGGGGGAGCCGCTGCTGATCCACCGAGCACCCGTCTACCGCACCACGGCCGTCACCCTGCGCGGGCTGGGCGTCGAGACTGCCGAGACCGACTTCAACGATCTCGGCGCGCTGCGGGCCGCGCTCGCCTCGGGCCGCTTCCGATGGGCGTACGTACAGCACAGCCGGCAGCGGCTCGCCGACTCCTACGACCCCGCCGAGGTGCTGGCAGCATGTCGGCAGGCCGGGGTTCGTACGCTCGTGGACGACAACTACGCCGTCTTCCGGGTGCCCGCCTCCGGCGTCGAACTGGGCGCGGACGCCTCCTGCTTCTCGCTGTTCAAGCTGCACGGACCGGAAGGCGTCGGCGCCGTTGTCGGCGCTGCCGACCTGATCGACCGGGTGCGCGCCGACAACTACTCCGGCGGCGGCCAGGTCCAGGGCCACCAAGCGCTCGACGCGCTGCGCGCCCTCACCCATGTGCCGGTGATGTGGGCCCTCCAGTCCCGCGTCGGCACCGAGGTCGCCGAGCGCCTGGCCGCCGGGGAGGTCCCCGGAGTCGCCGATGTACGCATCGCCAACGCGCAGGACAGATGCCTGCTCGTCCAGCTGGAGAGACCCGTCGCCAAGCAACTCCCCGAGGTGGCGGCGCGGTTCGGCGCGGCGCCGTACCCGGTGGGCTCCAACTCGCGGTACGAGATCGCGCCGCTGTTCTACCGCATGTCCAGCTCGGCGCTGGACGACGCCCCGCAGCTCGCCGAGTGGGTCATCCGCGTCAACCCGATGCGGGCGGGCGCCGACCTGGTCCTCGACATTCTGCGCCGCGCCCTGACCACCCTCGACACGGAGCAAGCCGCCACAGCGGGGGAACCCGCCCCCGCCGGGCAGCCCGCCACCGTGGAGCAACCTGCCCCCGCCGGGCAACCCGCCAGCGCCGAGCAAGCTCCCCCCGCCGAGTAGCCCCCGCCGACGCACCACCGCACCGAACGACGCACCACCGCACCGAACACAGAAACACCGCACTAAGGACTGACGTGTTCCTCGACAGCCTGCTCGCCCGTAATCCGGGGCTCGCCGACACCGCGGCCGAGCTCCACCGGCGCGGCGAGATCCCACCCGACACCTACGTCATGGACCTGGACGCGGTCGCGGAGAACGCCGTACTCCTCGCGGAGGAGGCAGAACGGCTCGGCCTGTCCCTGTGGTTCGTCGTCAAGCAGTTCGGCCGCAACCCGGAGCTGATCCGCGCCGTCTCCCGCGCCATCCCCGCCTTCGCCGCCATCGACCCCGCCGAGGCCCGCACTCTGCACGCGGCAGGCGCCCGCGCCGGGAACCTCGGCCACCTCGTACAGATTCCGCACCGGGCGCTGCCGGAGATGCTCAGCTGGCGTCCTGAGGCCGTCACGGTGTTCGACCTCGCCAACGCACGCGCCGTCTCAGCGGCGGCCCAGCGCCTCGGGCTCGTCCAGGACGTGCTGATCCGGCTGGAGGGCGCGGACGACTCGGTCTACCCGGGGCAGGAAGGCGGGGTACCGCTGTCCGCGCTCGACGCCTTCGCCGAGGAGGCCGAGCGGCTGCCGGGCATCCGGATCGCGGGCGTCACCGCGTTCCCGTGCGTGCTGTGCGATCCGCAGACCGGTGCCCCGATGGCCACCCCCTCCTTCGACCTCGCCCTCAAGGCCCGCGAACTCCTCGCCGCGCGCGGCCACCAGGCCCTCAAGCTCAGCGCCCCCAGCGCCACGTCGATGGCCGGCCTTCCGTTGCTGGCCCGGCTCGGCGCCACCCATGGCGAGCCCGGCCACGCGCTGACCGGCACCACGCCGCTGCACGCCCTCGACACCGGCCAGCCTGAGCGGCCCGCGTACGTCTATGTGACGGAGGTGGCGCACACGCTGGCCGACGGGCGCCCCGCGCTCTTCGGCGGCGGCTTCTATCCGCGCGCCCGCATCACCTCAGCGCTGCTGCCCCGCACCGGACACCGCCTGCCCGTCCAGGGCGCGCCCGCAGAGAACATCGACTACTACCGCCTGCTGGCCGCTCCCGAGGCCACACCCGGTGCGGGCAGACAGGTGCAGGCCGGTGACACCGCACTGCTGGCGTTCCGTACCCAGATCTTCGTGACCCGCTCAACGGTCGCGGTGGTGGCCGGTCTCTCCTCGGGAAAACCCCGGCTGACCGGGCTGTACGACGCACACGGGAGGGCGTTGTGACACCAGGGGAGGGCACCGCGACGCCACAGGACGGCACCGTGACGTCAGGGGGCACCGTGACAAGCGGGACAGCCGTGGCGAGCGGGACAGCCGTAACAAGCGGGCGGACAGCAGACGAGCCGCAGGAGGCGGCCCAGTGGGCGAACGCAACTGCCCGTACCGTCATCCTCGTCGTCGACGGATTCGGCATCGGCGCCATGCCGGACGCCGGAGCGCTGCGTCCGGGGGACGCCGCCGCCGACACCTGCGGCCATGTGCTCGACCACGCCCGTGAAGCGTTCGGACGGCCGCTGCGGCTGCCGGTGTTCGGGGCGCTCGGCCTCGGCCTGGTCCACCCGCACCCCGACCTGGCCCGCGACACCCGGCTGCCGGTCGCCGCGGGCCGGGCCGCGCTCGGCTATCCGGGCGCCGACACGTTCGCCGGCCATCAGACGATGATGGGCGCGGACTTCAGCCAGGTGACCGTCGCCCGGCTCGGCGACCACCTGGCAGAGGTCACCGCAGCGCTGCGCGCGGCAGGCCACAAGGCCGAACTCCTCGACGGCAGACCGCTGCTGCTGGTCGACGGCAGTGTGCTCGTCCACGACAACCTGGAGGCCGATCCGGGCATCAACTGGAACGCCTCCGCGCGGCTGGACGACCTCGGCTTCGACGGCATCCTCGACGTCGCCCGCACGGTGCGCGCGGTGGCACCCGTCGCCCGGGTCATCGCGGTCGGCGGCCGGGCTGACGGCCCGCTGCGCCGGTTCGTCCGCGACGGCGACGGCGGGACGGTGGGCCTGGACACCCCGGCGAGCGGCTTCTACCGCAACGGCGGGCTCCAGGTGCAGCATCTTGGCGCGGAGCTGGACCACACCCGCCAGCTTCCCGAACTGGCGGCGCGGGCCGGGATCCCGGTGACGTTCGTCGGCAAGGCGGCGGACATCCTGGCGTGCGAGAAGGCCGTGCGCCGCCCCGCGGTGGCCACGGGGGACGTCCTGGCCCATACGGCGGAGGCCATCCGCGCGCCCGGCGGTTCGCTGGTCGTCGCCAATGTGCAGGAGAGCGATCTGGCGGGCCATCAGCAGGAGCCGGAGCGGTATGCGCGGATACTGGAGCAGGTCGATGCGGGGCTGGCCGCGCTGGTCGCGCTGCTGGACCGGCCCGGCGACCGCCTGGTCGTCACGGGCGACCACGGCAACGACCCGACGATCGGGCACGCCTATCACACCCGCGAGTACGTCCCGGTGCTCATCCACCGTCCCGGCGCACCGGGGGTCGAGCTGCTGCCTGACGCCGACAGCCTCGCCGACGTGGGCGCCACGGCGGCCGCGGCGCTGGGCCTGGACCCCGCGGGCCTCGCCAACGGGAGGCGGATACCGCAGCGCGCGGCGGCCTGAGCGATCATCGGCGGCCTGAGCGATCATGGGTGCCGGGCCCGAGCAGCGCCGCGGCCCAAAAGCCGCACCACAAGCCCAAGAGCCGTACCACAGACCCAAGAGCCCGTACCACAGGCCGAAGACCAGTACCGCAGCCCAAGGAAAGGACCGCGAACGTCGTGCGCACAGTGAACCTTCCCTCCGGTACGCCCGTCCCGGCACTCGGCCAGGGCACCTGGCACATGGGCGACGACCCCGCGCGCCGCGCCCAGGAGCTGGACGCGCTGCGCGCCGGCGTCGACCTGGGCATGACGCTCATCGACACGGCTGAGATGTACGGCAGCGGTGCCGCCGAGGAGCTGGTCGGCGAGGCCGTCAGGGGGCGCAGGGACGAGGTCTTCCTCGTCAGCAAGGTGCTGCCGTCCAATGCCGACCGGCGCGGCACCGTCGAATCCTGCCGCGCGAGCCTGCGCCGCCTGGGCACCGACCGCATCGACCTGTATCTGCTGCACTGGCGCGGCGGCGTACCGCTGCCGGAGACGGTGGAGGCACTGGAAGGGCTGGTCCGCGCGGGGGACATCCGCTTCTGGGGCGTGAGCAACCTCGACACCGACGACCTCGCCGACCTGCCCGAGGGTGCGGTGCCGGCCACCGATCAGGTCCTCTACAACCTCAGCCGGCGCGGCGCCGAGTTCGAGCTGCTGCCCCGCTGCCGCGAGCTGTCGGTCCCCTTGATGGCCTACTCACCCGTGGAGCAGGGCCGGCTGCTGGACCACCCCGCGCTGCGCCGGGTCGCCGACGCGCACGGTGCCACCCCCGCGCAGGTGGCCCTGGCCTGGGTGCTGCGGCACGACGACGTCATCGCGATCCCCAAGGCGTCCTCGCGCTCCCACGTCGAGGAGAACCGGGCCGCAGCCGACCTGCGGCTCACCGAGGAGGACCTGGCGGCGCTGGACGAGGCGTTTCCTCCGCCGTCCCGCAAGCGCCCACTGGACATCCTCTGAGGATCCCGCCGGCGCCGTACCCGGATAAATCGGTGGCACGCCGCAGCGGCGAGCGACGACTCTGACGCTATGCCAGAGCCACCCAAGTACCAGATACGCGCCGCGCACACGGCCACCACCGTCACCGTCTACCAGGCGTACGCGCCCCGGCTCGGCCTGCCCGCGGTCCGCGACGGACGGTTCCCGGCGGCATGGAAACGGGACCGGATGACGTGGATCAAGCCGTCCTTCCTGTGGATGATGTACCGCTGCGGCTGGGGCACCAAGCAGGACCAGGAGACGGTCCTCGCCGTCGAGATCACCCGCGAGGGTTTCGAGTGGGCGCTGCGGCACGCCTGTCTGTCGCACTACGACGCCGACCGGCACGCCGACCACGCCGCGTGGAAACGGCAGTTGCGGCAGTCACCGGCCCGGGTCCAGTGGGACCCCGAGCGCGATCTGCACCTGCGTCCGCTGCCGCACCGCTCCCTCCAGCTCGGCCTGGCGGGCGAGGCGGCGCGCCGATACGCCGATGAGTGGACGGTCTCCCTCACCGACGTCACCCCTCTTGCCCACCAGGTCCACACTGCCGTCCGGAACGGCGACCTGGCTGCGGCCCGCGCCCTTCTCCCCCCGGAACCGCCCTACCC
>NZ_JADKMA010000262.1 GCF_017676365.1 Streptomyces oryzae
GGGGCTGGTCGGGGGCGTCGTCGCGCATCGAGGGTCCTCCAGTGCGCCCACAGGGCGAGTACGGCGGGGTAGACGGCGTAGCCGAAGCGGGATGCCGGCAGCAGCGCCATGGCCAGCAGCAGTCCCAGCGCGAGCCGGAGCGCGGCACCGCTCGCGTCCCGAGGTGGCCGCACCAGCAGCGAGCCGCCGGTCAGCAGGGCGGCCAGCGCCAGCCCGGCGACGGCGCAGAGGAACCCGGCCGGTCCGAGCGTCGCGAGCAGCCTGCCCGGCAACGGGGCTGCCGCCGGGGACGAGGCTTCCGCCAGGCCGAGCGGAAAGCGGACCGCGTTGGCCATCAGACCCGCCCCGTCCACCAGCGCGGGCAGCACGAGCCCGGCCACCAGCGCCGGCGCCGCACCGCCGAGGAGCCGCAGCACGGCCGGGCGGCCCGCACGCACCGCGAGGAGCGCCGCGACGACCGGAAGCGCGGGCCATGCCGTCGCCTTGAGAGTGCATGCCACGCCCAGCACGAGCCCCGACCGGCCCGCCGCGCCGCTCCCCGGGCGTCCGGCCAGCGCCAGGCCGAGGCAGACCAGGCCGAGCACTGGCAGATCCTCCCCGCCCACGGCCATGGGCAGCGCGACCAGCGGCGAGGCCGTCAGCAGCAGCGTGCGGCGGCCATGGGGCCCGGCCCAGGCAGACCTGCTCCAGGCGGACCGCACCCCGCATCCAGCCTCTTGGGCCCCACCATCCGCATACCGTCCTTCGGCGATCCGCAGGCTGAGGGCGACGGTGACGAGGAAGACGGCGGCGAACCCGAACCGGGCGTCCAGCCCGACGAGTCGCTGCGGCACGCCGAAGAGCGCCATGCCGGGCAGATAAGGGTTGTAGGCCGGGTAGTCGGCGCCGGCCAGCTGGTCGGGACCCAGATAGGGAGTGCCGCGGGCCAGCAGGCGGGCACCGGCGCGGTGGACGACGTGCACCTCTTCCTGCGCTGAGTCTGTGAACGCGAGCACGAGCAGCGGCACCACGGTCGCCAGCCCACCGCCGAGCAGCCGGAACCCGCCGGTCAGCAGCGGAGTCGGGCCGCGGCGCCACGGCCCGGCACGGCATGCGGCGCCGCCCCTCGCGTCGGACGCGGCAGGCCCGGCACGCCGAGCAGCCACCGCCGACACGCACGCCAACACGGCGTAGCCGCACGCCGCGAGTACGCCCCACACGCGGTGCGGCGGCAGCGAGGTCACGGCCGCGGTGAGGGCTGCGAAGACGGCACAGACGGCCCAGAGAGCGGGGGCTGCGTATACGGTGCGACGTGCGGCGGTCCTGTTCACCCCTCAAGCGAACCGCTGATCGCCGCCAAGATCACTACAGCCAGGTGCCGACTTCGGGTAGAGCCAGTGGGGTAGAGCCAGCTCTACCCCACCAGCTCTACCCCTCCAGCCGCCGCTCGGCGTCGGTCACGCCGACCGCCCTCACACGTACGGCAGTTGGGACCGGCCCGTCCGACTTGGCATTCGGCCGCCTCCGGTAAAACTTTGTGAACTGATTCACACCACCCTCTTGGCCGGGCGGCTCAACCCGTGCTGTGATGCGATCACATCCGGCTCGAAGGCGCGCTTGGGGAGGGCACTGTGGCGGACACCGCCATGTCACGTTCGGAAAGGCTGGATCCCACAGGTCCCGCGGGCCCCACTCGCCCTGCGGACTCCGCACACCCCGCAGGACCCACCGGCCCCGCAATCATCGAAAGCCCCTCACAACACGAGACCCGGCCCCCGGCGATGGGCCCCGACAGCCCGCTGGGCCAGGCCGTGTGGCGGCTGCGCTCGCGCGGCTGCTGGGAGGACGCGGCCGCACTGCTGGAACCGTACGCACACGCCCATCCGCAGGCGGCGGTGGGCCGGGCCGCGCTGTTCGTCGAGCGGTGCATGTACACGGCCGACGGCTGGGCGGCGGCCGAGGACGCGCTGCGCGTCGCCGAGGCGGTCGCACAGGTGGACGACGACCGCGGGGCAGCGGCCTGCGAGCGCGGCCAACTCGCCTACGCGGCCACCGTGCTGGGCGTACGCGACCGCACGGACGAGGCGCGAGCCGCGCTCGGCCGGGCCGCGGCACTGCTGGAGCCCAACGCCCCCGGCCGCGCCCTGCTGGACTTCCGGCGGGGCCTGCTGGCCGAGAACCTGAGCGAGACCCCGGAGTCGGCGCGCGCCGCGTACCGCAGGGCGCACGCGGGCGCGACCGCACGCGGGGACCTGCTGCTGTGCTCCTCGACGTGGCGGCATCTGGCGGGGCTGGCGGCGCGCGAGGGCGAACTGGCCGAGGCCCGCCACGGGTTCGCCGAGTCGCTGCGGCTGCGCGAGGAGCTGGGCTTCCTCGTCGGCATGGCGCCTGCCCTCGCCTCGCTCGCCGACGTACAGCCGGAGCCGGAGGCGACCAGGCTCCGCGAGGAGGCCGGGCGGCTGGTCCGGCTGCTGGGCGGGGTTCCGACCTGGCTCGCCGAGCGGCTGCCGAGCGCGGCCGAGAGCCGGCCGGAAAGCGGTGAAGGTCCCGAGGACGGGGCCGCGACGTCCGGCGAGGGCTGAGCCGGGCCGCGGACCGAGGCGGGTTCGGCGCCGCCGGTCATGTGGACCGGGCGTCCGGAAACACCGGCCAGCACCCCCGCGCTTCAGAAGTGCCCGCGCACCAGGCGTTCGACAGCGGGGAGATCCTGGTCCGTCAGCGCGTCGAGCAGGGCGAGGTGGTCGGCGGCCTCGGCGAGCAGGTCGGTGGTGCGGGGTGCGGGGGTGGCGCGGAGGGCGGACAGGTGCGCGCGGCGCTGCACGTCCTCGGCGACCGCGACGAGCTGCCGGTTGCCGGTCAGTTCCAGCAGGGCGCGATGGAAGGCGCGGTCGGTCTCGGCGTAGGCGGAGTGGTCACCGCACGCCGCCGCCTGCCAGGTGTCGTCGGCGAGCGGCCGCAGCTGGTCCCACTGCTCGGCGGGCTGGGAGCGTGCGAGCGCCAGCACGGCGGGGACCTCCAGCAGGGACCGGACCTCGGTGAGTTCGGCCAGGTCGCGGGGGCTGTGCCGGGCCACCCGGAAGCCCCGGTTGGGCACGGTCTCGACGGCGCCCTCACTGGCCAGCAGCTGCATGGCCTCCCGTACGGGGGTCGGCGAGACGCCGAAGCGTTCGGCCAGTGCGGGCGCGGAGTAGACCTCACCGGGGGCGAGTTCGCCGGAGAGCAGCGCGGCACGGAGGGCTTCGAGGATCTGGTCGCGTACGGAATGGCGCTGCGGGACCACCTTGGGGGCCGGTGGCTCGCTGTGGGTGTGCTCACCGCGCGCTGCCGCTTCCGCCCGCCGGGGCGTACGCCCCCGGGTACGCGGTGCCGACGGCGCGCCGGAGCCCCCCGCTGGGGCGCCGGCCCGGACCGCTGCCCGGACCGCTGCCGGGGGGACGGACGGTACGGCTGGCGGCGGGACGACTGCCGGCGCCGTGCGTGACTCCGCTCGACTCTGCTCCATAGGGCCCCCAGCACTCTCCGTACATGTCTTCACCAGTGCAGGCTGCCGTGCACCCTAGGCCGACGCGCCACGAGATCAAACCTCGGACCCAATCAGCTAAGGTAAGGCTTACCTGCTGACGATCGTCGATTCGGTGGTCCTCATGGCCGTGCCCACCCGCGCTCCCGCAGCCTCTGACGTCTCGCCTTTCCGTGCGGCGTACGCGCGGCTGACCGAGGTGTTCCCTTCGCTGGGTGTGACCGAGACCACGGCTCGTGAATCCCTTCCCGAGGGCTCCGGCTGGGTGCGCGCGAGCGCACTGGCGGAGGGCGGCGAGGCGCTGCAGGAGTTCCTCTCCTGGGACGCGGAGCAGATTCTGCGGGACTACGGACAGCAGGGCCGCCCGGATGTCGTGGCGAGCTTCGGGCTGCACCGCTACGCCTGGCCCGTCTGCCTGCTCGTCACCATCCCGTGGTTCCTCCAGCGGCGCGTGCCGCGGCTGCCCGTCGAGGCGGTGGCCTTCCAGCGTTCGCCGGGGCGGCTGGCCGTGCGTATCGAGGAGTTCGCGTGCCTGCCGGACGATCCCGCGGCAGCCGCGCCGGGCGCGCGCGTGGTGCCCGGCGAGGAGGCCCTGCGCGCCGAGGTGCGGGACGCCGTCGCCGCTCATCTCGGGCCCGTGCTGGCGGGGTTCAGGCCGCGGATGCGGCGCGGTTCGCGGGCGCTGTGGGGGATGGTCACCGACGAGATCACCGAGGGGCTGTGGTATCTGGGCCATCTGCTGGGCGAGGAGCCGCGCGCGATGGCGGAGGCGGAACTGCTGCTCCCCGGCTCGCAGAAACCATTCGCCCAGGGTGCGGGTTTCCGCCGGCTGACAGGTCCGGACGGTGCCGAGCTGACCACGCGGGACCGGGCGAGCTGCTGTCTTTTCTACACCCTCCGCCCGGAGGACACCTGCGTCACGTGTCCTCGAACGTGTGACGCGGAGCGTATCGAGCGGATGACCGTCGCGCGCTAGGAAGTTCGACCACAGCCGCCCCTGTCGGCCACCGATTCCCCCTTTTAGCGTTCTCTTCCGCTGAAACCCCTCGGAGGGCTGCCGCGCTGCCGTAAGGATGCTCGTCAACACGAAGCAAGCCAGAGCGCGAGCGCGGCACCGCCTCGCGCACGTACGGGCCCGTACGCGGCGCCCACGGCGTGCGCGCCCCGCGGCACCGCGCGGCAAGGGGCACACCCGATGAGACTGACCGACATATCGCTGAACTGGGTGCTGCCGAGCGCCGTGCTGCTCGCCGGCACCCTGACCGCGGTGCTGGTGATGGCGCGATCGCGCCGCCACGGCTCCCCCGCCGAGGGCGACGCGGCCACGGCACAGGGACAGCACGGACAGCCGGACTCCTGGGAGCGCATGGAGGAGCGGCGCCGCCGTAAGGAGACCGTGTACGCGACAGCCGCGTATCTGCTCCTCTTCTGCTGCGCCGCCGTCGCCGCAGCGCTCTCCTTCCACGGCCTGGTCGGCTTCGGCAGGCAGAACCTGGGGCTGGGCGGCGGCTGGGAGTATCTGGTCCCGTTCGGGCTGGACGGCGCCGCGATGTTCTCCGCGGTGATCGCGGTGCGTGAGGCCAGCCACGGTGACGCCTCGCTGGGGTCGCGGCTGCTGGTGTGGATCTTCGCGGGGGCCGCGGCCTGGTTCAACTGGGTGCACGCGCCGCGCGGCAGTGGGCACGACGGCGCGCCGCAGTTCTTCGCCGGGATGTCGCTCTCGGCGGCGATCCTGTTCGACCGGGCGCTCAAGCAGACCCGCCGCGCCGCGCTGCGGGACCAGGGCCTGGTACCGCGCCCGCTGCCGCAGATCCGCATCGTGCGCTGGCTGCGGGCGCCGCGCGAGACGTTCGGGGCCTGGTCGCTGATGCTGCTGGAGGGCGTACGGACGCTGGACGAGGCCGTCGACGAGGTACGCGACGACCGGCGCAGGCGCGAGCAGGAGCGGCTGCGCCGCAAGGACCAGGAGCGCCTGGACCGGGCCAGGGTCAAGGCCATCAACCGGCAGCACCGGCGCTGGAGCAGAGGCCGCGGCGAGCCGGCACACCGGGTGGAGGTGGAGCTCGGCGCACCGGGCACGGCACCGGCTCCGCCCGGCACTCCACCCGGCGCTCCGATCCCCACGGGTGAACTCCCCACGGACAGGCCGGCAGTGAGCCCTTCCTCCCTGCCGCGCGGCAGGCCCGCGTTGCAGGCCGTCGGGGACGACAGCACGCTCGCCCGTAGCGACATCGGACGGGACGGCGGCAGCCACGAGAAGAACGCCGCGAGTCCACGGCTCGACAGCCTGGAGGAGAAACTGGCCGAGATCGAGCGGCAGTTCGGCTGAGGCCGAGAAGCCCAGCGGCCGGGAAGCCGAGAGCCCGAGAGGCCGAAGCGCCGTCTCGCCGAGAGACGGAGGAACGGTGGCTGACCGGTGCGGTACGCGGGCGCGTTGCATGACGCCGACGCCGCGTACCGCACCGGGCCGTCCAGGGCAGTCCCGCCCGCAACTCACCCGGCAGCGGCGGTGCGCCGCGCGGACGCGGCCGGGAAGCCGTGCGCCCGGGCCGTGAGCACCACTGCCAGCACCGGCAGCATCAGCACCAGGACGCTCCACGGGAAGGCTCCCGTACCCAGCGCGTCCAGCAGCAACCCGCCGACGACGCCGCCTCCGGCCATGGCGGCGTTCCACAGCGTGACGAGCATCGCCTGAGCGGCGTCGGCCGACTCACCGCCCGCCTCCCCGACGGCCGTCTGCAGCAGCGTCGGTGCTCCGCCCCAGCCGAGTCCCCACAGGGCGACCGCACCGTACACGAGCGGCGTGCTGTCGGCGGCCACCGCCAGTACGGCTGCCGCGACGGCGACCAGGAGTGCGCCCCCGATCGAGAGGGCGCGCAGCCTGCGGGCGATGTGCGCGCCGACGAACCAGATGCTCACCAGGGAAGCGGCTCCGAACACCAGCAGCACGCGGTCGACCGAACCGCCCAGGCCCGCGTGGCCGAGGAAGGCGGCGATGTAGGTGTAGAGCACCGTGTGCGCCAGTACGTAGCCGAGCGTGACGACCAGGACGGGCGCCACTCCCCGGATGCGGAGGACGCGCAGCAGCGGCGTACGCGCCTCAGGGCGCTGTCCGGGGTAGTCGGGGACGGCAGCCGTGATCCAGGCCAGCAGCAGGGCGGTGAGCGCCGTCATGGCCCAGAAGGCGATCCGCCAGCCAAGCGCCTTGCCCAGGAACGTGCCGGCCGGGACGCCCAGCGAGAGGGCCACCGGGATGCCCGCCATGGCGACGGCGATGGCCCGGCCGCCCAGCTGCGGGGGCACCAGGCGGCGTGCGTATCCGGCCAGCAGCGCCCAGGCGAGCCCGGCGGCCACACCGGCGACGAACCGCGCGGTCATGGTGAGCGTGTAGTCGGTCGAGACGGCGGTGACGGTGTTGGCCGCGGCGAAGCCTGCCATCGCCGTCAACAGCAGCCGCCTGCGCCGCCATCCGGCGGTGAACGCGGTCAGCGGGATGGCCGTGAGTGCTGTGCCGATGGCGTAGATGGTGACCGTCTGGCCCATGGCGGACTCGCTGACGGCGAGATCGCTGCTCATCGCGGGCAGCAGCCCCGCGGGCAGCGTCTCGGTGAGGCTGGTGATGAAGACGGCGGTGGCCAGTGCCAGCAGGGCGGCGAGCGGGAGTCCGCTCCGCTCTTCGGGCCCGTGTGCGGCGGGAGTTTCGGACGCGGGGCCCGTCTCGGGGTGCGCACTGCGCGCGGTGTCGGTTCGCATGGCCGGTATGCTCAAACCCTCACATTGATGTGAAGGTCAAGCCGGAGCTGACCGGGGAGAGTGAGGGCGGCAGGATGCGGATCGGGGAACTCTCGGAGCGGACCGGAACACCTCGGCGGCTGCTGCGCTACTACGAGGAGCAGGGACTGATCGCCGCCGACCGCTGCCCCAACGGCTACCGCGACTACGACGAGCGGTTCGTCGACCGGGTGCTGCAGATCCGCGGGCTGCTCGACGCCGGGCTGCCCACCAGGATCATCAAACAGATCCTGCCGTGCCTCGACAAGCCCCGGGTGATCCACTTCCAGGACGCCACCCCGGAGATGCTCGCCACCCTGGAGGACCAACTGGCGCGGATGTCGGCGCGCGTGGAGTGCCTGGCCCGCAACCGGGACGCCATCGCCGCCTATCTGGAGGCGGTACGGGCCACCCGCGCCCCGGAACCGGAAGCCTGACCCCGCCGGCTCAGCCCTCCCACACGGCCACCGCCGTCCGGTCGCCCTCGTGCCCCTCGACGGCGTACTCGAGGTCGGCGAGGTATGCGGCCATCCCCGGCGGCGCCCCTTCAGGGTCCGCCCAGCGCGCCGCGAGCCGGTCGGCGAAGGACGCCTCGGCGCGCAGCGGCTCGGCCATCCCGGGGCCGCACATCAGCAGCACGTCGCCGGGCTGTGCGACGCAGGCGCGGAAGCGGAACGGCTCCGCGCCTGCGGCCTCCGGCGGCTCCGCCGGGGTGAAGCCGTCGCGGACGGCGGCGGCGCCCGCGGCCGGGTCACGGCCGAGCACGGAACTCTCCTCCGGAGCCGGCGACATGGTGGCCGCCGGCTCGACGTCCTGCCAGGCGCCGCCCCGCAGACGCAGCAGTCCGCCCGCGCCCGCACCGAAGAACACCCGGTTGCGGCAGCCTGGATCGGCGGGCAGCAACAGGCAGCGCAGATCCGCGGTGTACTGCTCGGGCTCCAGACCGAGGGCAGCGGCCTGCGCGTGCAGCCTGCCGAACGTGCGGTCCGTCAGCCGGTGCAGGCCGGGCTGGAGCGCGCTGTTGCGGCCCGCACGGATGTCGTTGGCAAGCCGCGTGCCGCTCCGGCCGATGGCCGCCCCGATCGAGTGACACACCTCGCGCGCGGCCCGGTGTCCGCCGGGCCCCGACCGGGCGCCCGCCGCTACGGCGACCAGCAGCACCCCGTCCTCCCCCGCGCCGAACCGTACGGCCAGCAGCGCGTCAGCCCGCAAC
>NZ_JADKMA010000263.1 GCF_017676365.1 Streptomyces oryzae
CGGCCGGAGCCGGGGGTGCGGCGGGCGGTGCGGGCGGACGGATGTCGTCCGCCCGCTCCTGGCCGCCCAGCATGGCGTGGGGCAGTACGAGGACGGCCTGGATGCCGCCGTAGATGTTGCTGCGCAGCTGTACGGCGACGCCGTGCCGCCGGGCCAGCGTGCCCACCACGTACAGCCCGATCCGGCCGTCCGTCAGCAGCGCCGCGACGTCGACGCCCTCCGGGTCGGCCAACAGGGCGTTCATCCGCCGCTGTTCGTCGTCCGTCATGCCCAGGCCCCGGTCCTCGACCTCGATGGCGAGCCCCGCGGTGACCCGGCTGGTGCGCAGCAGCACCTGGGTCTGCGGCGCGGAGTAGACGGTGGCGTTCTCCACCAGTTCGGACAGCAGGTGGATGACGTCGGCCACCGCCTGCCCGCGAACGGTGCCCTCGATCGGCGGGACCAGCTTGACCCGCTGATAGTGCTCCACCTCGGCAGCCGCGGACCGCAGGATCTCGGTGAGCGGCACGGGCTTCGTCCACTGGCGCCGGGAGACGGCACCGCCCAGTACCGCCAGGTTCTCCGCGTAGCGGCGGATGCGGGTGGTCAGATGGTCGACCTGGAAGACGCCCTTGAGGATGTCCGGGTCCTCGACCTGGTTCTCCAACTCGTCCAGCACCCTGATCTCGCGGTGCAGCAGCGACTGGAGGCGGCGGGCGAGATTGACGAAGACGGCGACCCGGTCGGCGTCCTGCAGCCCCGGCGCGCCACCGGCCTGCTCCTCCGTGGTGCGCTGCGCACGGCTGTGCTCGGCCACGCGCCACAGCTCCGCGTACCGCTCGAGCGTCGTACGCGCCTGGGCCGCCGCACCCCGGACGCCCAGCACCACCGCGGCCGCGGCCACCACCAGCGCGGCGCCGAGCACCCAGAGCGAGGCAGCGTCGCCGAAGCCGGTGTGCACGGTGGTGGCTTCGTCCGGCTCCCAGGTGATCCACAGGTACGTCACCGCACCGGCGGCCGCGAGCGCCACGGCCAGCGCGGGCGCATAGGCCAGCCGCACCATACGGCGGCGCAGCGCCGCGTCCCCGGCGACGCCCGCGGCGGGCGCCTCCCGCAGCGTATGCGTCGGGGATCTGTCAGACACGGGCATCGATTCCTCAAGCGGTTCGACGGGAGGAGAGCGAAGAGCTTCCGCGCGGCGGAGAACATACGTTCTCCGCATGGCGTGGCGAGTCTAGCCCTGATGGCGCGGCGGAGGGGGCCGGAATCGGCGTCATCACAAGTGCCACACATTTCCGGGGAGTTCCCACGCCTCGCCCGGCCCCCTCCCGTCTCAGCGCTGCGGGAAGTACACGTACAGCAGGCAGCCCTGCTCGCTGCGCGGGGTGTGGGTGGAGCCCTGCGCCCCGCGGACCCGGCTGCCCGCCGGGTAGCTGCCCGCCTCGTCCTGGAGTTCGCCCTCGAGGACGACCACGATCTCGCTGCTGTCGCCGTGGTGGTCGGGCTCGGTGTAGCCGGAGCCGGGCGCGAACCGTACATACGCCTCGCGGGGCAGCGGGTCGGAACCGTCGGCCGGGCTGGTCCAGTCGACAACCTGTGCGGTCACCCCGGGGAACAGCTCGATCGGGTCGATGTGTCCCAGTCCCGCGGTGCGGACCACATGGAAGTCGGGGCGGTCGAGAGTCGTCATGGTGTGCTCCTCTTTCTCTGCGATGGCGCTGCGACAAAGGGGACTCGCGAGACGGAAGAGGTGCACCGTCGAAGCTCGCGCGGGGTCAGCCGCCCAGCACAGTGCGATGACGTGGCGTCAACTGCATGGCTCCGGCACGGACTTGCCGCGCCGGTTCGAACAAAGCGGCAAGAGCGTAAGTGATCCTTCCGCTCCGCCACAACGGCAACAGTGGTTAACCAGCGCAGCAAAGCGAAAGGACGCCACCCGCGGTGCGGATGACGCCCGATGCGTGCTGGTGTTTCTCCGGCCGGTTCAGCGCCGCGCGCGCAGCAGCCGTGCGGCCTCCGTCGCCCAGTAGGTGAGGATCATGTTCGCGCCGGCGCGGGTGAAGCTCGTCAGCGTCTCCAGGATGGCCGCCTCACGGTCGACCCACCCCTTCTCTGCCGCGGCCTCGACCATCGCGTACTCCCCGGAGATCTGGTACACGCCGACCGGCACCTCAGCGCGCTCGGCGAAGTCCCGCAGGATGTCCAGATACGGCAGCCCGGGCTTGACCATCACCATGTCAGCGCCCTCGGCGAGATCCAGCGACAGCTCGCGCAGCGCCTCGCGCGCGTTGGCCGGGTCCTGCTGGTAGGTCTTGCGGTCGCCCTGGAGCGAGGAGCCGACGGCCTCCCGGAACGGCCCGTAGAACGCGGAGGAGTACTTGGCGGTGTACGCGAACATCGCGATGTCCGTGTGCCCGGCCTCCTCAAGCGCCGCGCGGACGTACCCGATCTGGCCGTCCATCATGCCGCTGGGGCCCAGCACATGGGCGCCGGCGTCGGCCTGGACGCGGGCCATCTCCGCGTACCGCTCCAGCGTCGCGTCGTTGTCGACGCGGCCGTCGGCGGTCAGCACCCCGCAGTGGCCGTGGTCGGTGTACTCGTCCAGGCACAGGTCGGACATCAGCACCAGCTCGTCGCCGACCTCGGCCCGTACATCCCGCAGCGCCACCTGGAGGATGCCGTCCGGGTCGGTGCCCGCGCTGCCCTGGGCGTCCTTCTTCGCCTCCTCCGGCACGCCGTACAGCATCAGCCCGCCGACGCCCGCCTCGACCGCCTCCACGGCGGCCTTGCGCAGGGTGTCCCGCGTGTGCTGCACGACGCCGGGCATCGAGCCCACCGGCACCGGCTCGCTGATGCCCTCCCGTACGAACGCGGGCAGGATCAGATCGGCCGGTTGCGTGTGGTGCTCGGCCACCAGGCGGCGCATGGCGGCCGTGGTGCGCAGCCGCCGTGGGCGGGCAGCCGGGAAGCTCCCGTAGGTGCTCGGGCTGCCGCTCTCCGGCTTGGGGCTGCTGATGCTCATGATGTGCGTGCCCTCCTCCTGGCCGGGCGCTTCTCGCTCGGCCGCTTCACCTGTTCACCTGCCTCCACGGCCGCGGCGCGCCGCTGGGCACCGAAGTCGGCGAGCGCCTCGGCCAGCTTGTGGACCGACGGCTCGGGCGACATGACGTCCACCCGCAGCCCATGCTCCTCCGCGGTCTTCGCGGTGGCCGGGCCGATACAGGCGATGACCGTGACGTTGTGCGGCTTGCCGGCGATACCGACCAGATTCCGCACCGTGGACGACGAGGTGAACAATACGGCGTCGAATCCACCGCCCTTGATGGCCTCCCGCGTCTCGGCGGGCGGCGGCGAGGCGCGCACCGTGCGGTAGGCGGTCACGTCGTCCACCTCCCAGCCCAGCTCGATCAGGCCGGCCACCAGCGTCTCGGTGGCGATGTCGGCGCGCGGCAGGAACACCCGGTCGATCGGGTCGAAGACGGGGTCGTAGGGCGGCCAGTCCTCCAGCAGCCCCGCGGCCGACTGCTCGCCGCTGGGCACCAGGTCGGGCTTGACCCCGAACTCGACGAGCGCGTTCGCGGTCTGCTCCCCCACCGCCGCGACCTTGATCCCGGCGAAGGCGCGGGCGTCGAGCCCGTACTCCTCGAACTTCTCGCGGACCGCCTTGACGGCGTTGACGGAGGTGAACGCGATCCACTCGTAGCGGCCCGTCACCAGGCCCTTGACCGCGCGCTCCATCTGCTGCGGGGTACGCGGCGGCTCCACGGCGATGGTCGGCACCTCCGCCGGCACGGCGCCGTAGGAGCGGAGCTGGTCGGAGAGGGAGGCCGCCTGTTCCTTGGTGCGGGGCACCAGGACCTGCCAGCCGAACAGCGGCTTGGACTCGAACCAGGCCAGCTGCTCGCGCTGGGCCGCGGCACTGCGCTCGCCGACCACGGCTATGACGGGCTGCCCGCCGTCCGGCGAGGGCAGCACCTTGGCCTGCTTGAGCGCCTGGGTGATGCTGCCGAGCGTCGCGGTGAAGGTGCGCTGCCGGGTGGTCGTCCCGGCGAGCGTGACGGTCAGCGGGGTGTCCGGCTTGCGGCCGGCCGCCACCAGCTCCCCGGCCGCCGAGGTGACCTGGTCCAGGGTTGTGGAGACGACGACGGTCGCGTCGCTCACGCCCAGCTCGGTCCAGCACCGGTCGTCCGCCGTACTCGCGTCCACGAACCGCACGTCGGTGCCCTGCGCGTCACGCAGCGGCACCCCGGCGTACGCGGGCACACCCACGGCCGCGGCCACACCCGGCACGACCTCGAACGGAATGCCCTCGGCGGCCAGCGCCAGCATCTCGCGGGCCGCGTCCGAGTCCAGCCCCGGATCGCCCGCGACCGCACGTACGACCCGCTTGCCGGCGCGCGCGGCGGCTATGGCAGACTCGCCGGGGTCGAGGGCTGCATCGTCGGCCGCTGCGGAGGCAGTTGACGCGCCATCAGTGATGGCTTGCAGCGGTGTGTCCACACCTGGCCTGGTATGGGCACGTACGACGTCGTGCACGCGTGGGTCGGCGACCAGTACGTCGGCCTGCCCCAGCGCCTCGACGGCGCGCAACGTCAGCAGTCCCGGGTCTCCGGGCCCGGCACCCAGGAAGGTGACGTGTCCGTGTGCACCGTGCAGGTGCTGTCTGTTCGCGACTGCCGTCTTCTGTGCGGTGCTCGACTTGTCGGCGCGCGCTGTGCTCGGCTTGTCGGCGCGCGACCTGTCGGCGGCGGTGGGGCTCAAAGTGCTCGCTCCCCCATCAGACCGGCCGCACCCTTGGCGAGCATCTCGTCGGCGAGTTCCCGGCCCATGCGCGCGAAGGGCGCAAGGTCGGCGGAACCGCCGTCGGACGCCGGTGCGGGACCGGTGGTGGACAACTGCACCAGCGTGCGGCCGTCGGTGGTGCCGACGACGCCACGCAGGCGCATTTCGGTGACAACCTGCCCCTCGACAAGCAGGTCGGCCAGCGCCCCCACGGGTGCGCTACAGCCGGCCTCCAAGGCGGCGAGCAGGGTTCGCTCAGCGGTGACGGCCGCCCGTGTGCACGGGTCGTCCAGCTCCGCGAGCTGTTCGGCCAGGTGCGTGTCGGACGCCACGCACTCGACGGCCAGTGCCCCCTGTCCGGGGGCGGGAAGAACCTGGTCGGGCTCGATCAGCTCGGCCGCCTCCTCGTCGAGGCGACCGATGCGCTCGAGACCGGCGGCGGCGAGCACGACGCCGTCGAGCTCACCGGAGCGCACGTACCCGATCCGCGTGTCGATATTCCCCCGGATCGGGACGGTCTCGATCTCGACCCCGAGCGTACGCGCCCAGGCGTGCAATTGCGCCATCCGGCGAGGAGAGCCCGTACCGATCCGCGCCTTGCCGGGCGCCGCGGCCCTGGCCAGCTCCTCGAACCGGAGCCCGTCCCGGCCCACCAGCACATCCCGCGCGTCGGCCCTGGCCGGCACGGCGGCCAGCGCGTACTCGGCGGGCTGGGTGGTCGGCAGATCCTTCAGCGAGTGCACGGCGAAGTCGATCTCCCCGCGCGAGAGCGCGTCCCGCAGCGCGTTGACGAACACCCCGGTGCCGCCGATCTGCGCGAGCTGCTCCTTGCTGATGTCCCCGTACGTGGTGATCTCCACCAGCTCTACGGGCCGCCCCGTCACCCTGCGCACTTCCTCGGCGACCAGCCCGGACTGCGCCATCGCGAGCTTGCTGCGGCGGGTGCCCAGCCTCAGTGGGGGGTTGGCTGTGGCGTCGGTGTTCATTGCCGCTCCTGTTCCGGATTGCTGACAGCGGCGACCGCCTGCGGGTCGAGGTCGAAGAGTTCACGCAGCGCGTCCGCGTACCCGGCACCGCCGGGCTCGCCCGCGAGCTGCTTGACGCGCACGGTCGGTGCGTGCAGCAGCTTGTCCACGACACGGCGCACGGTCTGCGTGATCTCCGCGCGCTGTTTGTCGTCCATCCCGTGCAGCCGCCCCTCGAGACGCGCCATCTCGCCGGCGACGACATCGGCGGCCATGGTGCGCAGCGCCACGACGGTCGGCGTGATCGTCGCCGCCCGCTGCGCAGCCCCGAACGCGGCGACCTCCTCCGCCACGATGCCCCGCACGGCCTCGACGTCCTGCGCCATCGGCGCATCCGCCTCGGCATCGGCCAACGACTCGATATCCACGAGCCGCACTCCGTCGAGGCGATGCACAGCGGCCTCGACGTCCCGGGGCATGGCGAGGTCGAGAATCGCCAGGCCCGGTGCATCCGTCGGCGCACCCGCACCACGCCCCCGCAAGGCGCCCTCGATGTCCGCAGCGCTCAGCACGAGTCCGGCAGCCCCGGTGCAGGACACGACGACATCCGCGGCGGCCAGCTCCTCCGCGACCGAAGCCATCGGCATCGCCCGTGCGTTCAAGCCCTCCGCGAGCCGCTGCGCCCTCGCCAACGTACGGTTGACGATCACCAGTTCGCCCACACCGGCGCGCGCCAGCGTCACCGCGGCCAGCGAGGACATGGACCCGGCACCGATCACCAGCGCCCGGCGCCCGCGTACCCACTCCTCGACATCGCGCCCTGCGGCCAGCTGCTCGAGCCCGAAGGTCACCAGCGACTGCCCGGCCTTGTCGATGCCGGTCTCCGAATGAGCCCGCTTGCCGACCCGCAGCGCCTGCTGGAACAGATCGTTCAGCAGCCGCCCCGCGGTGTGCTGCTCCTGCGCGACGGCCAGCGCGTCCTTGATCTGGCCGAGGATCTGCCCCTCGCCCACGACCATCGAGTCGAGCCCGCACGCCACCGAGAACAGGTGGTGCACGGCCCGGTCCTCGTAGTGCACGTACAGATACGGAGTGAGCTCGTCCAGCTCGACCCCGCTGTGCTGGGCCAGCAGCGTCGACAGTTCGGCGACACCCGCGTGGAACTTGTCGACGTCCGCGTACAGTTCGATCCGGTTGCAGGTGGAGAGCACAGCCGCCTCCGCCGCGGGCTCCGCGCCCACGGTGTCCTGCAGCAGCTTCCCCCGCGCCTGCGGTGCCAGCGCGGCACGTTCCAGCACGCTGACCGGCGCGCTGCGGTGGCTCAGACCGACGACGAGCAGGCTCATGCCGGCATCACGGCGGGCAGATCCCCGTCACTTCCGGACTCGGGGGGCCGCTTGGCGACGGCCACGGCGGGCGGCGCCGCAGGCGGCGCCGTGTCCGCCTCGGACGCCGCACCTGTCGGCTCCTCCCCGGCCTTCCGCTGCTCGTGGAAGGCGAGGATCTGGAGCTCTATGGAGAGGTCGACCTTGCGTACGTCGACCCCTTCGGGGACGGACAGCACGGTCGGCGCGAAGTTGAGGATGGAGGTGATCCCGGCGGCGACGAGCCGGTCGCACACCTGCTGCGCCGCACCCGCCGGGGTGGCGATCACGCCGATGGACACCCCGTTGTCCGAGATGATCTTTTCCAGCTCGTCGGTGTGCTGGACGGGGATGCCCGCGACGGGCTTTCCGGCCAGGCTCGGGTCGGCGTCGATGAGCGCCGCCACCCGGAAGCCGCGCGAGGCGAAGCCGCCGTAGTTGGCGAGCGCGGCGCCGAGGTTACCGATACCGACGATCACAACCGGCCAGTCCTGGGTGAGGCCCAGCTCGCGGGAGATCTGGTAGACGAGGTACTCCACGTCGTAGCCGACCCCGCGCGTTCCGTACGACCCGAGGTAGGAGAAATCCTTGCGGAGCTTGGCCGAATTGACGCCCGCCGCAGAGGCCAGCTCCTCCGAGGAGACCGTGGGCACCGAACGCTCGGACAGCGCGGTGAGGGCCCGCAGATACAGCGGAAGGCGGGCGACGGTCGCCTCGGGGATTCCTCGGCTCCGACTCGTCGCCGGACGGTGATTTCGGCCAGTTGCCACGGTGCTCCTGCCGGTTGCGCGAAGCGGTGAGCGGTCGTATGTCAGGCACTCTCCCGGACCGCTCCGTCGCGCCCAGGCTATGCCTTTGTGAACGCGTGCACAAAGATTGTGTCCGGTTTGTCCGGCCAACGTGACCGGCGCCACAGCCACCAACGGGGACACCCGGCCACACTCCTCACGTATACGCCCCCGGACGGCAAAACGCCCTTGATACTAATCGAAACCCGCTCGAACCCTGACCACATTCCGCCTGGACAAGCCCGCCCCAAGCACTCATTGAGCACCGTTCGAGCAAGCGGGTGTCCGCGAGCGACAGCGCTGCGTCACGCGGTGAGCGCGCTCCGGAGGCGTTCGGGGTCGACGCGCCAGAAATCGTGCTGCTTCCCGTCGACGAGCACGACCGGGATCTGCTCCCAGTACAGCCGGTAGAGCTCCCGGTCCTGATTGATGTCCTTCTCCTCCCAGGCGGCGCCCACTTCGTCGCACACCCGGACCACGACGTCCCGCGCCACGTCACACAGATGACAGCCGGGCTTCCCGATGAGGGTCACAGTCTTCATCCCTCCATTCTCCAACCCGTGCGACGCTCCCCGCCCCTCCCGACCGCCAC
>NZ_JADKMA010000264.1 GCF_017676365.1 Streptomyces oryzae
CTCCCGCCGCCGCTCCAGCTCCTCGGCGTACGCGTTGTACGCCGCCACCTGCGCCCGCCGCGCGGTCCGCTCCACCGGGCGCAGCGCCTCGGTGCGGGCCGCCATCTCCGCGGCGCTCACCGCACCCCCGTGCTCCTTCCCGTCACCGGCGCCCCCACCTTCGCCGTAGGCGATCGAGACCAGCGCCGTCACCCGCTGCGCCAGCTCCAGCACCCGTACGGCGCGCGGCGGATAACCCGGCGCCAGCAGCTGCCTCCCGGCCTCCATACGCGCCCGGTACGCCTCCAGCGCCGCCTCGGCCACCGGACCGGAGCCCGCCACATCGAGCCGGGTCAGCACCTCGGTGGCCTCCCGCATCGCCTCAGCCAGCTCCCGCTCGGCCTCCGCGAGCGAGGGCACGTCGGCTGGCGGCGCCTCCCGCACCGGCAGGCACTCCCACACCACCTCGGCGTGCACGTCCTCGGGGCCGGCGCCCGCCGGCCCCGCCTCGTACACCGCGGGCACCAGACCGAGCGCGACGCCGTGCACCAGCACCGCTTCCCCGGCCTCCAGCGCCCGTGCGTTGAACTCCGGCGGCCCGCTCAGCCCCAGCGGGTGCCCCGGTACCGGCAGCGCCACCCGCAGCCCCACGGCACCCAGCGACCGCAGCCGCCCCAGCGCCAGCGTCAGCCCCACCGGATCGCCGTCGTCCCCCGGCAGCACCACACGGTGCCGTGCGTCCTGCGCCGCGATGCGGTCGGCCGCCTCGTCCGGCGAGACGAGTCCGGCGAGCAGTGCGTTTCCCCAGGCGGCGAGCCGCCCCGAGCGAGGTTCTGTGAGCATGGACCAAGCCTAGGGAACAGGCTTCGCACACGGTGGCGTAGGTTTTCCCCTGGGGAATGTGCCCACAGGCACCTAAACGCGACTGCAATAGGAGACAACGCGCTCATGAGCGAAGTACTGGAGCTGGTGGACGTATCCGTGGTCCGCGACGGACGTGCTCTGGTGGACGATGTCTCCTGGTCGGTCAAGGAGGGAGAACGCTGGGTCATCCTCGGCCCCAACGGAGCGGGCAAGACCACGCTGCTCAACCTCGCCTCCAGCTACCTCTTCCCGACCTCCGGCTCCGTCAGCGTGCTCGGTGAACGCCTCGGCAGCGTCGACGTGTTCGAGCTGCGGCCCCGCGTCGGCATGGCCAGCATCGCCATGGCCGAGAAGCTGCCCCGCAGCCAGACCGTGCTGGAGACCGTGCTCACCGCCGCCTACGGCATGACGGCGCACTGGCAGGAGAGCTACGACAAGGTCGACGAGGACCGCGCGCTGGCCTTCCTCGACCGGCTGGGCATGTCCGACTACCTCGACCGCAAGTTCGGCACCCTCTCCGAGGGCGAGCGCAAGCGCACCATGATCGCGCGCGCCATGATGACCGACCCCGAACTGCTGCTCCTGGACGAACCCGCGGCCGGGCTCGACCTGGGCGGGCGCGAGGACCTCGTACGACGCCTCGGACGGCTCGCGCGCGACCCGTACGCCCCCTCCATGCTGATGGTGACCCACCACGTCGAGGAGATCCCGCCGGGCTTCACCCACGTTCTGATGATCCGCCAGGGACAGGTGCTGGCAGCCGGGCCGCTGGAGACCGAACTGACCTCTCGTAACCTCTCGCTGTGCTTCGGCCTGCCGCTCGTCGTCGAGACGGAGAACAGCCGCTGGACCGCACAGGGCCTGCCGCTGCGCTGACCGTACGCCTACCATGGCGGTGTGGACGCATGGGTCGGGTGGCTCGTAGCCGCCGCAGCGCTGGGGATTCCGCTCATCATCACGGCCATGCCCGAGTTCGGCATGCTCGCGGTGGGTGCGGTCGCAGCCGCCGGGACGGCCGGCATCGGCGGAGGCCCGGTCGCCCAGGTGGTCGTCTTCGCCCTCGTCTCCACGGCACTGATCCTGGTCGTACGACCCGTCGCCCGCCGGATGCGCACCGAGCGCCCGGCGCTGGCCAGCGGGGTCGAAGCGCTCAAGGGCAAACAGGCCGTGGTGCTGGAGAAAGTCGACGGGGACGGCGGCCGTATCAAGCTGGCCGGCGAGATCTGGTCGGCTCGTGCACTGGATTCGGACACGAGCTACGAGCCCGGCAGCCAGGTGGACGTGGTCGAGATCGACGGGGCCACCGCGGTCGTGATGTGATGGCGATGAGCAACCGCACACGGGCAGTAACTCTTCAGGCAGCGACTCTCACAACCGAAGCGTCTTTCACAACCAAGCAGGGGGCAAGGCCGTGGACGCCATCATCATCGTCCTGATCATCCTGGTGGTGCTTGTCTTCATCGCACTCATCAAGACCATCCAGGTCATCCCACAGGCGAGTGCGGCGATCGTCGAGCGCTTCGGCCGGTACACGCGGACGCTCAACGCGGGCCTGAACATCGTCGTCCCCTTCATCGACACCATCCGCAACCGTGTCGACCTCAGGGAACAGGTCGTCCCCTTCCCCCCGCAGCCGGTGATCACCCAGGACAACCTGGTCGTGAACATCGACACCGTCATCTACTACCAGGTGACGGACGCCCGTGCCGCCACCTATGAAGTGGCCAGCTACATCCAGGCGATCGAGCAGCTCACCGTCACCACCCTGCGCAACATCATCGGCGGTATGGACCTGGAGCGGACGCTCACCTCGCGCGAGGAGATCAACGCGGCGCTGCGCGGCGTCCTCGACGAGGCCACGGGCAAGTGGGGCATCCGCGTCAACCGCGTCGAGCTGAAGGCCATCGAGCCGCCGACCTCCATCCAGGACTCGATGGAGAAGCAGATGCGCGCCGACCGCGACAAGCGCGCCGCGATCCTCCAGGCCGAAGGTGTCCGCCAGTCGCAGATCCTCACCGCCGAAGGTGAGAAGCAGTCGGCCATCCTGCGCGCCGAAGGCGAGTCCCGCTCCGCCGCCCTGCGCGCCGAGGGTGAGGCCCAGGCCATCCGCACGGTCTTCGAGTCCATCCACGCCGGCGACCCGGACCAGAAGCTGCTCTCCTACCAGTACCTCCAGATGCTCCCGAAGATCGCCGAGGGCGACGCCAACAAGCTGTGGATCGTCCCCAGCGAGATCGGCGACGCCCTCAAGGGCCTCGGCGGCGCCCTCGACAACTTCCGCCCCGACTCCGGCGGCAGCGGCGGCAACGGCGGCGGCACCCCCAACCCGCCCAGCGTCACCAAGCCCCCGCGCGAGCAGCCCCCGCTCGACTCCTGACGGCACGGGCACTGCCGCCGGGCCGGCACTGCAGCCGGCGCTCCCACCAGGCCACGGCTGAGGCCGGCCAGGTCCAGCAGCTGGACCGTCGCACGCGTACGCAGCCCCTTCGGGCATGATCAGTGGCACTGACGCCGATCACCGAAGGGGCTGACGCGTGACCATATGGGAGGCCGTGGCCGTCTGTGCCGCAGGGATCTGCGCCGGGGGCATCAACACCATCGTCGGCTCCGGCACCCTCATCACGTTCCCGGTACTGCTCGCCGTCGGCCTGCCGCCCGTAACCGCCAACGTCTCCAACTCGCTCGGCCTCGTCCCCGGCTCCATCAGCGGCGCCATCGGCTACCGCAAGGAGCTGCGCGGCCAGGGCCGCCGCGTCCTGAGACTGGGCACCGTCGCCTTCCTCGGCGGGCTGGCAGGCGCGATCCTGCTGCTCACCCTGCCCTCCAGCGCGTTCGACGCCATCGTCCCAGCGCTGATCGCGATCGCCCTGGTCCTCGTCGTCCTCCAGCCCCGGCTGGCCGCCGCCGTACGCCGCCGCCGCGAACGCCAGAACAGCAGCGCCCATCCGCACGGCGGCATCCCCCTCCAGGGCGGCATGCTGTTCGCCAGTGCGTACGGCGGCTACTTCGGCGCCGCCCAGGGCGTCATCTACCTCGCCCTCATGGGCCTGCTCATCCCCGACGACCTGCAGCGCATCAACGCCGTCAAGAATGTGCTCGGCGCCGTCGTCAACGGGACGGCGGCCGTCTTCTTCCTCTTCATCGCGGACTTCGACTGGACCGCCGTGCTGCTGATCGCGGTCGGCTCAGCAGCCGGGGGCCAGCTCGGCGCCCGTATCGGACGCAAGCTGGCCCCCGGAGTGCTGCGGGGCGTCATCGTGGCCGTCGGCCTCGCGGCGATCGCACAGCTCCTGCTGCGCTGAGCAACTTCAGTCGTCGGCCCAGGGCCGCCGCCCCGCCCGAGCCCGCCGCCGCGCTCAGGCCGTGGCCGGCAGCGACAGCCACTCGGGCAGCGTCTCCCCCTCCTTGAGCCCCAGCGCCAGCAGCAGCGCATCGGCCGGAGTCGGCTCGAACGGCTTGACCAGCAGCTTCATCCCCGCCTGCGCCGGCGTCCTGTCCGCCTTCCGGTGATTGTCCGCCGCACACGCAGCGACCGTGTTCAGCCACGTGTCCCCACCGCCGTGCGACCGCGGAACGATGTGATCCACCGTGGTCGCCCGGCGCCCGCAGTACGCACACCGGTGCCGGTCCCGCACCAGGACGCCCCGCCGCGACCACGGTGCCCGTTGTCGAAAGGGCACTCGGACGTACCGGCAGAGTCTGATCACCTGCGGCACCGGAAGCTCCACCTTCGCCGCACGCACCCGCAGCCCGGGATGCGACTGCTCGACCACTGCCTTCTCCCGCATCACGAGCACCACAGCTCGCCGCAGCGACACCGTCGACAGCGGCTCGAAGCTCGCGTTCAGTACCAGCGTCTCCCGCATCCCGACCGCCTCCCCTTCTCCCGTCTCCACCCGCGCGCACCCGCGCCGGGGTGGCACCACTGTGCCGCTGTCCACGCAGGCCGACAACGCAATTTCCCAAGGCTGTACGGGACATGAAGCGTCCGGAAATGCCAGGTCGCGAAGGTCGGAAAAGGATCACGGAAGGACAAATGGCGAAAGAGATCGCGGAGGGAATCGCGGAAGGACAAATGCGAAGGCAGCCGGCGCGGTCGTCCGGCCCCCGGCCGGACTCCGGCAGACGGCGGCGCCGAAGGCGCCTGCCGCCCCCGTTCGCGGTGATGTACCGCGCCACGGTGCCGACTGCCCGCATACACGTTGCGCCGCGCTGGGAGCGCGGCGCAACGGAATTCTTTACGACAGCCCGGCGCGATCAGCTCTCCGCGGGCAGCTCGTACTCGCCGATCAGCTGCCCCCGCGCCAGGGTGTGGAAGCGCAGGTTGAACCCGACGAACGCGGGCGTCGCCCCGGCGTCGGGGCCGAGCTTCTCGGTGTCCACGGCGTACACGGTGAAGACGTAGCGGTGCGGACCGTCCCCGGGCGGCGGCGCGGCCCCGCCGAAGTCCCGCGTCCCGAAGTCGTTGCGCACATGCACGGCCCCCTCGGGGAGCCCCTTCATCTCACCCGTACCGGCCCCGGTGGGCAGCTCCGTCACCGAGGCGGGGATGTCGAAGACGGACCAGTGCCAGAACCCGCTGCCGGTCGGCGCATCCGGGTCGAAGCACGTCACGGCGAAGCTCTGCGTCGCTTCCGGGAAACCCTCCCAGCGCAGGTGCGGCGAGGTGTTCCCCTCCGCGTACACCTGTGCGGAACCCAGATGGCCGCCGTCCGCCAGATCGTTGCTCACCACGCGGATTGACGGCACCGGGGGGTGGAAGTCATGGGGGAGCGGGCGCCGTTGCTGGTCGGTCACGTTGGGAACCTCCTCGTCACGCGAATCGCTGCAACGGCCAGCCTAACGATCCGCACCGTCTCTCTTTGCCACCATGACGGGGTGCGACAGCACACCCCGTACACCCCAGCCCTGTGCCCGCAGCCGTCAACGCCGTCAGGTGAGTGACCACGACGAGACCCCGAAGCGGTGGTGCCGACCATGACCAGCCCCGTGGACCTGCCCGAGCTGCCCCAGGCCGACCTCCCCGGCCTCTTCGACGACTCGGTGCCTCCCGGCGTCTACCGGTTGCCATCAGTGGGCCCCGACGCCCTGATGCAGGCCGACGCGGCAGGCTGGTTCGGCGCGGTCGTGGACCTGACCGGCGTCGACAACAAGGCCGACTTCATGGAGCGATGCGCCACCGGTCTGGAGCTGCCCGACTACTTCGGCCGCAACTGGGACGCCCTCGCCGACCTGCTCACCGACCTGTCCTGGTGGGGCAAGCCCAGCGGCTATCTGCTGCTGGCCACCGGCTGGTCGGAGTTCGAACAGGCCGACCCGCAGGACGCCGCCGCCGCGGCCGACGTCTTCACCGCAGCGGTCGGCTTCTGGTCCGTACGCGAAACCCCGCTCAGCATCCTGCTCGGCTGAACGGGGCCCCACGGCGTTCTCCCCCTCGGACAGGGGGCCGGTCCTTCGGGCTCAGAACCAGTTCCGCTTGCCGCCGACCTCGGCCAGCCACTGGTTGAGGTACCCGGCCCAGTCCGTCTGCTGGAAGGAGTCGAAGTCCACCGGGAAGGCGCGGAAGGTGTCACTGCCCTCCGTGAACAGCCCCGGCTTCTTGTCCATCTCCAGCACCACATCCATCCCCCGCGAGTCCGCGACGAACGACAGCTCCACCTGGTTGAGCCCCCGGTACTGCTGCGGCGCGTGGAACTCGATCTCCTGGTAGAAGGGCAGCCGCTGCCGCGTGTTCCGGATGTGCCCCTTCTCCATGTCCGCCGACTTGAAGCGGAACCCGAGCTGCCCGAAGGCGTCCAGAATGGCCTGCTGGGCCGGCAGCGGGTGGATGTCCACCGGGTCCAGGTCGGTCGAGTCCAGCGCCCGCGCGATCGCCAGCTCCGTGGTCACCCCGATCTGCATGCCCCGCAGCTGCTGGCCCAGGAACATGGTGATCGGCGTCTCCCACGGCACCTCGAGGGCGAAGGGCACCACATGCGAGTCCCCCTCGTGCAGGGTCAGCTCCCCGCCGAGCCGCTGGGTGCCGAACTCGATGTTCTGATGCGTCTCCCCGTCGTTCGTCTCCACCTCGACCCGGGCCTGGAGCCCCACGGACAGGGACTGGATCTCCTGGGTGACCGAGCCACCCTCGATCCGCACCTCGCCCTGCACCACGCCACCGGGCACCGCGTGCGGCTCGTGCAGCACCGTGTCGACCGAGGCGCTCCCCATCCCCATGCTCGCGAACAGCTTCTTGAAGCCCATCCCCTTGTCCTCCCCTTTCGGCTTCCCCAGGGGAAGCACGGCAGTTCTTGTACGCTCGGACGGCATGATCGCAGGCCGAGACCGCAAGCCCAGCACGACCAGCGGCGACGCGCACCTCCCCCGGGCCTTCTTCGACCGTCCTGTCCTGGATGTCGCACCCGACCTTCTCGGACGCGTCCTGGTACGCACGACGACAGAGGGCCGCATGCGGTTGCGCATCACGGAGGTCGAGGCGTACGCGGGGGAGGCCGACCCCGGCTCCCACGCCTACCGCGGCAGGACGGAACGGAATGCCTCGATGTTCGGTCCTCCGGGCCACGCGTACGTCTACTTCATCTACGGCATGTGGTTCAGTCTCAACCTGGTGTGCGGCGCGGAAGGCCAGGCCAGCGGTGTACTGATCCGCGCCGGCGAGGTACTGGAGGGAGCGGAGCAGGCACGGCAGCGCCGCCCCAAGGCCCGCAAGGACCAGGAACTGGCCAAAGGCCCGGCCCGCCTCGCCACCGCCCTCGCCGTCGACCGCGAGCTGAACGGCGCCGACGTCTGCACCCACGACGACACCGCCCCGCTGAGCATCACCGCAGGTGAGCCCGCGGAACCCGGAGCCATGAAGAACGGCCCCCGCACCGGCGTCGGAGGCGACGCCGCCCACTACCCCTGGCGCTTCTGGCTGGAGGGCGACCCCACAGTGAGCCCCTACCGGCCGCACAAGCCCCGGAACCGTCGGCCCGAGCTTGACGCAAGCCGGTCCACCCCCTAACGTTGGACCGAGTCGCTGGAAACGGGACGGCTTGCCACGGGCCTCAAGGCCCAGTGAGAGCGGCCCCCGCAGCGAACATTCACTACCTATGACGTACCCCAGAATCGGGGTCGGTTTCGGTGCGCCGAAAACTGACTCCGAGGACCCGATTAGGAGTCTCCGGGGAAACGCGCTAACGTAGTGGACACCGAAAGGGCAAACGTCCGGAGAAGCCGGTGAGACGGTTTCGAAGGAAGCGTCCGTTCCTTGAGAACTCAACAGCGTGCCAAAAGTCAACGCCAGATATGTTGATACCCCGTCTCTGAGAGACGAGGTTCCTTTGAAATACAACAGCGAGGACGCTGTGAACCGGGGGGACTATTCCTCTTCCTGGTTCCGCTCTTCCGCGAATTGTAAAGCATTCACGGAGAGTTTGATCCTGGCTCAGGACGAACGCTGGCGGCGTGCTTAACACATGCAAGTCGAACGATGAAGCCGCTTCGGTGGTGGATTAGTGGCGAACGGGTGAGTAACACGTGGGCA
>NZ_JADKMA010000265.1 GCF_017676365.1 Streptomyces oryzae
CCCCCCTCCCCTCCTCCTCTCCCTCCCCTTCCGGAGCATCGGCATCGCTCTCGGGCTCGGACTCGGGCCGAGCCATGGCCACGGCCTCGGGCTCGGGCTCGGACTCCGCCGCCTCCGGCTCGGCCTCGGACGGCGAACTCCGGCAGGGCGCCAAGGAGACCGGGAACGAGTACGGCGTGCCCAGGCTCCGTTCCGCGCGGGCCCTGCGGGGCCGGCAGCACGACGAGGAGAGTCCGCAGTGATCACCTTCGACCAGGTCACCGTCGTCCACGACGGGGCGGCGGCCCCAGCCCTCCCGGTGGTGGACGCCCACATCCCGGAGGGCGAGCTGTGTCTGCTCATCGGGCCCAGCGGGGCGGGCAAGTCCACGCTGCTCGGCACCGTTCCGGGCCTGGTCCCGCACTTCACCGGCGGCACCCTGTACGGCCGGGTGACCGTGGCGGGCCGCGACACCCGTACCCACAAGCCCCGCGAACTCGCCGACGTCGTCGGCACCGTGGGCCAGGACCCGCTGGCCCACTTCGTCACCGACACGGTCGAGGACGAACTGGCCTACGGCATGGAGTCCCTGGGCCTTCCCCCCGGCACCATGCGGCGCCGTGTGGAGGAGACGCTCGATCTGCTCGGCCTCAACGAACTGCGGGACCGTCCTATCGCCTCCCTCTCCGGCGGCCAGCAACAGCGGGTCGCCATCGGCTCCGTACTCACTCCGCACCCCAAGGTCCTCGTCCTCGACGAACCCACCTCCGCGCTGGATCCGCCCGCCGCCGAGGAAGTACTTGCCGTCCTCCAACGGCTGGTCCACGACCTGGGCACCACTGTCCTGATGGCCGAACACCGCCTGGAACGCGTGGTGCAGTACGCGGACCAAGTGCTGCTGCTGACGCCGGAGGAAGCGCCGCTCCGCCCGGACGCCCACGCCCGGGAGGGCGCAACCCCCCGACCTCGTACGGCACGGCTCGGGGAGCCCGCGGCGCTGCTGGCGGTCTCGCCGGTCCGGCCGCCCGTCGTGGAGTTGGGCGAGCTGGCCGGGTGGGACCCGCTCCCCCTCTCCGTGCGGGACGCCCGCCGCAGGGCGGGTCCGCTGCGCGAGCGCCTGGCGCTCCGTCTCCCCCACCCGGACTCACCCGCCACGCCGGACCTCCCTGAAGGCACCCCGGAGCCTCCCGGGACCCCGCAACTCCCCGAAGGAGCCCCGACGTTCCCTCAGGGTGCCCTGAAGTTCCTCCACGAAGCACCGAAGACCCCCCAAGGTGCCCCGAAGTGTTCCCAAGGTGCCCCGAAGTCCCCCAAGAGGGCCCGGCAGCGACTCCGTGACTCGCACGACCCGCACCCCCACCCCCTCGCCGAGGTGTCACGGCTCACCCTCGTCCGCGGCCGGGTCACCGCCCTGCACGATGTGTCCCTCTCACTGCACGCCGGGGAGATCGTGGCGCTCATGGGGCGCAACGGGGCCGGGAAGTCCACCCTGTTGAACACACTGGTCGGTATGCACCGGCCCACCTCCGGCCAGGTCACCGTCGGCGGAAAGACGCCGCACCGCACGCGGCCGGCCGAGTTGCTGCGGCACGCCGGTCTCGTCCCGCAGGAGCCGCGCGACCTGCTCTATGCGGACACCGTCGCCCATGAGTGCCGGTCGGCCGACGCCGACGCGGGCGCCGCGCCCGGCACCTGCCGGGCGCTGGTCTCCCGGCTGCTTCCCGATATCCCTGACACCACTCACCCCCGTGATCTTTCGGAGGGCCAACGCCTGACCCTCGCGCTGTCGGTCATCCTGACGGCCCGGCCGCCACTGCTGCTGTTGGACGAGCCCACCCGGGGCCTGGACTATGCGGCCAAGGCCCGGCTGGTGGCGCTCTTGCGCGAGCTCGCGGCCGAGGGGCACGCCATCGTGCTGGCCACCCACGATGTCGAGCTCGTCGCGGAGCTGGCCCACCGCGTCGTCATCCTCGCTCAGGGCGAGCCCGTGGCCGACGGGCCCACCGACGAGGTCGTCACCTCCTCTCCCGCTTACGCCCCGCAGGTGTCCAAGATCCTGGCTCCCCAGCCCTGGCTGACCGTCAGCCAGGTGAGGGAGGCCCTGTGATCCGCCGCCGCACCACGGGACGAACCGCCCCGGCAGGACGAACCGCCCCGGCGGCAGTACAGGCGGCCGAGCCGGTGCCGCCGGCCCGGCCGGCGCGGGCCGAGCGGGACGTACGGACAGGGCGGGACGTACAGGCCACGCGGGACGTACAGGCTGTACGTGCCGTGCGGCTGGGGCCGAAGTCCGTTGCCGCGCTGGCCCTCACCAGCGCCACCGGCGTGGTCGCCTTCGCCTGGCCGCTGCTGGCCGACCGGACCTCCGAGCTGGCGCACTCGCAGGACGCGCCCTGGCTCTTCGCCGCATTGCTCCCCCTTCTGCTCGCCGTGGCAGTGGCGACCGTCTCCGAGACCGGGCTGGATGCCAAGGCCGTGGCGATGCTGGGCGTGCTCGCCGCGGCCGGTGCCGCGCTGCGCCCGCTGGGTGCGGGCACCGCGGGTCTGGAGCCGATGTTCTTCCTGATGGTGCTGTCCGGCCGGGTGCTGGGGCCGGGCTTCGGTTTCGTGCTCGGTGCCGTCTCGATGTTCGCCGGGGCCCTGCTCACCGGAGGGGTGGGGCCCTGGATGCCGTTCCAGATGCTCACCATGGGCTGGGTGTCCATGGGAGCCGGTCTGCTGCCCGCGCCGGCCACCTTGCGGGGGCGGCGGGAACTGCTCCTCCTTGCCGCATACGGGGCTGCCTCCGCGCTGCTCTACGGATTGATCATGAATCTTCAGGGCTGGCCCTATATCGCGGGCCTCGGCTCCGGGATCTCGTTCGTGCCGGGTGATCCGCTGCAGGAGAATCTGGCTCGGTACGGTGCCTATGTGCTGGCCACTTCGCTGGGCTGGGACGTACCGCGGGCGCTGCTCACCGTGGTGCTGACCCTGACGCTCGGCGGTACGGTGCTGCGTGCGCTGCGCCGGGCCACCCGTCGCGCCGCCTTCGACGCCTCGCCGGTGTTCGCCAGGGGCACCGGCGAGTGAGGTTCCCGTGTTCCTGCCCGACCCCGACGGGCAGGAACACGGGCCCTAGAGCGAGCCCTGCGACAGGCGCGGACTCGCGGCCTTCCCCGGAGGGACGGCACCTGGGCGCCTGCGGCACCGGGCGGCGCTGACCCGCGCCTGTCCCGTGCTCCGCGGCGGTGCCCGGTGCGCTCCGGTGGTCTCCCAGGGAACGTCCGGTGGTCTTTCAGCGAGCGGCAGCAGGCGCCGAGGTCCGTCGGCCGGATATCTGCTCCGCGAAGATCGTCGGCACGGTCGCAGTCGTCGCTGCAGCCGGAGCCGGAGCCGGAGCCGCAACCGCAGCCACTGCATGGGTAATGCCGACGACGACCGGGACTGTGAGCAGCCCGGTCCCCGCCAGCTCGCCCAAGCCTGGCCTTTGGTGCATCGTCTGCTCGGTCACGCTTGAGCCCCCCGTTCGTTCCCCCGTTGGACCGGAGAACGCTCGTTCTCCGGTCAAGCAAGACTGTATCGTAGAGAACGACGGTTCTCAAGGGCTGAGGAGAACAGCGGGGAGACGGGGAGAACGGGGCACCATGGACAGCGAAGCCACGACCGAGGCTCGCATTCTCAGTGCGGCGGACGCGCTCTTCTACGAGTACGGCGTGCACGCCGTGGGCATGGACCGGATCCGCGACGCGTGCGGCGTCTCGCTGAAGAAGATCTACAAGTGCTTCCCGTCCAAGGGAGCCCTGGTGGAGGCGTATCTGCGGCGCCGGGACCGGTGGGCCCGTACCGCGCTGGAGGAGCGGGTGGCCCGGCACACCGACCCCGAGGAGCGGGTGCTTGCCGTCTTCGACTGGCTCTACGACTGGGTCGACGGGCCGGACTTCCACGGCTGCGCCTTCATAAACGCCTTCGGCGAACTGGGCGCCGACTCCCAGGGAGTGGTCGACGCGGTGCGGGACCACAAGTCGGCCGTCCGCGGCTATCTCCAGGATCTGGCGCACGAGACCGGCGCCGCGGAGCCGGAATGGCTCGCCTCGCAGTTGGCGGTCCTGCTCGACGGGGCGATGAGCAACGCCTCCATCACCGACTCGCCCACCCCGGCGCGGCACGCCCGTTCGGCCGCGCAGACGTTGCTGCACAGTACGGCCGCGCCGGCCGGCTAGGACTTTCTGCTGCGGGTTGCCGGGTCCTCCCCCGGCCTCCGGCCGGCAGGTGCTCCCAACAGGCGCTGCCCTACAGCCGCTGCAGGATGGTGGCGGTGGACAGCGCGCCGCCCGCGCACATGGTGACGAGGGCGAACTCCTTGTCGGCGCGTTCGAGTTCGTGAAGTGCCGTGGTGATGAGCCGGGCGCCGGTCGCGCCGACGGGGTGGCCCAGCGCGATGGCTCCGCCGTTGACGTTGACCTTCTCCAGGTCCTGTTCGAAGACCTGCGCCCAGGAGAGTACGACGGAGGCGAACGCCTCGTTGATCTCGACGAGATCGATGTCCTTGAGGGTCATCCCGGCTCTGCCGAGAACGGCTCGGGTGGCGTCGACGGGACCGTCGAGGTGGAAGTGGGGATCGGCGCCCACCAGGGTCTGGGCGACGATCCGGGCGCGGGGGCGCAGCTTGAGGGCGCGCGCCATGCGCTTGGAGGCCCACATCACGGCGGCGGCGCCGTCGGAGATCTGCGAGGAGTTCCCGGCGGTGTGCACGGCGGTCGGCATGACGGGTTTGAGTGAGGCGAGGGCTTCCATCGAGGTGTCGCGCAGCCCCTCGTCGCGGTCGACGTACCGCCACATGCCCTGGCCGGCGGCCTGTTCCTCCTCGGTGGTGGGCACCTGCACGGCGAACGTCTCGCGTTTGAAGCGCTCCTCGGCCCAGGCGGTGGCGGCGCGTTCCTGGGAGAGGAGGCCGAGGGAGTCGACGCGCTCGCGGGTGAGACCGCGGTGGCGGGCGATGCGCTCGGCGGCCTCGAACTGGTTGGGCAGGTCGACGTTCCACTCGTCCGGCCAGGGTTTGCCGGGCCCGTGCTTGGAGCCGCTGCCCAGCGGCACCCGGGACATGGCCTCCACACCGCAGCCGATGCCGATGTCGATGACACCGGCGGCGACCATGTTGGCGACCATGTGGTTGGCCTGCTGGGAGGAGCCGCACTGGCAGTCGACGGTGGTGGCGGCGGTCTCGTAGGGCAGGCCGACGGCCAGCCAGGCGTTGCGCGCCGGGTTCATGGACTGCTCCCCGGCGTGGGTGACGGTGCCGCCGACGATCTGCTCGACGCAGTCGGCGTGGATGCCGGTGCGGCCGAGGAGTTCGCGGTAGGTCTCGCCGAGCAGATAGGCGGGGTGCAGATTGGCGAGGGCGCCGGAGCGCTTGCCGATGGGGGTGCGTACTGCTTCGACGATGACGGGTTCGGCGGCCATGAGTCGTCCTCTCCAGCCCGGCTGGCTCCCCACCAGCGACAACTAGTACGCGTTCTAGTTCTTCACCCAGTGTGCGGAGCCCGCTCACCGCCGCGCAAGAGTCTTGCACGGGTCCGGACGCGCCCCGGGCGCAAGTTGCGGGCCTACTTCCCTTGCTACTTGTAGAACCCGTTACTACCTTCGGGGCACTCCTGATGGGCCGTCAGAAAGTCTCAGAACGCCTCAGAAAGCCGTCAGAAACCGGAGTGGAGCTGCCGATGTCCTCCTGCCCCGCGCTGCCCGACGGGTTCGACTTCACCGATCCGGACGTCTATCAAGAGCGCGTCCCCCTCCCCGAGTTCACCCTGCTGCGCGAGACCGCACCGGTGTGGTGGAACCGGCAGCCGCGCGGTGTGGCGGGGTTCGACGACGAGGGGTACTGGGTGGTGACCCGGCACGCGGACGTGAAGGAGGTCTCCACCCGCCCCGAGCTCTACTCCTCCAACCTGAACACCGCCGTCATCCGGTTCGCCGAGCATATGAGCCGCGACCAGATCGACGTCCAGAAGCTGATCATGCTCAACATGGACCCGCCCGAGCACACCCGGGTGCGGCAGATCGTGCAGCGCGGTTTCACCCCCCGCGCCATCCGCGAACTGGAGACGGCGCTGCGCGACCGGGCGGCGCGGATCGTACGGGAGGCCAGGGACAGTGGCAGCGGCGACTTCGTCACCGATATAGCCGTCGAACTGCCGCTGCAGGCCATCGCCGAACTCATCGGCATCCCGCAGCAGGACCGCGCCCGCATCTTCGACTGGTCCAACAAGATGGTCGCCTATGACGACCCCGAGTACGCCATCACGGAGGAGGTCGGCACCCAGTCGGCGGCGGAGCTGGTCTCGTACGCGATGACGATGGCCGAGGCCCGCAAGGAGTGCCCCGCGCAGTACGCCGGATCCGCCGCGGACATCGTCAGCCGTCTGGTGGCGGCCGAGGGCGAGGGCAATCTCAACGCGGACGAGTTCGGCTTCTTCGTCATCCTGCTGGCCGTCGCGGGCAACGAGACCACACGCAACGCCATCAGCCACGGTATGCACGCCTTCCTCACCCACCCCGAGCAGTGGGAGCTCTACCTGCGCGAGCGCCCCGCCACCACGGCCGAGGAGATCGTGCGCTGGGCCACGCCCGTGGTCTCCTTCCAGCGCACCGCCGCCCAGGACACCGAGCTGGGCGGCCAGAAGATCTCGGCAGGAGAGCGGGTCGGCCTCTTCTACTCCTCCGCCAACAACGACCCCGAGGTCTTCGAGAACCCGCATGTCTTCGACATCACCCGGGACCCCAACCCCCACCTCGGATTCGGCGGCGGAGGCCCGCACTTCTGCCTCGGCAAGAGCCTCGCCACCCTCGAGATCAACCTCGTCTTCGACGCCATAGCCGACCTCACCCCCGGCATCTCCCTCGCCGGCCCCGCACCGCGCAGGCTCCGCTCGGCCTGGATCAACGGGATCAAGGAACTGCGGGTCGACTACGGCTGAGGGGCGCGGGTGCAGGCGCGCTCACTGCCTCAGCCCTCCGCCGAGCAGTCGCCATGTGGTGAGGGCGAGTCTGGCGCGCAGCAGCCCTGTGGGCTCGGTCAGCTCGATGCCCAGGGTCTTTCCGATCTGTTCGAGCCGACGCGCGACGCTGCTGTGGTGCAGGTGGAGAAGGGTGGCGGCGCGGCGCAGGGAACCGGTGGCGCAGTAGACCTCCAGGGTCTCCAGATCCTCCGGGGCGCGGGCCAGTTGGCCGACGGCGGCCACGTCGGCGTTGTCCCGGGCGGCGGCCTCGGGTATCTCGGCCAGCAGGGCGAGTGCGCCCAGTTCGTCGTAGCGGACGACAGGCTTGTGCGGGCCGGTGAAGCGGAGAGCCGTGCGGGCCTCCCGCCACGCGCGGTCCGGGCTCGGTGCCGCGCCGATGCCCGCGCATACGCCCGCGGGGAACCGGCCCGCGTCGAGGGTGGCGGCCAGGATGACGCCCACGTCGGCGAGGAGTGCCGCCTTCACGAGACGGCCCGTGCACACCAGGCCGCCGATCCGGTCGAGCGGAATCTGTGAGCGTACGGCGGCGACGCGGACCGGAAGGCCGGCGGCGAAGCCCAGGAGCTGGAGCGCCCGGGCCCTGGCCGCCTCGTCACTGTCGGCGCTGATCGCCAGCTCGACCAGGGCTGGGTCGGCCATGGTGGTGCGGGCCGGGCCGTACCGCTCGGCGACGGCGGCAACGCCGATGGCGAGCCGCTCCAGCAGCACTTCGTCCAGCGGATTCGGCGGGCCGGTGCGCTCCAGCCACACCGTGCCGATCTCCTCCTCGTCCAGCGTGACCGGTGCGGTGCTGGACGCCGGGGCCGGCGGAGCGGCGGCTTCCGTACCGGCGGGCGAGGCGCGGATCACCCGCCCCGTGCCGTGCAGCCGGATACCGGTCACGCACTCGGCCAGGCCCGCCGAGGCACGGGCGAGCGCCGGGAGATCCACGCGTCGGCGCATCAGCGTGTCGTAGAACGCGACGACCCGGATCGTGCCCTGGACGTACGAATCCAGGTGCGACAGCCGCGCGGCGAGGGCCTCCATGGCTCAAGGATAGGACTTTGCCGGTGCGCCGCCCGGCGCGCGACGGGGGCCGGGTGCCCGACAGTTGGCGGGCCGGCGGCGCCGTCTCACCCCGTACGGGAGGAGGCGGTGCTGCCGTGACGCGGTGCGGGGTCCGTAACTGGGCGGGGGTTCTCGGGCTCGGGGCCTTCCGCCGCAACGCCTGGCCCCTCGTCCCCAGCGGCCCGGTCGGCCCCGTCAGCCCTGTCGGCCCCCTCAATCCTGTCAGACTCGCTGACCCCCTCAGC
>NZ_JADKMA010000266.1 GCF_017676365.1 Streptomyces oryzae
CGGTCACCTGCCGGGGCCGTCCAGCGGCGGCGGCTCGGGGTACGGGGGCGGCGGGGCCTGGCCTTCCGGTGGGTCCTGCGGCGAAGTGCCGTTCGCCGCGGCGTGGGTCCAGTCGAGCGTCGGGCGGCGTCCGACGAACTTGCCGAAGATCAGCGCTGCCACGGTGGCGGCGAGCACGCCGGGCACCATCCCGTAGACGCCCGACTCCAGCGGCCCGAGGAGCGGGTCGATGTGCTTCCACAGGAGCACGGTGAGGGCGCCGGTGATCATCCCCGCCTTCGCCCCGGCCGCCGTCATCCGGGGCCAGAACAGCGACAGAACGATCACCGGGCCGAAGGCCGAGCCGAATCCCGACCAGGCGTACGCGACGATGTCGAGCACGGCGCCGCCGCTCAGCGCGATCACATAGGCGACCAGGGCCACCGCCACCACGCTCAGCCGCCCGATCAGCAGCAGCATCGTGTCGGAGGCCCGCCGGTTGAAGAACGCCCGGAAGAGGTCCTCGGTGAGGGATGTGGCCGAGACCAGCAGCTGGCTGTCCACCGTGGACTTGATCGCGGCCAGCACCGCCACCAGCAGGACTCCCGCGATCCAGGGGGAGGTCAGCTGTGCGGACAGCGCGATGAAGACCGTCTCCGGGTTGTCGAGCGGCTTGTCGAGCGCGGCGATCCCGGCGAGCCCGATGAGGGACGCGCCCGCCAGGACGACGATCACCCAGAAGACGCCCAGCCAGCGGGCCAGCGGTATGTCCCGCGGGCTGCGGATACTCATGAAGCGGGTCAGGATGTGGGGCTGGCCGAAGTAGCCGAGCCCCCAGGCGAGCAGCGAGATCAGCGCGACGGCCCCGAGCGGATCACCCGATGTCCACTTCCGGTCGGCGAACGACGCCTCGGCTCCCGGATCGAGCAGCGCCGGGGTCACGCGGTCGAGGTCGGCCCCCAGCGCCTCGAAGCCGCCGAGCTGCCAGATGGCTATGGCGGGGAGGGCTATCGCGGCGAGGAACATCACCGTGCCCTGTATGGAGTGGCTGACGCTCAGGGCCCGGAAGCCGCCGAGGATGGTGTAGATGACGATGACCACGGCGAAGACCGTGAGCCCCAGTTCGAGGCCGGCGCCGAAGATCTCGTCGGCCAGGAGACCGCAGGCGAGCAGCCCGCTGGCCACGTAGACGGTGAAGAACACGACGGTGACGGTGGCCGAGAGCAGCCGTATCACCCGGCTCCGGTCCTCGAACCTCTTCTCCAGATACGACGGCAGGGTCACCGCTCCGACCCGCTCGGTGTAGACCCGCAGCCGGGGCGCGACAAGACGCCAGTTGAGATAGGTGCCGACGATCAGTCCGACCGCGATCCAGGTGGCCCCGATACCGGCCATGTACACGGCGCCCGGGAACCCCAGGAACAGCCAGCCGGACATGTCCGCCGCCCCGGCGGACAGGGCGGCCACCGGTGCGGTGAGCCGACGGCTGCCGACGGTGAAGTCGTCAAATGTGGTCGTTTCACCATGCGTCACCACACCGACCATGACCATCGCGATCAGAAAGACTCCGAAAGTGATCATGACGGGGACGGTCAGGGCGATCATCTACTACTCCCTGTGATGCGGAAGCGACCGTTGGCGCATGCCGCGTATGTGGCCACCGTTACGGGCTGGAGAGGCTCGGAGCTTAGAAAGGCGGGGCGCGAACTGGCGAGGGCATGCGACGCCACAGCTCCTGATCGGTTCCGGATCGTGATACATGAGCAAGCCGACCCGCGAAGCAGCTGGGAAAGCTGATTGTTTCTGTTGGTCGACGTCCACTGTCCAAATGTCCGGACGACCGCACACTCCCGCCCCGGAGGGGGCGCTTCTCCGGGACCACACGACGAAGGGCCGGACCCCTCGGGGGCCCGGCCCTTCGTTCAGCCTCTTGCACGAAGCGGTAGCGGTGGGATTTGAACCCACGGAGGAGTTGCCCCCTCACTCGCTTTCGAGGTCTGTTCGGGCTGGTCAGAGCGGTGTACGGGGTCGTTCAGGTGCGTTCATAGGGCGTGCGGAGCGCTGGGCATGTACCTCGGCGAACGGCGTTGGACGCCGGTGAATGAGACCCAAAATGAGACCCTCGGCACGGCCCCTGACGTCCCTTCAGCGGAAGGCTTCCGCTGGTAGACGAGGATTCCCGTCGTCATCGTCGCGTCCTCGGGCGTCGCAGGTGATCTCTGAGCTTTCGTAACCGGGCAGCCTCGCGCCTCTGCTGTCGGCGACACGCAGAGCATTGCTCAGCGCGGCAGCCGCCACCTTGAGGGCTTTCGTCCTGTCGTCGTCCTCTGTGTTGACCTCTACCTCGTCGAGAACCTGCACAGCCCACTTGAGAGCATCGTCACCGTCCTCCAACTGGGCCTCTTCGACCTCATCGGCGTACATAGCCATCGCGGAGTCAGCGCTGCCGTTGAGGTAGCAGGGGTTCCCATTGTCCGAGGCCCATGGCAGTAGGCGGAGCTCGGGTGAGGGCATAGGGGTCTCGACTCGGTCGTAGATCAACATACTGGGCCCTCCCAGCCCGCTACGGTGCGCAGGACGACCAGCGTCGTCCTGGGCGTGATGGTCAGGATGTCGCCAGTCCTGAACGCGATGAGCTTCGCTCCGCCGGTGAGATGGCAGATGTCGACCACGGCCATCGACTGACCACCTACCTGGATGACGTCTCCTCGGCGGAGTGATCCACCGCCGACCTCGATGGCGACCTGTCGCTCACTGCGCGCCATTCCCTGTCCTCTCCTTCGGTGGGGAGCTGGGCTGCGGCCGGTGGCATGGGCAGTCGCAGGGCTCGAAGAACACACCCCGACTCGGTGACGGCTGCGTGGGGTTCCCGTGGCGGCATTCGAGGTGCCGACCGAGCCCGCATGCGGGGGAGCGGTAACTCATGAGCGCTCACCGCCGAGCGGACACCCGGTTGCCCGCTGGCTGTGGGCTTCGTACGCCAGGAAGTACGGACGCACGAGCCCGATGTCGTTGACGATCGGGACGGCTGGCGGTCGCCAGCGGGACGGTGGGCACCAGCTCCGGGCCGGCATCGGGGAAGCTGCGGAACTGTCCTTTTGCCTGGACAATCCCGCTGGGCTGATGAGCCACCGCAGAAGCTGGTCGAACGCTTCGCGAAAGTAGTACCGCATGGTTGCAGCTCCCTATGGCTGCGGGTCCGCTCTCTGCACAGGAGGTGCAGGGGGACCCTCGTTGAAGACGAGGGCCCACGCGACGGTGGCTTGACCGTCGGTGTGGAGCCCGAACTGGTCGCCTTGCTCCAGCGCAGCCAGCAGGGCCAGCCAGACGGTCGGCGTCGGCGAGTTGGGTGGCGTCACCTCAACTCGGACGTACTCGCGATCGCGCTTGAGGTGTGGTTCCAGGCCGAGGGCGGAGAGTCGCGCTGCGATCGAACGCGCTCGAACGATGGATTGAGGCATGGCGATCCTCCGCCACGAACTGGTCACGTGGAGTAAAGCTAGTTAACTAGATTAGAGCTAGTGGACTAGATTTTCCACATGCCTGAGCAGCCGCCCTACCTCCGCATCGCCGACCTGTTCCGGCAGCGCATCGCTGACGGCGACTGGACACCCGGCGACCGGCTCCCCTCCCGCTCCGCCCTGGGCGCTGAGTACGGCGTCGGCGACAACGTCATTCGCAGAGCTCAGGAGCTGCTGATCTCCCAGGGGCTGCTGGAGGGCCGTGCGGGCTCTGGCACGTACGTCGCGGAGCCTCGCCGACGCATGCGCATGGTCCGCTCGCTCAGCCGCGAGCGTCGGGGTGGCTCACCGTTCCGCGCCGACATGGCCGCTCTTGGGCGTAGCGGCACGTGGGAGCACCAGACCGACGCCAAGGTTCCTGCGCCAGCGGACATCGCAGCCCGTCTCGGCATCGCCGAGGGTGACTCGTGCGTGCGCACGCGGTACGAGTTCCTGTCGGATAGCAAGCCGGTGCAGTTGTCAACCAGTTGGGAGCCCTACGCCCTGACAGGCGGCACGTTCGTCGTCCTTCCCGAGGGCGGACCGCATGCCGGACGCGGCGTCGTAGAGCGCATGGCCGCTATCGACATCCACATCAGCCATGCGGTGGAACAGCCCGAGCCTGGCCACGCCACAGCCGAAGAGGCACAACTCCTCGGCCTGCAACGCGGATCACTGGTCACCCGTATCCAGCGCACCTACTACAGAGACGACGGCCGCCCGGTCGAGACCGCCGACATCATCGTCCCAGCGGCCCATGCCGAGATCGTCTATGAGGTGCAGATCAGCCCCGAGGGATGATGCAGCGGTGAGCAAGGCCAGGGCGCTTACGCCGAACCCCGGTAATTGCGTCTACCGCGCCCCCGGCCGGTGCTGTTGCGACCGGCTCCCGAAACCCGTCTCCCCAAACGGAAGCGGCCAGAACAACCGAATGCGGCCCCAGCGACGTGTCTCTGGGCTTCTCGGCTGAGTGGCACACTCGTCAGCATGAATGAGCTGCCACAGGACACGTCGGATGCTATGACGGGAGCAGCCGAGACCCGCAACAGCGTCAGCGGCACTGTTAACGGTCCTTTGGTTCAAGCTCGGGATATCCATGGTGACGTCCACATCCACACTGCGCGTCCGGACCCGGTGGTTCCTCGGCAGTTGCCCGCGGCGCCCCCCACATTCATTGGACGGCAGGCTGAACTCGCGTCGCTCAGCAACGCTCTTGAAGCCAATGTGCAAGAGGGCTCGCCCGTCGTGATCTCCGCTATCGGCGGTACCGGTGGCATAGGGAAGACATGGCTGGCGCTGCACTGGGCTCACCAGCACATCGACCGGTTCCCAGGCGGGCAGCTCTTCGTCAATCTGCGCGGCTTCGACCCCAGTGACAGACCGGTGGCTCCGCACGAGGCAGTGCGGGGCTTCCTCGATGCGCTCGTCGCGGATCAGAAAGAGATCCCAGCAGAACCCAGTTCCCAGCTCGCTCTGTTCCGCAGTCTGGTAGCGCAGCGACGGATGCTGATCGTGCTGGACAACGCCCGTGACAGTGATCAGGTGGCGCCGCTCATCCCAGGAAGTCCGACGTGCACCGTCCTGGTGACAAGCCGCGATCAGATGGCGGGCCTGTCAGCGACACGCGGCGCCCACATGCTCCCGGTCAACACGCTCAGCGAGGCCGAGGCACGGACGCTCTTGAGCCGTCGATTGGGCGAGGAACGGCTGGCGGCTGAACCCGCTGCTGTCACGGAACTGATCGCCTGGTGTGCGGGGCTGCCCCTCGCACTGAGCATCGTCGCCAGCCATGCACGTCTGGAGCCCCGGACCCCGCTCGCTGACTTCGCTGCCGAGCTGAGTGACGCTTCCACCCGGCTGGAAGCGCTGGACGCCGGCACGCCGACTACGCGGCTGGAAACAGTGCTCTCATGGTCGTACCAGGCCCTCACAACAGAGCAAGCTGCCGTCTTCCGATTGGTGGGGCTGGCCCCTGGCTCCGACCTCAGCCTCCATGCCGCCGCCAGCCTCACGGGCGTGCCAGTTGCCCGGGTACGCAGGGTTCTGCGGTCGCTGGTGGGTGCCTCCCTCGTGGAGCGGCCAGGGCCAGACCGCTACCGCATGCACGACCTTGTCCGGCTGTACGCGGCGCAGCGAGCACACGCCGACCACCCGCAGGATGAATCCGCAGCGGCCCTGCAACGTATGGCCGAGTTCTGTGCACGCACCGCGCATGACGCAGACGTACTCATCGCTCCGCACCACGCGCCAATCGAACTCGGTGAGCAATCCAGTGGATGCCAGCCGCAACCCCTCGCTGATGCCGCAGCCGCGTGGGAGTGGTTTAGCGTCGAACGCGCCAACTTGATGGCGGTCCTGCACATGGCCGCCGAGAGGGAATGGCATGCCCGGGCCTGGCAGCTGGCCTGGACCCTCACAACCTTCCAGCTCAGGCAAGGCCACCTCCACGACAACCTCATCGCATGGCGGGCCGGCGCAGACGCGTCAAAGCACCTCAACGACCCTCCCACCCGGACTCGCTCACACCGCCACCTCGGCCGCGCATGCGCCCAACTCGGTCGCCACGAGGAAGCGCTGACCCACCTCGAAGAAGGACTTACCGGAGCCGTAGCGGACGGCGACCGCCTGGGACAGGCACACACCCACCGGGCCATCGCCAAAGCATGGGAAGAACAGAGCAACAACCAGCAGGCACTCGCCCACGCCCAGCGGGCACTTGAGCTCTACGACGAACTGGGAGTCCAGTTCAGCGGCTCCCATGCACTCAACGAAGTCGGCTGGTACACCGCAAAGCTGGGCCGCTTCGACCAGGCCCGCCAGCACTGCGCCGAGGCCCTAACTAAGTGCCGCGACAGCAACGACCGCAGCGGCGAAGCAAGAACTCTCCTCAGCCTGGGCTACATCGACCACCACACAGGCGAGCCCCACACGGCAGCCGGCCACTTCCGCCAGGCCATCGCCCTCTATTCCGCCCTCGGCGACACCACTGCCGAAGCAGAAGCGCTCGAACATCTCGGACACGCTCTCGCCAACTACGACACAGACGACGCCCGGCGCACTTGGCAGCAAGCCTTCGATCTCTACACCTCACAGCACCGCGGCGCAGACGCCCAACGCATTCAGGCGCACATCGCGGAGCTCTCTGCCTGTTCCTGAACCACTGCGGGAGCACCGGACAACCGTTGCGCCGCAGGCTCACCCTGGTACCGATAGGAAGAGCTGCAGGCCCCACCCATCACTGAATACGGGCAGTTAACCCTGCGCCGCTTCCTAGACCTAGAGCGACCAGCGAAGGAGGCGTTCGATGTTTCTGTTGAGCCTGGTCGAGGCCATGGTCTCCTATGCCGACGATGTCGTCGGGTACTCGGGAGCTCGCGACGTTCCCTGCTCGGTCCGTTGCGTGCGATGTGCCTGGCCGGCGTGGGGTCAGGCGTATCCACCAACGGTGGACCAGGCCCCCTTGCTTCTTCTGAAGCACACCAGCTGTTCTAGCAGAGATCAGAAGTCGGATCTGCCCGGTGCTGTACAGCCGCGGAGAGTCCGAGACGAAGTGGCCGTCAGCGACCCTTCATAGACTCGTGCCCATGGTGAACGGCTCTATCTCGCGGCACGACGTCCTGAAGACCCTGGAGGAGTTCGACGCCCTTGGGCGGGAAACCTTCCTGAGTACCTACGGCTACGGGCCAGCACGTAAGTACGTGATCGTGCATGAGGATCGTGAGTACGACTCGAAGGCCATCGTTGGGGTAGCCCATAAGCACCAGCACGGTGCACCTCTCACTCACAAGCAGTTGAGTGGCGGACTCGGTCACGCCGTGGACGAGTTGAAGCGCCTCGGCTTCGTGATCAGGGCTGCTCGAAACCCTGCCTGGACACGGGACGAGCTCATCCTTGCCTGTGACGTTGTCGCCCGGAACGAGTGGCGAGGGCTCGATGCGGAGGATCCCCGCGTCGCTGAGCTGTCCAACTACTTGCAGCAGTTGGGAGCACATCCGGAGGAGGAGCGTGCTATCACCTATCGGAATCGGAACGGAGCCGCTCGCAAAACCTTCGACATCGCTACGCACCACCCCAGCTACCAGTTGAAGCCCACCAACGGCGGTCGGCTCGACAGAGAGGTACTGCACGACTTTCTGGACCGACCCGCGGAGATGGCACAAGCAGCTCGTCTCATCCGTGAGGGCCTGAAGGACGGCACACTCGACCTTGTACCTCTGGGGACCGATGACGCCGTTGACGACGAGGTCAGTGCTCCGGAAGGCCGAGTCCTTTACCGGCGCCACCGGACTCGGGAACGTAATCGGAAACTCCGACAGAAGAAGATCCGGTCCGTCCTGAAGGCTGGTGGTGCCCTGGTGTGCGAAGCCTGCGGCTTCGACTTCGCCGCGGTCTACGGCGAGCGTGGTGAGGGCTACATTGAGTGCCACCACGTTGTGCCGTTGCACGAGGCGGGGGAGAGTACTACCAAACTGTCAGACCTCGCCCTCATCTGCGCCAACTGTCACCGTATGATCCACCGGTCGGCCCCCTGGCCAACTCCCGCAGAGCTACGCGAGCTCATCGAGCGGCAACTAGGACGCTTGGGTTCGTCGGTGCCGTTGCCTCGAAGTAGCGCCAGCGTGACGACAGGCCGCTAGTTGTATTGATCACCAGCGTTGTTGACACGGTGTGGTCTTGATCAAAGGGAAGGCCTCCGTGTGTGGTGGAGGTGTCGAATCTTCACCGCGCGGAGGCCTTCGTGTCCCACCGTAATGCCCGGC
>NZ_JADKMA010000267.1 GCF_017676365.1 Streptomyces oryzae
ACCTCCAACGCATCAACATCTACCGCCCCCAAGGCCTCATCGACCTCTCCCCCCTCCCCTCCCACATCGAGGTCACCATCACGCCACCACCACGCCGAGGCTGACGCGAACGCAGGGTGACCGGAGACACACGAACGGCCTACGCTGGTTATCAACCAGTCAACAGACCACCGGCACCAGCCGCCGTCCGCCACCGTCGCCCTCGCCAGGGAGTCCCCAACGCATGGACCCCGCCGTCAGGCTCGCCTCGACCGTCGCCGATCCGCTCGTCTGCCAGCTGCTGCTGCCCGTGGAAGCCACGCCCGACCGGGCGCGGGCCGACAAGGAGGAGCTGCTGGCGCGGCTCGTCTCGTTCCGCGGGGAGAACCCTCCGCTGTCGTACGAGGCGCTGCTGTCGCTCGCCCAGGAGCTGGTGGGGCTCACGGCGCCCGCCCACCGGCTGCCGCCCGGGGAGGAGGAACCGGTGGCCGCTGTGCTCTCCCGGACGCTGTGGATCACGGGCGAGCTCGACACGACGGACGTACAGGCCGTACGCCTGGGCCCGCAGGACTTCGCGCGCAAGCTGCGCTCCGCCGTGCCCGGCGCCGACCGGGAGCTGAGCCCGGAGGCGGCCTGGTTCCACGACCGGCTGCTGGTCACCGTCTGCCTGCACCTGCTGCACCAGTTGATCCGCCGCTCCCCCGTCCTCGCCGACCGCATGCCGGAACGCGCCCACCGGATACGCCAGTTGATCGACCTGAACGATGTGGAGGCCGTACGGGGCCGCCCGGAGCCGTCGGCAGTGGACGCCGAGTTCGAGGCCCGCTACGCCCGTTCCATTGCCGAGCAGTACAACCGTTTGACCATCTACGGCATCGATCTGCCGAACCCGAACACCCCGGACAACTGGTCGCTGGACGCCACCTACCTCAGCCTCAGCGCCGAGTTCTCCAGCCCGGAGCGGCGCGAGGAGAGCGGCGACGGGGACAGCGGGGAGCCCGTGCTGCCCGCCGACCGGGCGCTGGGGGGACACGAACGGGTACTGCTGCGCGGGGTCGCCGGGTCCGGAAAGACGACGCTGGTGCAGTGGCTCGCCGTCTCCACGGCCCGCGATGTGCTGCCGCCCGAGCTGGCGTCGCTGCGCGGCCGGATCCCCCTCGTCCTTCCTGTCCGCCGGTTCGCACGCGAGGGCTTCCCCTCCCCCGACAACTTCCTGCGGGCCGTACGCCACCCGCTCGCCGACGAGGCGCCCGACGGCTGGGTGGCGCGGGTGCTGACCGAGGAGCGCGGGCTGCTGCTCGTCGACGGCATCGACGAGGTGCCGGAGACCGAACGGGCAGCGCTGCGCGACCAGTTGCGCCGGCTGATGCGGATCTATTCGGGCAACTTCTGCCTGGTGACCGCGCGCCCCTCCGCCGTCGAACCGAACTGGCTGGCGGACGAGGGCTTTGACGAGCTGGCGCTGGCGCCGATGAGCCGCGACCAGGTGGCCGCCTTCATCACCGCCTGGCACACCGCGGCCGCCGACGACGAGGGCAAGGACCACCAGCGGCTGGCCGACTACCGCGACCAGCTGCTCTCCTCCATCCCCCTCTACCGCGAGCTGCGCGGGCTGGCCACCAACCCGCTGATGTGCGGCCTGATCTGCGCCCTGAACCGCGACCGGTCCGGCTCACTGCCCCAGGGCCGCAAAGAGCTGTACGAGGCCGCGATGGAGATGCTGCTCCAGCGCCGGGACCCGGAGCGCCGGGTGCTGTACGCGGACGCGGTGAAGCTGCGGCGGGGCGCCCGCGAGCGGCTGCTGCGCAAGCTGGCCTACCGGATGCTGGTCGACCGGCGGGCGGAGCTGACCATGGACGAGGCGCTGGAGGAGATTTCCCGAAGCCTGCCCGCCATCCCCTCGACCGCGGGCCAGGGGCAGCCGGAGGACATCTTCAACCACCTGCTGCTGCGCACCGGGCTGCTGCGCGAACAGTCCGACCGTTCCGTGGAGTTCGTCCACCGTACGGTGCAGGACTATCTCGCCGCGAAGGAGACCGTCGAGCAGGGCGCCTTCGACATGCTGCTCGACCACGCGCACGAGGCGGAGTGGGAGGAGGTCATCCGGATGGCCGTCGCTCACGCCCGGCCCGCGGAGTGCGCACGGCTGCTGGGCGGGCTGCTGGCCCCCGGCCGCAAGGGCATGCAGCGCAACCGGCGGCGACTGCTGGCGGCTGCCTGCCTGGAGCATGTCACGGAGCTCGATCCGGACACCCACACCCGGATCCGCCGCGAGACCCGCAACATGGTGCGGCCCACCACCCTCGAAGGCGCCCGCAGCCTGGGCTGGGTGGGGCCGATAGTGCTGGAGATGCTGCCCGACCCGGCCGGCGTCTCCGACAAGGAAGCCCACCGCCTCGCGGTGACCGTCACCCGCATCAACGACGACGCGGCGATCCACTATCTCGCCCAGTTGCGGAACCGGGCCTCACTGGAGCTGCGCGCCGAGCTCGCGCGGGGATGGCGGAACTTCGACACCGACCGGTACGCCGAGGAGATCATCGCCCACCTCGATCCCGAGGGGCTCTACTTTCCGGTCTCCGACCGGTACGAACTGGCCGTGCTGCGGAAGCTGGGCGGCAGGGCGCGGGTCCAGATCGGCGGGCCTTTCACGCCGGACGAGCTGCTGGAGGGGCTGGTCCACGAGCAGCTCACCCATCTGTGGCTCGCCTACGATCTCGGCGTATCGATGGAATGGCTCGCCGCGTTTCCGCAGCTGATGACGTTGCGGGTGAATCCGCGGCTGCCGCGGGTGAATGGCGTGCCGGACGGGATACGCATCCTTTCGTAAGAGGGGGCGTGCTTGTCCCTCTCGTCCCTTCCGGGTACGGGCTGCCCCTGAGCGAAGTACGCGGACTGCGGGTGCTTCGTGGCTGAGCGCTCCCACGCGGCGGAGCCGCACATGAATACAGCCCCGCGCCCCCTTCGGGGCGCGCCACGTCCCCGTCCCAACGCGAAGTGGGACCGACCCGTCCCGGGTCGGTCCCACTTACACACTCAGCGCTCAGGCCGTCAGGCCGGTCACGCTTCCTTGCTCAGGTTGGGGCCGCCGCCTGCGGCGGACTCGACCGGGGGAGCGTCCGGAAGGGCGGACTTCTCCTCGCCGCGGAAGGTGAAGGTCTTGCCCTCGCCTTCGCCCTCGGTGTCCACGACCACGATGTGACCGGGGCGCAGATCGCCGAAGAGGATCTTCTCCGACAGCACGTCCTCGATCTCGCGCTGGATGGTCCGGCGCAGCGGCCGGGCACCCATCACGGGGTCGTAGCCCTTCTTGGCCAGCAGCTCCTTGGCGTCCTGGCTCAGCTCGATGCCCATGTCGCGGTCCTTCAGCCGCTCGTCGACCTGCGTGATCATCAGGTCCACGATGCGGATGATGTCGTCCTGGGTGAGCTGGTGGAAGACCACCGTGTCGTCGACACGGTTGAGGAACTCGGGCCGGAAGTGCTGCTTGAGCTCGTCGTTGACCTTCGCCTTCATCCGGTCGTATCCCGCACGGACGTCACCCTGGCCGGCGAAGCCGAGGTTGAAGCCCTTGGAGATGTCCCGGGTGCCGAGGTTGGTCGTCATGATGATGACCGTGTTCTTGAAGTCCACGACCCGGCCCTGGGAGTCGGTCAGCCGGCCGTCCTCCAGGATCTGCAGCAGCGAGTTGAAGATGTCCGGGTGTGCCTTCTCGACCTCGTCGAAGAGGACCACGGAGAACGGCTTGCGGCGCACCTTCTCGGTGAGCTGGCCACCCTCCTCGTAGCCGACGTAGCCGGGCGGGGAGCCGAAGAGCCGCGAGACGGTGTGCTTCTCGCCGAACTCCGACATGTCGAGGGAGATCAGCGCTTCCTCGTCCCCGAACAGGAACTCGGCCAGCGTCTTGGACAGCTCGGTCTTACCCACGCCGGACGGGCCGGCGAAGATGAACGAGCCACCGGGGCGCTTGGGGTCCTTCAGACCCGCACGGGTGCGCCGGATCGCCTGGGAGAGCGCCTTGATGGCATCCTCCTGGCCGATGACGCGCTTGTGCAGCTCGTCCTCCATGCGCAGGAGCCTGCTGGACTCCTCCTCGGTGAGCTTGAAGACCGGGATGCCGGTGGCGGTGGCCAGGACCTCGGCGATCAGCTCCTCGTCCACCTCGGCGACGACGTCCATGTCGCCGGCCTTCCACTCCTTCTCCCGCTTGGCCTTCTCGGCCAGCAGCTGCTTCTCCGTGTCACGGAGGGAGGCGGCCTTCTCGAAGTCCTGGGAGTCGATCGCGGACTCCTTGTCCCGGCGCACGTTCGCGATCTTCTCGTCGAACTCGCGCAGGTCCGGCGGTGCGGTCATCCGGCGGATGCGCATCCGGGAGCCGGCCTCGTCGATCAGGTCGATGGCCTTGTCGGGGAGGTAGCGATCCGAGATGTAGCGGTCGGCCAGCGTGGCAGCGCCGACCAGGGCCGCGTCGGTGATGGAGACGCGGTGGTGCGCCTCGTACCTGTCGCGCAGGCCCTTGAGGATCTCGATGGTGTGCGGCAGCGACGGCTCCGCGACCTGGATGGGCTGGAAGCGGCGCTCCAGGGCCGCGTCCTTCTCCAGGTACTTGCGGTACTCGTCCAGCGTCGTGGCACCGATGGTCTGCAGCTCGCCGCGGGCCAGCATCGGCTTGAGGATGCTCGCCGCGTCGATGGCGCCCTCGGCGGCACCCGCGCCGACCAGGGTGTGCAGCTCGTCGATGAACAGGATGATGTCGCCGCGCGTACGAATCTCCTTGAGCACCTTCTTCAGGCGCTCCTCGAAGTCACCGCGGTAGCGGGAGCCGGCGACCAGCGCGCCCAGGTCGAGGGTGTAGAGGTGCTTGTCCTTGAGGGTCTCGGGCACCTCGCCCTTGACGATGGCCTGCGCCAGCCCCTCGACGACGGCGGTCTTGCCGACGCCGGGCTCACCGATGAGCACGGGGTTGTTCTTCGTACGGCGGGACAGGACCTGCATGACCCGCTCGATCTCCTTCTCGCGCCCGATGACCGGGTCGAGCTTGGACTCGCGGGCAGCCTGCGTGAGGTTGCGGCCGAACTGGTCCAGCACGAGCGAGGTGGACGGCGTGCCCTCGGCGGGTCCGCCGGCCGTGGCGGCTTCCTTGCCACCGGAGTAACCGGACAGGAGCTGGATGACCTGCTGGCGGACCCGGTTCAGGTCGGCGCCGAGCTTCACGAGGACCTGGGCTGCGACGCCCTCGCCCTCGCGGATCAGACCCAGAAGGATGTGCTCGGTACCGATGTAGTTGTGGCCGAGCTGAAGGGCCTCGCGGAGCGACAGCTCCAGCACCTTCTTGGCACGAGGAGTGAAGGGGATGTGACCGGACGGCGCCTGCTGGCCCTGTCCGATGATCTCCTCCACCTGCTGGCGGACAGCCTCAAGCGAGATCCCGAGGCTCTCCAGTGCCTTAGCGGCGACACCCTCACCCTCGTGGATCAGGCCCAGAAGGATGTGCTCGGTGCCGATGTAGTTGTGGTTGAGCATCCGGGCTTCTTCCTGAGCCAGGACGACAACCCGCCGCGCGCGGTCGGTGAACCTCTCGAACATCGTTAATCGCTCCTCAGAGCGGTCAGGCAGTGAGGGGACGCTCCCCTCGCTGTCCTTCCGCAGCTTAGTCCCGCAACGGGGGACCGCTCATTCCAACTGCCGACGCCAGCCCAGTCGATCATGCGCCTCCTGCCCCGGACAGCCGACAACAGTTCCAACCCGATGGTGCGAGACGATGTTCCCGCAGGCCAGGCGTATTCACCTGGATCCACTACGCCGAAGGCGAACACCCCCGCACCGACGTATTCGCCTTGCGGTCGCGCCTGTCACTCAGCACCCCCGCTCCGCCCCTGCCACCTGGGGCTTCCTGGCTGTCAGAGCCTTCTTACCCGCTCGGTGTGACAATCCATGCGGCATCGGCCGGATACGGGGGCCCACATCCGCTGAGGGCGAACAGGGGGGGGCGGCTTTCCGGGGGGCGCCGTAATGCGCGTACGTTACGTGACAAATCTCAACAGAGCGTGACAAAGGTCGGGTTGCTGCATCCGGGACCCCTGGGGAGGCCGCCGCGCGGGGGCCTCCCGAACCGGGACGGCCATCGGGGTCGGGGTCGACCGGTGGGCCGGAAAGGTCAGCCGTTGGCCTTCTCGTACGCCTCGCGAATGCTGGCCGGAACGCGACCGCGGTCATTGACCTCGTAACCCTGCTCCTTGGCCCATGCGCGGATCTTCGCGGTGTCCTGGCCGCCGCCGGAACCGGAAGCGGAGCGGCCGCCCTTTCCGCGCGCGGAACGGCCACCGGTACGCCGGCCGTTCTTCAGATAGGGCTCCAGAGCGGAACGGAGCTTGTCCGCATTAGCGGTCGTGAGGTCGATCTCGTAGGACTTACCGTCCAGCGCGAACGTCACCGTCTCGTCCGCCTCGCCGCCGTCGAGGTCGTCGACAAGAAGAACCTGAACCTTCTGTGCCACCTGCTACTCCCATTCGTCCTTGCATAACGGATTACAGATACCGACGTGGAAAGCAAACCGCTTTTTCCGGAGAAACACAAACCCTGCGTCGAGTTTGCCCGGCGACCCCGCTGGGATTGGCGGGATCTTTCGGACAAAGCGGGGGGCGGTTCGTCCTGCGGTTCACAGATGCAGCAGCATGCGACTGTTACCCAAGGTGTTCGGCTTCACCCGTTCGAGGCCGAGGAACTCGGCCACCCCCTCGTCGGGGGAACGCAGCAGCTCGCTGTAGACATCGCCGTCCACCGGAGTCTCGCCGATCTCGGTGAAGCCGTGCTTGGCGAAGAAGTCCACTTCGAAGGTGAGACAGAAAATGCGCCGCACCCCGATCCACCGGGCGGTGCGCAGCAGCTTCTCCAGCAGCAGATGACCGACACCCGTTCCGCGCTGTACGGGGTCGACGGCGAGGGTGCGGACCTCCGCGAGATCTTCCCACATGACGTGCAGCGCGCCGCAGCCGACGACTTCCGCGTCCGCATCCCGTTCCGCCACCCAGAACTCCTGGATGTCCTCGTAAAGCGTCACGGTGGCTTTGTCGAGCAGGATGCGGTCGCGCGAGTAGGCGTCGATGAGCCGGCGCACCGCCGGGACATCGGCCGTACGTGCCCTGCGGATGGTGACCTGGGATAGCGGTGCGCGTTCTGCCATGAACGGACGCTATCGAGCCTCGCCCTCGCCGCCTGCAGCGGGGGGATCGAGATGGACACCGTTCAGATGTACGACACGCAACGCGGTACGCAGGACATCGGCCTGTTCCGGAGACATCATCCCGAAGAAGTCGACAAGTGCCGCGGCCGGGTTGTCGCTGGCCGACCATGCCTCATGCATGAGAGCGGCGGAGTATGCCGCGCGAGTGGAGACGGCCGCATATCGATAGGCGCGGCCTTCTTGATCCCGCCTCAGCCAGCCCTTCTGACGCAGGTTGTCCATTACCGTCATCACCGTCGTGTAGGCGACGGTGCGTTCCTTCTGGAGATCTTCGAGGACTTCCCGCACAGTGACCGGGCGGTTCCAGCGCCATACCCGGGTCATCACGGCATCTTCCAGCTCTCCCAATGGCCTCGGCACAGAAGAATAATAGTGGAAAATGTCCGAATCGAGGGAATTGGCCGGGAAGCGGGCGGGGTGGGTACGGGTTCAGCTGTCGGCCGGCGCAGTCAGCCCCTGCCGCAGTCCCCTGCCGTCAGCTCCGGCGCTTCTGCCGGGTCGCCTCGGCGCGGGAGAGAGCGGCGTCCACGATGCCGTCCTCCTTGGCCTTGTTCGCGCCGCCCTGGGTCTTGACGATCGTCACGATGAGCGCCGTGAATGCCACCGCCATCACGAGCGGCGGTGTGAGTGCGGCGACGTAGTCCATGACTGGGCCTCCTCGGTGAACAGGCCCCCAGCCTAACGCCGGCCCTCGTGCCGGACGGACGCCCCCGGGGGAGCCGGCGAGGGCCGGGCGGGTGGCTCACGCCGGGACGGCGAGGCGCTGCGGGGCGGTGCCGCGCTGCTCCGTCTCCGGCTCCTCGGACGGCTCGGAGGGGGGCGGAGGCGGCGGCGAGGACGGAGCCGACGGGGACTGGCGGCGGCGGGGCGGGAAGACCT
>NZ_JADKMA010000268.1 GCF_017676365.1 Streptomyces oryzae
GCTGTGCCTGCGGGTGGGGGTGCGGCTGGGAGGCTCGCGGTTACAGCTGGTCAGCGGCGAGGCGTTCGCCGAGGGTTTCCAGGAGCGGGCCCGCCTCGGCGATGCAGCGTTCGACATCGGACTCGAGGTCCGTGAGGGCGTAGGCCCGCTCGATCCCGGCGGCGGCCAGGTCACGCTTGCCGATGGCGAGCCGGCCGCAGACGGCGACGACCGGCTTCCCGGCGCGGCGCGCGGCAGCCGCGACGCCCGCTGGAGCCTTGCCGTGCAGGGTCTGCTCGTCCAGGGAGCCCTCTCCCGTGATCACGAGCGAGGCCCGCCCGATCGCGGCCTCGACGCCGAGCTCCTCCATGAGGATGTCGATGCCGGGGCGGAACCGGGCACGGAGACCGACCAGGGCGCCGAAGCCGATACCGCCGGCGGCGCCCGCGCCGGGCGAGGCGGCGGCCTCCTGTTCGCCGAGGACCTCGGCGAAGTGGGTGAGGGCGCCGTCCAGCAGCTCCACGTCCTCGTCCGTGGCGCCCTTCTGCGGGCCGTAGACGGCGGCGGCGCCCTTGGGGCCGGTCAGCGGGTTGTCGACGTCGCTGGCGAGGACCACCTCGACGTTCTTGAGGCGCGGATCCATCTCGGAGAGGTCGGCGGAGACCAGTTCGCGCAGTCCGCCGCCGCCCCACGGGATGGAGTCCCCGTCCCGGTCGAGCAGCTGGGCGCCCAGCGCGTCCAGCATGCCGGCGCCGCCGTCGGTGGTGGCCGAACCGCCGACGCCGAAGATGACGGTGTGCGCGCCCGCCTCGACGGCGGCCAGCAGCAGCTCGCCCGCGCCGTAGGTGGTGGCTGTCAGCGGTACGAAGACGCCGGGCGGCAGATGCTGCAGGCCGGACGCCTCGGCCATCTCCACGACGGCGGTGCCCTCACGCAGCGCGAAGGCGGCCGTGACGGGGGCGCCGAGGGGGCCGGTGACCTCGACCTCGTGGCGGGTGAAGCCATTGGCGACGGCCGCGGCGACGGTGCCGTCACCGCCGTCGGCCACCGGCACGGCCTCGACGTCCACCTCCGGGCGGGCCTTCCTGAGTCCGGCCGTCAGATGCTCCGCGACCTCGACGGCCGTCAGCGATCCCTTGAACTTGTCCGCGGCGATCAGCACCCGCGCCGGTGTGGTCCGCACCGTCGTTGTCATGGTTCTGCCCCTGGGTCTCTCTGTTGTTCGAACAGGCAGTCGCGCCTTGGGGACCCTATCTGTCCGACACCTCGCTCGACCATGGGCCACGAGGGGAGGGAGCCCGTCCAGCCTGTCGCGCGCCGCCCCGCACCCTACGCGCCGTGGGGCGTCCGCCGCTCGGTGTCCCCCTCACCGCGCCCGGCGCAGCCTGCGCCACACGGCGCGCGCTGCGTGGTGGCCCGCCATGCCGTGGACGCCGGGTCCTGGCGGGGCCGCGGAGGAGCACAGGAAGACGGACGGGTGCGCTGTCTCGTACGGGACGCGCTTGAGCTTGGGCCGGATCAGCAGCCGCAGCCCGGCCGCCGAGCCGCAGGCGATGTCGCCGCCGACGTAGTTGGCGTTGCGGGCAGCGAGCTGGGGCGGCCCTGCGGTGGCCTTGGCCAGTACGCGGTCGCGGAAGCCGGGCGCGAACCGCTCGATCTGCCGCTCGACGGCCTCGGTGGCGTCGCCCTCCCAGCCGTTCGGGAGATGGCCGTACGCCCAGAAGACGTGCTTGCCCTCGGGGGCGCGGGTGGGGTCCACCAGGCTGGGCTGCGCGGTGATCAGGAAGGGCCGCTCGGGGGCCCGGCCGCGTACGACGGCGTCGCGCATCGCGGTGTCGATGTCGTCGAGCGTGGGGCCGACGTGCACCGTGCCCGCGCGGGCCGCGTCGGGTGAGGTCCAGGGGACGGGGCCGTCCAGCGCGTAGTCGATCTTGAAGAGGCTGGCGCCGTAGCGGACGTTGTCGTAGGTGCTGCCGAGCCCGGCGATCCGGGCGAGTGCGGTGGGCGAGGTGTCGAAGATGTAGGCGCGGGCAGGCGGGAGTTCGTCCAGGCGTTTGACCTCGGTGCCGGTGTGGATCGTGCCGCCGAGGGCGCGCAGATACCCGGCCAGCGCGTCGGAGATGGACTGCGAGCCGCCGCGCGGGACCGGCCAGCCGACCACGTGCGCGGCGAGCGCGAAGACGAGCGCCGGGGCGGTCATGAACGGGTTGTTCATCGGCGCGATGACATGTCCCGCCATGCCCGCGAGCAGCGCCCTGGCCTTCTCGTCCCGGAACCGGACCCTGGACCAGGTGATGGGCTGGAGCCCGGTGAGGCCGAAGCGGACCAGTTGCACGGGGTCGATGGGGAAGCGGCCGTTGAGCGCCGAGCCGTAGCCGAAGAAGTCCTCGGCCAGGGTGTCCCAGCGGTCGAGGTAGGGCCTGACCAGACGGCGGTACGCGCCCGCGTCGCGCGGGCCGAGGGAGGCCGCCGTCTCGCCGACCGAGCGGGCCAGCACGGCGGCGCTGCCGTCAGGGAACGGGTGCGCCATGGGCAGTTCGGGGTGCAGCCACTCCAGCCCGTACCGCGCGAGCGGCATGGCGCGGAAGGCGGGTGATCCGGCGCCGGTGGGGTGGATGGCGGAGCAGGGATCGTGCCGGAAGCCGGGAAGGGTCAGCTCCTCGGTGCGGGCTCCGCCGCCGACGGTGTCACGGGCCTCGAACAGCTCGACCTCGAAGCCCCGCCGGGCCAGCTCAACGGCTGCGGTCAACCCGTTGGGGCCGGCTCCCACGACCACCGCGTCCCGGATCGATGGCACTTGCGGCTCCCCTCGCCCGGCCCTGGTCAGGCAGGTCGGCTTCTGTCGCTCTCCGCGCTCTTGTCGCGCAGCAGACCCACCATACGCCGCGTCGTGTCCGCGTCACGCGCCGCGGTGAACGGCAGCGCGTTGCCGCCCTCCAGGCGGAACGGAGCGTTCGCGACCGTGCTGCTGGCGCCGCCCGCCTCGGCCACCATCAGCAGCCCCGCGGCGTGGTCCCAGGCCGACTCCCAGGTGTAGGCGACGGCGTCCAGCCGGCCCCGGGCGATCGCCACGTATTCGAGTCCGGCCGAGCCGGTTGGCCGTACCTCCACGCCGTCCGTACGCAGTCCGCTCAGTGCGCGTTCCTGGGACTCGTCGGTGTAGTCCGGGTGTGAGACGGCGACGTGCAACGGGGCGCCCGCCTCGGGGGAACCGGCATGCAGCGCCGCTCCGTTGAGAAATGCTCCGTGGCCGCGCCGCGCGAGGGCGGTCATCCCGAGGGCGGGCGCCAGGATCCACCCGGCGAGGGTCCTGCCGTGGTGGGCCAGGGCGACCATGGTGCAGAACCCCTCGTCCCCCGCCACGAACTGCCGGGTGCCGTCGATGGGATCGATGATCCACACCGGGTCCGGGCCGGCGAGCGCCGCGTACGAGGCCGGGTGCGCATGGACCGTCTCCTCGCCGACGACCGCCGAGCCGGGCAGCAACTGGCGCAGCGCCTCGGAGAGTTGCTGTTCGGCGCGCTGGTCGGCGACGGTGACCAGGTCGTGGCTGCCGGTCTTGGTCTCGACCTCGTGCTCGGCGAGCTGCCGCCAGCGCGGCATGACCTGTGCGTCCACGGCCTCGCGGACCGCCTGTTCCACGGCTGACGTCAGCTCATCGTCGATCACCTCACCATGGAAGCACGGGCCGGACCGGAAAGGGCGACGCGGGCGGGAACTACGCTGGTCGCATGGCTGAACGTGACGGCGCTCCGCTGGTGGCGATCCTGACCGGCGCCGGGATCTCAACGGACTCCGGCATCCCCGACTACCGCGGGCCGCAGGGGCTGTGGCGGAAGGATCCGGAGGCCGAGAAGCTGGTCACGTACGCGTACTACATGGCCGATCCCGACATCCGCCGCCGCTCGTGGCTGATGCGCGGCGAGAGCCCGGTGTGGCGTGCCACGCCCAACGCGGCGCACGAGGCGATCGCCGCGCTGGAGCGCTCGGGTACGCCCGTGCGGGTCGTCACGCAGAACGTCGACGGGCTGCACCAGGCGGCGGGCGTCCCCGACCGGAAGGTGCTGGAGCTGCACGGGAACGCCCGTACGGTGCTGTGCACGGCGTGCGGGGCGCGCTCGGCGATGGAGCGGGCCCTGGAGAGGGTGGCGGCGGGGGAGGCGGATCCCGCGTGCGAGGAGTGCGGCGGCATTCTGAAGTCCGCCACCGTGATGTTCGGTCAGGCGCTGGATGGGGAGGTGCTGGCGCAGGCCGTGACGGTGGCCAAGGCGTGTGATGTCTTTCTCGCGGTGGGCACCAGCCTTCAGGTTCAGCCCGCCGCGTCCCTCGCGGGGCTGGCGGCGGAGCACGGGGCGCGGCTCGTCATCGTCAACGCCGAGCCGACGCCGTACGATTCGCTCGCCGATGAACTGGTACGCACCCCGATCGGCGAGTCCCTCCCCCGCCTCCTCGCCGACTTGCATCCCTGACCGGTCCGCCGCTTTCTTTTCTCTGCCGCTCCACCTTTCTCAGCCGCTCCACGTGTGTCCACCGCTCCACGTGTGTCCACCGCTCCACGTGTGTCCGCCGCTCCACGTGTGTCCGCCGCAACGGCGAGACGCCACACGGCGGTGACCGGCGCCGCAGCCAGCCGCAGCCCGGGGCGCGCTCGGCACCGCCGGACAGGCCGTGGGGGTGCGCCGCCGTCACGGCCGAAAGGGAAGCGGCCGGAATGAGAGGGGCCCCGGGAAGAGAGGGCCCCGGGAAGAGAGGGCCCCGGAAACGGGTGACGCCGCCCTTTTGTCCGCCGCAACGGCGAGACGCCACACGGCGGTGACCGGCGGCGCCGCAGCCAGCCGCAGCCCGGGGCGCGCTCGGCACCGCCGACAGGCCGTGGGGGTGCGCCGCCGTCGCGGCGGGAAGGGGGGACGGGTCAGGCCCGCAGGAGGCGGGAGGTGGTCGTGACGCCGGGGCTGCTCGCCCGGAGGGCGTCCGTGAGGGCGCGGCCGGCCGCTTCCAGCGCGGAGTCGTCCATCGCAGAGAGGGCGTCGAAGACGAAGACCGCGCGGGTGGTCTCCGTCGTCAGCCGGGTGCGTACGCACTGGCGCCAGTTCCAGCGGCGGACGGTGACCCCCGCGTCGTCGCGCCAGATCGCTTCGCCCGCACGTGGGTTCTCCGTCACCGGCTCGCCGCCCGACATCAGTTCGAAGGGCTCGGTGCCCTCGGCGCGGGTGAGCCTGAGCGGGCCGACGTAGCGGTCCAGGTCCTCGCCGCCGAGCGGGACGACATGGGCGACGGAGATCGCGTTGTAGATGTCCGTCAGCCGGTCGACGCGCGGCAGCCCCTCAGCGGCGCGCCGCAGCAGCGCGTCGACGCTGGGCCGGGTGCGCTTGGGCTTGGCGCCGAAGGCGCGGAACGCCTCCCGCCACTCGGCGGTGTGCGGGTGCTGCTCGGGGTCGCACGCCTTCGCCTCCGCCTCGGCGAGCAGCTCCTCGCTGAAGGCGTCGCCGGGTCCGGGCCGCAGCCCCTCGGCGGTGATCAGCAGCGCGCGGTAGTCGGGGCGCAGCTCGGCGACGGACGGGTCGATGGAGGCTGCGGCCAGCCACTCCTCGGTGGTGTTCATGAGTACGAGTCGCTCCTGCGATCTGGAAGAGTTCACTCAACCGTACCAGCAAGTGCAGCGTAAGCGACCAGGAATGTACCGTCCGAATAGCGCCAGCGCCCCGGCGAGCGCCGTCCGAGGATCGAGTCATGTCGAACGGAACGACCCAGACGACGACCGACATGACGACCACCGGAACGACCACCAACGGGCAGGCGGAGACCATGCACAGCGACACCACTGACAAGCCCCTCAGCGGCCGGGCCGCTCTAGTGACCGGCGGCAGCCGGGGCATCGGCGCGGCCGTCGCGCTGCGGCTGGCGGCGGACGGCGCCGACGTGGCGCTGACCTACGAGTCGAACGCGGAGCTGGCCCGCGAGGTGGCCGAGCAGATCAAGGAGCGCGGCGGCCGGGCGTGGACCGTACGCGCCGCGCTGGCCGACGCCGACTCGGTCCGGGCCGCCGTGGACGGGGCGGCGGAGGAGTTCGGGCGGCTGGACATCCTCGTCAACAACGCGGGCACCGGCGCCCAGGGCGAGCTCGCGTCGGTGGAGCCCGCCGAGCTGGACCGGGTGCTGACGGTCAACGTCCGCGGCGCCTACCTGGTGGCACAGGCCGCAGCCGCCCGGCTGGCCGACGGAGGGCGGATCGTCAACATCGGCAGCTGTGTGTCCGCGCATGTGCCCTTCCCCGGAATGACGCTCTACGCCATGAGCAAGGCGGCCGTCACCGGGCTGACCAAGGGCCTGGCCAGGGAGCTGGCGCCGCGCGGCATCACCGTGAACCAGGTGTCGCCCGGCCCGGTCGACACCGACATGAATCCCGCCGACGGCGAGGGAGCCGCAGCGCAGGCGGCCCTCACGATGCTGGGCAGGTACGGAACGGCGGAGGAGATCGCCGACTCGGTCGCCCACCTCGTCGGCGACGGCGCCAGGTACGTCACCGGCGCTGTGCTGGCGGTGGACGGCGGCTTCGCCGCCTGAAGGGCCTTGAGGGAACCTCCGCGTACGCACCTCCGCATACGCGGAACAGCCGCTGCCGAGTGGCGGTCCTCCCGGGCCCGTGGTGCTCTGGTTCCACAGCCCCTCCCCGCATCGGGGAGGGCCGAGCCGGATGACCTCGTGAGGAACCCGGAATGACGTCCAACGCCCCCGCTCCCCGCCACGCTCCACCCCCCGCACCGCACGGGCAGGCGTACCGCATCGTGCAGGGCGGCGCTCGCGTGCTGTCCGCCGGCGGGCTCGGCGTCGACGCCTACGTCCACGCCAACCTCGCCGACCAGTACGACGCCGTCAGCGCGAGCATCAGCCAGGGGGACCTCTTCCGGATCGAGGCGGGGGTGGCGGCGCTGGCGGGGCTGCTGGTGCTGGTGTGGTGGCGTACGATCTCGGACGCGTTCGCCTGGCTGGTCGCGGGCGGCGGGCTGGCGCTGCTGCTGGTGTACGCCTACGTCGACGTGGGGAAGCTGGGCCCGATCCCCAACATGTACGACCCTTCCTGGTTCGACGACAAGAGACTCGTCGTCGTCGCCCAGGGCGTGACGCTGGTGATGTCGACGTTCCTGCTGATCAGTCACACACGCAGGTCGCGCCGGATCGTCACCGACGTGGGCTGAGGTTGCGGCGGGCCGCGTCCGCCTCGTGCTGCCCCGGGCCGCCACCGAACGGGCCGACGGCGGCATCGGTCCGCCGTGCCGTGACCGCCACGGTGGTGTAGCCCACGGTGAAGCTGCCCCCGATCGCGTCGACGGCGGCTCCGACGGCTTCCAGCACCGGCGCCTGCTCGGCCGCGGGGAGCGTGGTGAGGAGGCCCTGGGTGGGCATCTGGTCCAGCCACTCCTCCCGGGTACAGCTCTGTTCCCAGCTGAACCGCCACTCCTCCGGCTCGCCGAATCCGCCCGCCTCCCGGATGCCGTCGACGGCCTTGTCGGACAGCGGCCGGCGACCGCCCGCGCCCTGCGGCACCTGCCGGAGGTCGACCGGTGCGTCGGGCACCACCTGCTGGTAGGCAGCGGCGAAGGCTTCCGTCACCTCCGGCGGAAGCTGCACGGTGTTCCAGAAGGCGGCCAGCAGACCACCGGGACGCAGCACCCGCGCGGCTCCGGCAGCGCCGGCGACCGGGTCGACCCAGTGCCATGCCTGCCCGGAGACGACCACGTCGAACGTCCTGCCTGCCGGGTCCCAGGTCTCGAACGTGGCCACCTCGACCTCCAGCCCGCCGCGCCGGGCGAAGGCGGCCAGCCGTACGTCCGGTTCGACGCCGAGGACCCGGCAGCCGGCTGCCTGGAACTGCCGGGCAGCGATACCGGTGCCGCAGCCGACGTCGAGCACGTCCGGGCCGGGGCCGGCCTCGACGACGCGGCGCACCAGACGGTCGGGATAGCGGGGTCGGGTGCGGTCGTAGCGTTCGGGGTCGACGCCGAACGACTCGGCCATCTCCCGCAGTTGATGCGGCTCGGGTTCGGAGGGGCGCGTGGACCCCGACGGCGTAGTGGGCATGCGCCCACTATAGGTG
>NZ_JADKMA010000269.1 GCF_017676365.1 Streptomyces oryzae
GCGCACGCGGCCGGAAATGCGGCCGTGCGCGGCCCGCGCTCGCCGTGGGAAGGGAACACCTGACCTGTTCCATACCTATGGGATGGAAATCCGCAGAACCTGGGTAAAAGCGCTGGGGACGCAGCGCGTTCCGTGATTCGGTGAATCGTGAACTGTCGTCCCCGAGCGCTCCCGGCCCCCGGCCCGGAGGCTCGGGACTCGAGGGGTGGGGCGGCCCACCCTCCCTGCGTGTTTGCGGAGCCGACCCATGCTCACCATCCTGAAAACCGCCTACAGCGACACCCGCGCGCACGAACTCGGCTGGGACCTCGGCCGCGGGCCTCTGCCGGCCCTCGCCTCCATGGACGTGGAACTGGGCGGCACCCACGTGCAGTTGCGGCTCCTCGGCGCCTCCCACCAGGTGCTGCTCGGCGAGGAGTACGGCGGCTGTTCCGAAACCGTCGCCTGCCTTCCGGGCCGCAGCGCCCCGCTCCCGCTCGGCGTCTCCAAACGCTTCGGCGAGTGGGAGTACGAGTTCGCGGCGCGGGTCGAAAGACTCTCGCCCGGCTCGTTCGCAGGGCGCGCGCAGGAGTTGCTCGCGCTGGTGGCTGACCACCCCAATGGTTTCGCGGGCACCTTTCCCGGTGATCCGAGCGCGTTCACCGCGCTGCTCGTCCAGCGGCACGAGGGCCAGATCCGCTGGCGAACCTGGCACTCCTATCCGCAGGAGGGCTGTCTGGTCTCGACGCGCACCCGGGTGGCCACCAGGGCGCGCGAGAAGCGGGAGGGCGCCGGGGAGCCACGCGAGCCGGCCACGGTCCCGCTGTACGGCCGGGCGTTAGCCTGAGCGGCACCCCTGTGAGTGACCGAAGGTGCTCATTATGTGACGTAGCGTGCATCCCGTGATCGACCGTCCACAGCCTTACGTGGGGAGCGCGCGGTTGCCCGTACCCGCCGGGCTCGGGCGCGGCTTCGTCCTCGCTTCGGTCTTCGTGTGCGCCGCCTGCGGCCTCGTCTACGAACTCGAACTGGTCGCCGTCGCCTCCTCGTTGGTCGGCGACTCCGTCACCCAGGCATCCGTCGTGCTCTCCGTGATGGTCTTCGCGATGGGTGTCGGCTCGCTGCTCGCCAAGCGACTGCGCTGCCACGCGGCCGCGGGCTTCGGCTATGTCGAGGCGCTGCTGGCGCTGGTCGGCGGCGGCTCGGCGATGGCGCTCTACGCCTCCTTCGCCTGGCTGGGCGGGGCCCGCGTGGTGCTGGTCCTCACCTCCTTCACGATCGGCGCGCTGATCGGTGCGGAGATGCCGCTGCTGATGACGCTCATCCAGCGGATCCGCGCGCAGGACCCGGGCGGCGCCGTGGCCGATCTGTTCGCCGCCGACTACGTGGGGGCGCTCGTCGGCGGGCTGACCTTTCCCTTCCTCCTCCTGCCGCTGGCCGGTGAGTTGACCAGCGGGCTGCTCACCGGAGTGGTGAACGCGCTGGCCGGCGGGCTGGTCGTGCAGTGGCTCTTCCGGCACGACCTGCGGGGCCGGGCGCGGTACCGGCTGCTGGCCGCCAACGGCTGCGTGCTGTCCCTGCTGCTGGTGGGCACCGCGTTCGTCGGCCCGTTCGAAGAGGCCGCACGGCGGGCCGTGTACGGCGACGACGTACGGGTCGCCGTGCACACCGCGCAGCAGGAACTCGTACTGACCGGTGGTGCGACCCGCGCGGAGTGGCCCGCCGCGGGCGAACTGCGGCTCTTCCAGGACGGCAGGCTGGCACTGCGGGGCCGGCAGGCCCGCGCCGTCCACCGGGGGCTGGTCCGCCCGGCCATGGAGGGCGGTCCGCGCGACCGGGTGCTGATCGTCGGCGGCGGCGACGGGCTCGCCGTGCGGGAGGTGCTGCGGTTCCGCGGCGTACGGGAGGTCACCGTCGTGGAGCGGGACCCGGGCGTGGTGCGGCTCGCCCGGCGCGACCCCGGGCTGCGGGCGCTGAACCGCGGGGCGCTCGACGACCCGCGGGTCGGGGTGGTGAACGCGGATCCCTTCGACTGGCTGCGGGAGCGGGTGCGGTCCGACGCGGCGCGGTTCGACGTGATGATCTCGGCGCTGCCCGCGCCGGAGGGCTCCGCGGGGCCCAAGCTGTACTCGCAGGAGTTCTACGGGCTCGCCGCGCGGGCGCTCGCTGACGAGGGGCGGCTGGCCGTGCGGGCGGGCGCGCCCGGCGGACGGGCCCGCGATTTCTGGACGGTCGACGCCACGCTGCGGGCCGCCGGGCTGCGGCCCTGCCCGTACGGCGCCGGGCGGCGCTTTCTGCTGGCCAGGCCCGCGAAGCCGGCCCCGCCCACGTGCCTAGGCGAGCGCCGCACCCGCGTGCCGCCCTCCACCTTGATGCACCCCCGGTATGCGGAGTGACTTCCCGTGCGGTGGTACGGCGGTTCGTGCGTCGGTCGTACGGCGGCGGCCAAATCTTGCGGCGCAGTCATATGTGCCGCGGACCGAGGGGTAATAGGCTCCGCCCCATGGAGCACGAGGTGTACGTACCGCTTTCCGTCGGCTCTGTACGGGCCGCCCTCGCAGACAGCGCCCGCGTCGCCCGCTGCGTACCCGGATTCCAGCAGGAGCCGGAAGAGGGCGCCGAACCGTCGGCGGAGCAGCTCGCGGGGCGGTTGAAGGTACGGATCGGCGGCTCGACCATCACCTACCGGGGCACCCTCTCCCTCACCCCGCGCGGCGGCACCGGCAGCGCGGCGGCGCCCGACGCGCTGGAGCGGCTGGAGGTGACGGGCCGCGGCACCGAGGCCCGCGGCGACGGCACCGTCGAGCTCGCGCTGACCGTCGAGCCCCGCTCGGCGGACGACGGCGAGGGCACCGCGCTGGTGTGCGTCGGCACGGTCACCGGCACCGGCAGGCTCGCCGCGATCGAGGAGAAGACCACGACCTCGGCGGGGGTGCGGCTGCTCGACCGTTTCGCCGCGGCCCTCGGCGACAGCATCCGCGACGAGCCGCCGGCGGGCAGCCCGGAGGCGGACACGTCCGGCGGAGGACCGGAGGGTGCGGGTCCTGAGGAGGCCGAGGGCCCCGTCGCAGGCGGCATCGGCGCGCCCGGCGACAACGAACGGGCCATCCCCGGCATCCCGGAACCGGAGCCCGAGCCGGACCGTACCCCGCTGTTCGAGACGGAGGTGCCGCCCTCGTCGCTGGGCCGCGACGACGAGTCGGAGCTGGACGCGGCCGAGGCGGCGAGCGAGGGCTACGGCGAAGTCGAGGTGCCCGGCGACTCCGGTGGACTTGGTGCGGAGGCAGCGCACGCGCGGCGCACGATGATCGGGCGCAGTGCGGAAGAGGTGGACCACGCCCCGCCGCGCGGCCGCTACGCCCCGGTCCCGGCCCCGGAGCCCGCCTCGGCGACCGCCACCCTGCGCTGGGCGGCCCCGGCCGCGGCTGCCGTGGTCGCGGGCGCGGTCGTCCTCGGCCGGGCACTGCGGCGCAGGCGCTGAGGGAGAGCGCTGAGGGAGGGCGCCGCGGCGACGGGCGGTGCCGCTGCGTGGTGCGGGGGTTGTCGACAGCGGGTCTTGCGGCGGCGTTGCTGACAGCGCCGTTATGGTCGCTGTATGACTGATCTGCCCACCTCCGCAGAAGCCACGACCGTCGTGCTCAGTGCCCAGGGGACCGAGGCGACGATCGAACCCCAGCACGGGTGCCGGCTCGCCTCCCTCCGGGTGGGCGGCACCGAACTCCTGCGTCAGGGGCCGAAGTACGGCTCGTTCGTGATGGCGCCGTGGTGTGGCCGCACCGCGCAGGGGCGTTTCCGCAACGGCGGTGAGATGTATCAACTGCCGCTCAACAATCGGGGGCACGCCATCCACGGAACGGTGCGCGACGGGATCTGGCGCCAGGCACCGGGCGCCACCGCCACCAAGGCGTCGTTCACCTACGACCTGACCGACCCGTGGCCCTGGGAGGGGCGGGTTACGCAGGTCGTCGAGCTGGCCGGGGACGGCGGTTCGCTCACCCTGAAGCTCGCGGTCGAGACGTTCGACGTCTCCTTCCCCGCCCAGGCCGGCTGGCACCCCTGGTTCGCGCGCAACCTCGGCCGGGGCGGCGAGGACGTGCGGATCGACTTCTCCCCCGAATGGCAGGAGGAGCGCGGCGAGGACCACATTCCGACCGGTGCCCGCATCGAGCCGCGGCCCGGCCCGTGGGACGACTGCTTCGGGATGCCCGGCGGTGTCGATGTCACGCTGACGTGGCCGTCGGAGCTGTCGCTGCGGCTGACGTCCCGTGCCGAGTACGTCGTGGTGTACGACGAGCCGGAGGACGCCGTCTGCGTGGAGCCGCAGAGCGGCCCGCCGAACGGGCTCAACTCGCACCCGCGCCAGGTGACCCCCCTCGACCCGCTGGAGCTGACGACCACCTGGGCCTGGCAGCGGCTCTAGGCGGCAGGCGATGGCCGGCGGGGGGCACCGGCCGGGGACGCATAGGCTGAGGTCCCATGAACGACGACGTGCGCGCCGCGCTGCTGCGACAGATCAAGGACAAGGCCGTGGTGCACGGCCGGGTCACCCTCTCCTCCGGTGCGGAGGCCGACTTCTACATCGACCTTCGCCGTATCACCCTGGACGGTGAGTCCGCGCCGCTGGCGGGCCAGGTCATGCTGGACGCGACAGCGCATCTGGACTTCGACGCGGTGGGCGGGCTCACCCTCGGCGCCGACCCGGTCGCGACGTCGATGCTGCACGCCGCCGCGGCTCGCGGCCGGCGCCTCGACGCGTTCGTCGTCCGTAAGGCGGGCAAGGCGCACGGGCTGCAGCGCCGGATCGAGGGGCCGGATGTCGCGGGGCGCCGGGTGCTGATCGTCGAGGACACCTCGACCACCGGAAACTCCCCGCTCACCGCCGTCGAGGCGGCCCGGCAGGCGGGCGCCGAGGTGGTCGCCGTGGCGACCATCGTGGAGCGCGGCGCGGCCGGGGCGATGGAGCGCGCCGGGGTGCCGTACGTATACGCGTTCGATTTGGACGACCTCGAGCTGGCCTGAGGGGCAGGGGGCAGGGGGCTGCGGTGCTCCCCGTCGCCGTTTCACGTGAAACGGCACCTTTGAGACTTAGTGAACTTAGTGAATTCGTGAACACCCGCGTCTGGAGCACCCGGCCCTGTCTGGGAGGATGGGCACGACGATGACGTCGTTCCGTTGAGCCGAAGCCGGATCACACCACGCACACCCCAAGGAGCGGTCTGATGCCCATCGCAACCCCCGAGATCTACAACGAGATGCTCGACAGGGCGAAGGAGGGCAAGTTCGCCTACCCCGCCATCAATGTCACCTCGACGCAGACGCTGCACGCCGCCCTCCGCGGGTTCGCCGAGGCGGAGAGCGACGGCATCGTTCAGATCTCCACGGGCGGGGCCGAGTTCCTGGGCGGGCAGTACAGCAAGGACATGGTCAGCGGCGCTGTCGCGCTCGCGGAGTTCGCGCACATCGTCGCGAAGAAGTACCCGGTCAACGTCGCCCTGCACACCGACCACTGCCCCAAGGACAAGCTCGACGGCTACGTCCGTCCGCTGCTGGCGGTCTCCCGCGAGCGGGTGCAGCGCGGTGAGAACCCGCTCTTCCAGTCCCACATGTGGGACGGCTCCGCCGAGACGCTGAAGGACAACCTGGCGATCGGCCAGGAGCTGCTGGCCGAGGCCGCCGCCGCCAAGATCATCCTCGAGGTCGAGATCACCCCGACCGGTGGCGAGGAGGACGGCGTCACCCACGAGATCAACGACGAGCTGTACACCACCGTCGAGGACGCCGTCCGCACCGCCGAGGCGCTCGGTCTCGGCGACAAGGGCCGCTACCTGCTCGCCGCCTCCTTCGGCAACGTGCACGGCGTCTACAAGCCGGGCAACGTGGTGCTCCGCCCCGAGCTGCTGAAGGACCTCCAGGAGGGAGTCGCCGAGAAGTTCGACAAGCCGGCGGGCAGCCGTCCGTTCGACTTCGTCTTCCACGGCGGCTCCGGCTCCACGGAGCAGGAGATCGCCACGGCGCTGGACAACGGCGTCGTGAAGATGAACCTGGACACCGACACCCAGTACGCCTTCACGCGGCCGGTCGCCGCGCACATGTTCAGCAACTACGACGGAGTGCTGAAGGTCGACGGCGAGGTCGGCAACAAGAAGGTCTACGACCCGCGCAGCTGGGGCAAGGCCGCCGAGAAGGGCATGGCCGACCGCGTCCAGGTCGCCTGCGCCAATCTCCGCTCCACGGGCACCCGCCTGAAGTGAGCCACCGCATGGAGCCCCCGGCGCGCCGGGGGCTCCATGTGTTCGACTGGGGCCGTGGAAGCCATCTGGACAAGTGTCGTCGCGGTCGGCGGTACGCTGCTGGGCTCGGTGATCACCCACGTCTTCCAGCGCCTCTCGGCCCGGCGCACAGAGCAGTTCACCCGCTCCGAGGCGCTGCGCCAGGAGTGGATAGCCACCTACACCGCGTTCGCGGCGGCGGTGGAGGACTACCGCCATGGCCAGGCCGCGCGCTGGTACCGCAAAGCGGCGGATCCGGACGGGGAGCCGTTCCGGGAGGCGCGTGACGAGGCACACCGGCTGCGCACGGTCGCCCGGCAGGCGCTCTACCGGGTCAAGCTGCTCACTGATGAGGCGGGTGTCGCCCGCGCCGCCGAGCTCGCCTACCGCCGGACGCAGGAGATCTCCTACGCCGAGGAGCAGCAGGAGCACAGCAGCCGCGACCAGCAGGCCCGGGAGGCGATCGAGGCGTTCGTCTCGACGGCCGCTCCGCTGGTGCGCTGAGCCACCCGTCGCCGGTCCCGGTGGTCAGATCCGTCCCCGTGCCGCCCACAGGTCGGGGAAGAACCGGTGTTCGCTCACCCGGCGCAGCCAGGCCACGCCGTGGGTGCCGCCCGTGCCGGGTTTGGTGCCGATGGTCCGTTCGACGGTGAGCAGGTGCAGGGACCGCCAGCGGCACATCGCCTCGGCGACGTCCGTCATGGCCTCGGCCAGCCAGAACAGTTCCTCGTCCGGCGCGCTGCCGTTGGCGTACACCTGCGCCCACGCCAGCTCCGCCGCCTCGCCCGGCTCGTACGGCCGCGACCAGTCGCGCTCCAGCACGGACGGGGGCAGCGCGGCGCCGCGCCGGGCCAGCAGTGCCAGCGCGGCGTCGTACACGCTGGGCTCCTCCAGCGCCCGCCGCACCTGCTCGGCCACGCCCGGTACGCCCAGATGCGGTCGGGCGAGCCGGGGGTCCTTGTTGCCCAGGACGTACTCCACCATCCGGTACATGTACGACTGGAGCCCCGAAGCCTGGCCCAGGCTGTCGCGGAAGGCGTTGAACTCGGTGGGCGCGAGCGTGCCCAGCACGTCCCAGGTCGAGCACAGCAGCGCGGCCTCCCGGTGCACGCGGCGCAGCACCCACACCGCCTGCCGCACCTCGTCCGCGTCCAGCAGCGAGCGCACCCGCACCAGCTCCTCGTAGAGGAGCTTGAACAGCAGCTCTTTGACCTGCCCGAGGACGTAGAAGGGCAGCTCGGCGGGTTCGTCGGAGCGCGGCTGCTGGAGGGAGAGGAGGACGTCGATGGACTGGTAGTCGATGTACGGGGTGGAGGAGCCCGCGAAGTCGACCAGTGGTTCGCCGTCGCGCAGCGCCGCGAGCCGGGCCCGCTCGGCGTCGCCGCTGTCCCCGTTGCGGAAGTCCATTCCGTAAGAATCACGCCATCCCGGGCGGGGGCGGCAGGCTCATCTCCGTCATCGTGTGCGGGTGCCAGGGGCATGCACCGGGTGCGTGATGCCTGGTGGGGCGGGGCGGAGGTGACAGAGGGGAAG
>NZ_JADKMA010000026.1 GCF_017676365.1 Streptomyces oryzae
GGCGGAGGGAGTGCGGGGTGAGGTGACTGGACGTCAGGCTGTTTTCGGGTGGCCATAGGGCAGCGGTGGGAGAATTTCGGCCTCGGCTCCGAGAGCTTTCAGGGGATATGTGATTCACTTTGAATAGGAGATAGGCTCTGGACTCGGGTAGCAGCACCATTGAGGGAGCGGGACCGGTTTCCGATCACCCCCCCCCCCCCCCCCCCCCGGTTATTGGTCCGGGGGGTGTGGCCGGTTCCGGCGAGGTTCGCCGTAGCTGATCGCATGCCCCTTTACGTGCAGGTTTCTCGTTTCCTGGCGCAGGATGGCCCATGCAGGACCTGTGGGAGAAGGCAGATTGGAATGGCAGTGAAGGAGCTTCGTCCCCACCAGCGTGAGGCCGTGGACGCGGCGCTGCGGGTGCTCGAGTTGCCTGCACGCTCTGCTGTGCCCGGGCGGGGGCTCCGCACTCAGGTGATCATGGCGACCGGAACGGGCAAGACGCTCGTGGCCACCCGCAGCGCTGAGGAGCTCCGCGCGGGGCGTGTGCTGGTGCTCGTTCCCTCCCTGGACCTGCTTGCCCAGACCGAGGCCGCGTGGCGCGAGGGGGGCCGTACAGGGCCGATGGTCGGGGTGTCCTCGCTGCGGGGTGAGGAGGTGTCCTTCCCCAACACCACTGATGTGGAGGAGCTTGTCGACTGGGTGCGGCCGTTCGGCAAGGTCACGGTGTTTGCCACGTACGCTTCGCTGGGGCTGGGCACGCTGGAGCGGGCACACCAGGCCGGCCTTCCGGGGTGGGACCTGATCGTGGTCGATGAGGCGCACCGGACCTCGGGGCAGATCGGGAAGCCCTGGGCGGTAGTCCACGACAACACCCGCATCCCCGCCCTGCGCCGCCTCTACATGACCGCCACGCCCCGGCTGTGGCAGCTGGACGAGGACACCGAGCAGGGCGCGCCGGGCGAGCTGGTGGCCTCGATGGAGGACGATCCGCAGGGGCCGTTCGGGGCCCGCTGCTACACACTGACGCTGTCCGAGGCGATCGACCGCGGGATCTGCGCCCCCTACCAGGTGGTGTGCGTGGACATCACCGACACCCAGCTCCAGGCCGCCCAACTGCTGGGCGCTGAGGGGCGCTCGAACGAGGTCCGCGGGGCCCGGCTCGCCGCGCTCCAGACCGCGCTGCTCAAGGCGTCGGCCGAGGAGGGCTTCGGGCGCACGCTCGTCTTCCACCACGTCGTCAAAGAGGCCGAAGCCTTCGCGGCCGGGCTCCTTGACGTCGCCGCCCAGCTGCACGACACCGACCCCGAGCTCTACCCGCGCACGGTCTGGGCCAACTGGCTGTGCGGCGACCACAAACCGGACCACCGGCAACAAATCCTGGCCGAGTTCACCGACGGGACCGCCACAGACGGCACCCTCGTGGAGAAGAGCTTCCTCAGCTCGGTGAAGGTGCTCGGCGAAGGGGTGGACACCCGGAATTGTGACTCTGTGTACTTCGCGGACGTGCGCGGCTCCATGCCCGACCTGGTCCAGGCCGTCGGGCGGGCGCTGCGGATGCAGCCAGGAGAGGGCAAGACGGCCCGCCTCGTGGTGCCCGTGCTGCTGGAGCCCGGGGAGACAGCGGACAACATGCTCACCAGCCGGGCATTCGACGGGCTCGCGAAACTCCTGGAAGCCCTCAGAGCACACGACACCCGGATAGTGGAGGCCTTGGCGCCCCAGCAGGCGCAAAGCCGCGTCAGAGGCGTCCAGACCCGCAGCGGGGGCCCCGAGGGCCCAGGCGAGGAGACCGCGGCTGGTGGCCCGTCGGCGCCCGCGCGGCAGCTGCTGAAATTCTCCACACCCCGCGACCCCGCACAGCTGGCCGCGTTCATCAACCTGCGCGTCCTCAACCCCGAACACCAACACTGGCGGCGCGGTGTAGAAGCCGCCGCCCTCTACGCCCGCGAGCACGGCCACCTCAAGGTGCCCTTCACCTACCGCGTGCCCAGTGGGGAGGACCAGGACGCGGAGACCGAGGAGTGGCCGGCCTCCCTCGCAGGCTTCCCCCTCGGCCAGTGGATCGCCGACGCCCGAAGGTTCTACGCCCGCGGGGACATGGACATCGACCGCGTCCAGCAGCTGGAGAAGCTCGGCATGGTGTGGTCGCACTTCGACGTCGCATGGGAAGAGGGCCTGGCCGCCGCGCGCGGATGGGCCGCCGAGCACGGGCACCTCCTGGCGCCGCTGGACGCCACCTACCAGGGCTACCGGGTGGGCATCTGGCTGAAGAACGCGCGGGCCGCCGCCCGGAAGACCCAACAGATCGAACAGCGGCGCGCCGAAGGCCTGCCCGTGAAGTCAGCGGCTGGCGCCATGCCGGAGGAGCGGCGCGAGCAGCTGGAAGACATCGACCCGGCCTGGTGCCCCACCTGGCCAGTCGAATGGCAACGCGCCTTCCACCTCGTCCGGCTCCACCTCGAGGCCGGCCGCACACTGCCCACGTCGCCGGGCGACGTCGTACACCAAGGCGAAGACCTCGGACGCTGGGTCCGCTCAGTCCGCCACGGCTGGGACAACCTCACCACCGTCCAGCAATGGATGTGCCAGCACATCCTCGACATCCAACCCGCGACCGACGACGAGAAACCCAAACCGCGCCGAAGCCAGGCCGACAAATGGGCCCTCAACTACGCCGCCGCCCGACAGTTCTACCAACGCGAAGGACACCTACGCGTACCGCGCAAGCACGTAGAGCGGATCGTCGTCGGTGGTGGCGACGGCGAGGACCAGGAAGAGCACCAACTCCGGCTCGGGGCATGGATCAACAACCAACGCAACAGAGCCACCACCCTGTCCCCGGAACGGACCCAGAAACTCTCCGCCATCGCCATGCACTGGACATAGCCGCGTACGGACCGACAGCGGGGTCAATCGAAGTCGAGTGTCCCCTGTGCCGGGGCGGCAGGACCCCGCGACCCACAGCCCAGCACCACACCCTCACCCCAACCCACACCAGAGACCCGATACTTGCCGGACTGGTCAAACTCGGGAGCACGTTGCCTGGCTGCTGTACGAGGGCTGCCGGGCGCTCAACACGCGCTGGTGCAAGCGCGGCTACTTCAAGCCCTGGTCATGAACGGTTGGGTCAGGTGGTGTTGCGCGTTCGCGGTAGACGGCTTCAGCGGCTTGATTTCGATCACTCGTTTGGGTGATACCTGTGATCCTGGGGATTTCCTCGGCTCCCTCGGGCAGCCACTGCACGAGTTGACTCGCCGTCACAGAGGAAGCGGCCTACGGAAGTGGCCCAGCACGCGGAGGTGTTCATGGCACTGCCGAAGATAGGCAACATCTACACATTCAGGACGCAGCAAGAAGAGACCGCGAAATACTGGTACGGAAACTACTGGGACACAGACTCGGAACTATCCGGAAAGTATGTCATCCACTGGGCTGATGAGGCTGATTCTTGTCTCATCCTCGCCTCCGTGCGGCCTGTCGGGGGTGGCGGTAACTTTGGTTCTCTCCCCGGTCATGTCCTGTGGGCCGACGTCGACAATGAGCAGGTCCAGGACGTCCCCGTCAGCGAAATCCCGGACGACAAAAGGGACGGCAGCATCTGGCGCATTGAGCGATCAACGGAGAACGACGGGTGGATTCTATGGAACCGCGCACAAGCGCAATACGCCCAGTCGCACAGCGACACAATTGAGTTCGTGGACGACCGCAAGGACGCGACCACCTACTACTTCGACGAACAGCCTGATGGCTTCCCCGAAGTGGCGAAACTGGGCCGGGTGGAGCCTCCCCAACTCGAAGCCCCCGAGTTGACCGACTACTCTGACCCGCCAGAAAACACCCCCTGGAAGATCGCTGGCGAAGTCGCCGTACCCTACTTCCTCGTCGCCAACGACCACGGCCACGCCGTGCAATGGCAAGGGGAACACAGCCCCTATTACATCATTCGCCGCTGGTCCAGCTGGCACAAGGTCAAATGGCAGGTATACCCCGCCCACACCACCCATACGCACACCTGGGCCACCACCGAGGGCACCACAAAGGAAGCCGCCTCAGAGGTGGACCGGACGCTGAATGCCAGCGTCACCGCGGAAGCAGGTTTCGGCATCAAGGGATTCAGCGCCAGCGTCAGCACCACAATCGAGAAGGGACTGAACGTGAAGACCAGCACGAAGTGGTCCCAGTCCTACAGCAAGGCGGCAAGCGGCAGCTACCAGGTGGGTCCCACAGACGGGGATCTTGCCATCGGCGACTGGTTCCGTCAGGACAGGTACCGCGTCTACCGTGCACAGGGTGGCGGGCACATTCTCGAATTCCCGGTGACCCTCCCAGGCCGAACACCGGTCTCCCGCACCTACATGCGCCCGGCAAAAAAGTAGAACACCAGCAGCCGGCCTGAATCCACCCGCCAGAGGCCGCGCGAGTCGGTCGAGCAGCGTAGAGCACAAGTCGACCACGCTGCGGTGCTTTGCGATGGTCATGCTGGACGGACAAGCCCTGGAACGAAGACCGCCCGCCCCCGGAAGCCGTGGGGGCGGGCGGATTGTCAGGGACCTCTCGGCGCCAGGGCCGGCGGCGGTTCGCCGGGGGTCTCGTCCGGAGTTTCAGTAGCCTCGCCGGCTTCCTGTGGACACCGGCGTGCCCAGCGCTGGTTCGCCAATTCGACGGCGTCCCACAAGCTCCCGCCCGAGTTGGAGCACAGCTCGTGCTCGGCGCGCTCCAGCCGGGCCTCGATGGCACCGATGCGTTCCATGGCTCCGGGTCGGCCGGGTCCCGGGCGCCCCTCTTCACCGGTCCAGTTGTCCATGAACTCGTTCACGCGGCCTGGCGGTGCAGGGCGCGGGGGCGGCGATCCCTTGGATGGTGCTGGAGGAGATGGCCGCGCAGAAGGCCCTTGAGGGGTACCCGGCGCTGTACCAAGCGGCCCAGAGTGTCCTGGCGAAGCTGCGCAAGCATGTTCCGTGAGAGCTGGAAAGTTCGTTGGAGCGGTTGGATCTCGAGCGGTTGAAGGAGCACTGGCGCAGGGACTACCGCGTCATCTTTGAGGTGATCGACACCAGTGGTGAAGCGGCGCGCCGTGCGCTGGCCCGGGAGACGCTGGCGCTCGCCCCCGCCCAGCTGACCCGGGAAGGAAAGGTGGGCGGTCGCGATGCGGCCATCTGGTTCTCCCTCCTGGGGTTCTTGGAGAATCACCCCGATGAGCATGTCCGCTTCGTGACGGACAACAGCAAGGACTTCGGGGGTGGGAATGTCTACCCGTCGCCGATGGACGAAGACGTCGCGGGCTTGAGGGCCGGTTGACCTATCTGCGCAACTTCGACCAGGTCATCGAGGAGTTCGCCGAGTTCTCTGGAGAGACGGCGAAGACGGCCGCGGAGGCACTGCCGTGCTCGACCGTGGCGCGCGAAGGCGTCGCACAAGCCGCGTTCACCCACATGAATCCCGAGATGGCGGCGTCCGTGAGCTACCCGGGCTGTGGCCCGGATGACGAGGCGGTGCGGTGGCGGGCATGGCTGAGCCCACCGAATGGGGTGGAGTTGCTGTCATTCAACAGCGTGACCGGGCATGTGATCGAGGGGGAGGTCTGGTATACCGCGCGGATACGGTGGCTGCTGCAGGGCCTTGCGCTCGCCGAAGACGGCGAGTCCGCGACGATGGTGGCGTGCGTATGGCCGGTGAAGATGCTCTTCTCCACCGACAACGGTGAGGACGGGCTGCGTCGCCGACGCTTCTGTCCGATCACGGGCCAACTGCGCCGAACACCTCCCAAGCAGCGATCCGAGAGCTGTTGGAGCAGATGCAGCAGGAGGACACCGCCGCGGCGCCGGAGTCGGGCGAGAGCAGCGGAGGGCTCGCTAAGTCCTCCTGGGCGGCTGCCATGCCGCACACGAGCGCGCTGCAGCGGTATCTGAGGTCCGTGGGGCCGGGACCCGAATCGAGCACAGTGCAGTCGACGGTCTACCCCCCCCCAGTCCAACATCCGGGGTCAAGGCCCGGCAGCCGACTCACCCACAAGAGCACGCACCTGCTCCAATGTGCATGGCTGGTCGAGCTGGGCCAACAAATGCACCTGAGGCCCGTCACCGGGATGAGGTAGCTGGGTTATCCAGTCCCTCACCGTTGCCCCCTTGACGGATTTCCCTAGCCAAAGCCTCTCGCCCTTGTTGGGGAATCGGAGGCCATCAGGCCATTCCATCTCCTCGCTGAATGTCGCTTCACCGAAATCGACTGTCAGGAGAATCCGCACTTACCTCTTCCTCTCTTTTTGACGGCTTTTGCCGTTCAGGATAAAGGCACCCTAAAGTTGAATTCCTGAAGCGCTTGTCATGCCATTCCCTGCCGACACTCATCAAACCCCCATGGGTGATCCGCTGCTCCTGTTCGGCGAGTTCAGCGGTGACGAGTTCGCTCGCAGGATGACGGACGAGGTCTGTGCGGCACCCCTCTTCGGTGGTCACGTTCGTGTTGAGGTCGGCATGAGGGAGCTGTCGTCGGGTGGCTTCTCCGGCGATACATCGCACTCGGAACTCGTACGTGATGTTCAGGACGCGGGCCCTTCGCTCGGTTCGATGAGATGGATTACCAGTGGCACCTGAATGTATGCACCCGGACCGCCGTCTCCTTCGCTGCCCTCCAGGTACCTCCGGCACCCGGCACTCTTCGTGATCAGCCTCTCCAGGAAGCCTGTTCTTCCAGGCGAGGTGAGCTGCGCGGTGCGTCCGGTGGCCAGAAACAGGCCCCCGTCGTAGCGTTCGGCATGGTCGGCCGACCCGCGACGCTTCCTCGTGCCGCAAGTCCCGCTGAACTGGGCACCGCGAAGACCACCGCTTCAGCACCACACCCCTCAAGGCGGTCGGAGCCGCCGGATAGCCACCGGTCGATGGCGGTTGCTGCGCGCACGGAGCACATGCAGTGGTGCGCCGATTCGCCCCCTCCGAGAACACAGCAGGGGCACTGTTTCGTGCGCTGCCGGGCGCGAGGCCTCGGCGTGCAGTAGCCCGGGTTGAGGGCGGTTCTCCGCCTCGGTGAAGGCATTCGTCATCGCCTGCGGTGCAGGGCGGCGAACGGGTGGCCAGGCATGGCCGGCCCTCCGGAGCGGTGCGGTTGTGCAGGGGCCTGGACGCCGGCTCGCCAGGGGCAGCACGCTGAGGAAATGAACGGCGAGAGTGGGGACGACGACGGGCTGGACCGGGTCGAGGCCATCTCCCTGTACATGAAGGCGCTCAAGGCGCGCAAAGACCCTGGGCAGTACGAGCGGCTGGCCCGGTTCGTGCACGAGTCGGCGCACCTGCTGGCAAGGGCCGGGAAGGCATCTTCGGCGACGAGGACGAGCAGGCGGAACTCACGCCGGAGATGCAGCGCGAGATGGCGACGCTCCTTGCCATGTTGATCATCGGCGGCGCGGACCACCGGGTGGTGGAGATGCCCGGCCCGGACGGCAGCACCGGCTTCGCCATCGTGGAAGCCTCCGCAGCCGACAACCCGGAAAAGCTGCGCGAGATCCGCGAAAGCCTCCACCGCTGGGCCGCCGAACGGGAAGCCATCGACGCCGAGTGGACGGTCTCGCCCGTGCCAGCGAGCTGGATGGAACGGACTGATGAGCTGAGCGCGGCCCGCGCATCGAGATAGTGCTTTCAGGCCGCGTCCAGGCAGACGGCTTCGCTCGCTGGAGTATCCACCGCGGCCTCCGTGGCGTTACACGGCGGGCACTACTACATCAGCGCATCGAGGAGTTGGGGGTCGGTACGGCCAGCGAGGAGCTGAACCTGTGGGTCATCACCCGCGGTGAGAACGGCAGTGTTGGTCTGACCTACCTCGCCCCGGCCCATCCCGAGGCTACGCTGCGCGCCGCTTTCACCGCTGCTGCGGCAGCCGAGCGCGCCCAGGGCCGCGAACCTGAACTCGACGACATCGCCCTGGTGCGGTCACCGGACGAACTATCCGGTCTGGCCGGCCCGCACGCGGACTACCTGGAGCCGATCGTCCGCCGCTTCGTAGGGTGCCGCTGAGGTCAGGCACCGGCGAAGACATCGCGTCCCCGTTCATCGAGCTCGGTCACGCACCGCAGGCCGCGGGCCCGGAAGCGTGCGAGGTCGCCGCGCATCCGGGAGACCGCCCTGCGGGTGCGGACGGAGCGGACACCACCCATGTGGTCGATGGCCTGGTGCCAGGTGGCGCATGCCTGCTCGATGCTGCCGCGCTTGAGGTGCATTTCCGCGCCCGCGACCAGGTCCAGGGCGACGATGCGCGCATAGGTGTCTGCCGGGCGGGCCGTGGCGGCCAGCGCGTAGTGCTCGGCGGCGGCCCGGTGATCTCCTATGGTTTCGTGGACCTTGGCGGTCCGGGAGTAGACCGAGGCGGCTGGTGGGCCCCAGGCCAGCGCCCAGAACGGCACGTCGTCGCCGGGGGCACCGGTCAGCAGGGTGCGGGCGTGTTCGGCCTCGGCCAGGGCCGCGCGGCGCTTGCCGCTCTTGGCCAGGGTGTGGGCGTGAACGACGCGGAAGAGTGCTTCGGTCTGGGCATCGACCCGTCCCTTGGCGCGGTTCAGGCCGGTCTCGGCCAGACCCTGGCAGTGCTCGGGGCGGTGGAGTTTGAGGCCCTGCATGGCCATGGTGCGCATCACGAATTCGGCGTGCCCACGAAGACCGGATTCGGCGGCCAGGGCGTAGGACTGGAGGTAGTAGCGCTGGGCGAGTCCTTGCTGGCCGGCGTCGTAGCTCTTCCAGCCCAGCAGGTGGACGCCGCGGCTGGCGGCGGAGAGCATCTGCTGGCGGACTTCGTCGGTATGGAACCGCGCCCGGCACAGCGGGGCGATGTCGTCGCGGAGGTAGGCGACCAGGGCGCTGCGGCCGTGTTGTCCGCCGTGGCGTTCGTCCATCTCGGAGAAGGCGTGGAGCATGTCGCGGACGGCTGCGACCTCGGCCATGCCGACGGTGTGGCCGGTGCGGGCGGCTGCGGTGCGGGCGGCGATGTCCTGAACGTGGCTGAGGGGTAAGGCCGCGGCTGCCACGGAGTAGGCGGAGGCCGTCAGAAGGCGGCGGCGGTCCAACTCGTACCTCCACATCGGCAGCAGGGCGTCCAGTGGGTCGCCTGTAAGGGACAGTCCGATGGTGTCACTCTCGGCCTGTGCTGGGGAGGGCAGGCCGAGGTCGGCGGGGGTCAGGAGGCGGCCCAGGCGCCGGGAGAGCACGATGGCGAGGTAGCGCGGTGTGTCGCCACGCGGCAGGGATCCGCTGAGCCAATGCTGCACGTTGGACTTGTTCGTGCGTAAGCGCGCGCCGCATTCGGCCGCAACCGCGCAGACTGCCTTGGCCAGAGCCTCATAGGTGAGGCCGGATTCAGCGACAAGGGCACTGAGCTGGATGTTGGGCGTGCGGGTGGTCATGAGCCCTCTGCCCCCGGATATACCCGATATACCGCTTGGCCTGTCCATCACCGTAGCGCTCCGAGGGGTCCACCGGTTGACTCTTCATCAGGCCCGAGCTTGGCGGTCGACCCCAGTGCCGCCCCCCGGATCTACTCCCGTGCCCAAGTCCGCGAACCGCATGTGATGCCCCATGCCCCGAGGAGGGATCGTCATGGAAGAGCAGGATGAGAGCTGGGTCGCCGCTACGGCCTCGGCTTTGCTGGCGGCGGAGTACGAGCGGGTCCCGATCAACGCGCTGACCTTCCGTTGGCCGGGGCTCTCGTTGGAGACCACCTACCGGGTCCAGGCCGCGGTGGTCGAGCGTCGGCTCGCGGCCGGCGCCCGGGTCGTCGGTCATAAGACCGGGGTGGCCGTCCTCGGTCTCCGTTCCCCCCGACGCCCGGGCTCCCCAGCAGCACCGCCCGTTGTCCCGGCTGCTACAGCGCCCGGGACTCCTCCGCCCCCTCCGGGCCCTCCCGCCGCCTGAACCAACTGTGCGTGATCGCCGTGGCCACGGCAGCAGCCGGGGGACACACCATGGCCCGGCCGGCCGGATGCCGCGGGCGCGGCCATGGCCCGCAGGGCCAGCCCGCCCAGGTCCACCTCGTTCCCGTCGGCGAGCGGGGTGCGGGGACGCTCAGCCCGGCGGCAGCGTGCACGGCGCGCAGGGCCCGGCCGGCGTCCACGGCCAGCGCACGGCCGCCCCGAGATCGACGAGGTACGCGCCCCCTGACCTGGTCGGACGGCGCTAGTGGCCGGAGGTGGCGGGCCGGTCGGCGAAGATGCCCTGGAGCATGCCGGTGGCCTGGCCGACTTCGATGAGGTAGCCGTCGGGGTCGCGCAGATAGCAGCGCAGCTCGGCCTTGCGGTCGAGGGGCTCGGTGAGGAACTCCGCGCCTTTGGCGACCGCGTCGGCATAGAAGGCGGCGATGTCGGCGACACGGACGTTCAGGAAGCTGGACACCGTGTCGCCGTCCTCCGGCGGTACCTGCCGGGCACTCGTTCGTCCGGAGCCAGGAACCTCCCTCAGTTTTCACAGACGTCACAGGCTCTGTGCAAGCCGCGTCTTCATACAATAATGATAAATACCCTTTCGCAACCAGTAATTCGAAGAATTACCTCAGGGCTGTTGTGGGCGGGCTGCGCGAATCCCAATTCCGAGGTACGAGGCGATGCCCAGGGTGACTCCTCGTATTCACCTCTTCCGGACAGATACTCAAGGATGTGCCATGCCTCCTCCTCAGCGAACGGCAATAGTTAGCACCGACTGCATCTCGGTCACCGGGACGGGCGACCCCAATACCCCTTACCAACCGGAGCCCGTCATCGAACAGGACCAGTGCAACGCACTCGCCTGTACGCAGAACGGACTCCGCGTCCCGCGGACGGAACTCACGGGGATCGACCGGGGCGCGAACATCGGACCCACCCGATCCGTGGACATCGACGTCATCGACAGCGGTGGGGAGAACTGCCCGGACACGTGGACCATCGGCGCCCGGCTCACCCCCGTGTACGGACGCGCCGGCGGCACGAACCGGGACGCTGCCGCTCAACGGTGAGTGGACGCCCACCGATTGCGTGGCGACGCTGCCGGAACCGGGCGTGTACCACGTGACGGCGATGGCGGTCGGTCAGATCTGTGCCACCGCCCGGTACAGCACCAATTTGTGGATCACGTTCGGTCTTGAGCGCGACGGCGTCGGCTTTCTGTTCGGCTCCGGAGTGGTCCAGCACCAGTACGGCTTTCCCCCCGCCGGGAATGGCTACCAGGCCTGCCACACTGGCCAGGGCTCCGTCACGGCATATGTGGTCGTGGGCAACCAGGCCAACGTCCGCGTGGTGGGGCGCGCCAACGGCCGCGTGGCCGCAGACAGCACGGTGCAGAGCATCGAGTTGCGAGCGCCTCGCATCTCGTGGCACAAGATCTCCGACTAGAGCGACATGAGTGACGACACCTCCGGGGCCCCGCCCCTGGCCACAGGTCCGCAGCCGCGTTACTTCGCCAAGGAGGGCGCAGGCGTCCAAGTGGTGTACAACCTGCGCGACGACAGCACGTACCGCACACTGGGCTACCGGGAAATCGACGAGCAGTCCTACCTTGCGAACCTTCCCGACCCCACTGACATCGGCTGTGCGGAGCACCTGACGGACTGACACGGGACTTCGCACCGGCTGAAGGAGCCGGCCCGAGCCGACGAGTGAGACTCCACCGGTCAGGGCCCTGTCCCCGCATTCGTCATCACGGCATGTCCCGGTGGGTCTGGTGGGCCTGATGGACGGGGGCGTGGGGATACCCGCGCACGGGGAGCCGAGGATGCGTGAGCGTACCGCCAGCGGCTCACCCTGCAGCCGGCCTTGGCGGTGGCGGAGGGCCGCGCAGGCCACGAGCTGGTGGGTCCGCAGCGGGAGCGCTGGGCCGGCCTCCTGGCCGCTGGCCCTCTGGCGGGCAGTGGGCGATGGGCAGGTGCTGGTGGACCGGGTGCCGCCGGGGTGGGTGCTGTGGTGGCTGGGCGGTGCCGGGTATGTCCGGCTGTACGAGGCGCCACTGGCGCCGTTGCTGAGCCGCTGGTCTTTGGTGGGGCACCGCGCGGTGGAGCTGAAGGAGTCCGCGCGGTGGGTGACCGTCTGGCACCTGCAGCCGGGGCCTGGCCGGGACCGGTGAGGCGGCTCCCGAGCTGCTGGTTCGCAGACCGCTGCCGCGCCATCGCTTCCGGCCTTGTGCCAGCTCCAGGAGGACAGCCTGATCATGCGCACCGCCTACGCCGAGGTGCCGCCGCGCGTGGCGTACGCGCTCGCCCCGCTCGGCCGCGACCAGCACGAGATCGTCATGCAGCTGTTCGGCTGGGTCGCCGACCATCACGACGAGATCAGGAACGTCGTGCCCGCGCTGCGGAGCGCGCCGCGGCCACGGCGCGCTGAGGGCAGGGAGCGGCTCCCTGGGGCACGGGGCCGGCGCGCCGGGGCTTCGGCGGCCGGAACCGAGCGTGAAGGACACCTGCGAGTGCCGAGGAAACACACCGAAACGAACGGCGTCGGCGACGGGAAGGGGCAGCGGCAAGGACCAAGAGGAGCGACAGCTGAAGCTCGGGGCATGGATCAACAACCAGCGCAGCAGAGCCACCACACTGTCGCCCCAACGGGCGGAGCAGCTGTCCGCCATCGGCATGCGCTGGGCGTGATGGGCGTAATCGTCACCAACGGCCGTCCCCGCGCTCGCGGCCGGCTACCTGCTCGGGCCCGGATCAACATGCACCGCAAGATGCTCACCATGGCGGCAGCCACCGGCCGTTACCCGGTCGCAGTCCTCGGACTGCGCCGTGTACGCAGCCACGGACCCAGCCCGCTTCACGCCCTCCCTCACGACGCCGGCGGCAAGACCGTGCCGGGCAGCTTCCGGCGGGGGTGTCACCCGGGATGGTCGAGCACGAGGGTGTGCTGCGGGGTGCGGACGTGCTCGAACAGCTCGTCGGCGACGGCAAGGTCGCCAACCTGGCCCGCTACATCAAGACCGGCGAGGTCAGTGCCAAGGACACCTGAGAGTAGGAGAGCAGGCGGCGATGGTCACCGTCGGAGAAGAACTCGACAAGGCGGTGCAGGGCGCGTTCACGCACCCTGCACCCACCTCGGCCGGGGCGCAGATGCGCTACCTGGTCCGCCAGCGCAGCACCCGGCGCGTGGCCGAACTGCTCGGCATCAGCCAGCGCACCGTCGAACGCTACGTGAAAGACCAGATCACAACCCCCCGGCCACAGCTCGCCGACCGGCTCGAGCGTGAGGTCCGTGCCCGCTGGCAGCCGCAGATCAAAGCCAGGGCCAAGCAGGCCGCGGCCACCACCGGCGGCATCATGATCGATGTGCAGGCGAGGTTCGGCTACACCGCCGCCCCCGGCAGCACCGACGATGCCCGCGTGCGTCACCTCACCCTCGCCCTGCCCCCACACCACGCCGCCCGCCTCCTCCAGGCACGAGAGGCTGGTCTCACCGACGACCAGCTCCGCCAGATCGCCGCCGAAGCCCTGGGCGAGGTCTACTTCCGCGACACCGGCCGCCGCGCCCACAGCCTCGAAGTGGAACTCACCGACCTCCTCAACCTCCACTTCGAGCTATAACCAGGCAGAGAGCTTCCGAGGAGCTGTCCCACACCCCCTGCACCGCGCCGGACGGCACACGCTCGCCCAGCAGTGCACAACTGGCAGCCAGGCCGCCCTGGCACAGGCACAGCGGCGGCCGCGGTAGCAGCACCGGCGGCGTCCATCTGCCGTCCGCGCACCGGGCTCAGTTGACTGCACCAACGTGGCGGTCAGCTCGACGGCCTCTTGGTCCTCGGATTGCCGACTCGGCTCGTCCGCGGCCGCCGTCACAGGCTCAGCAGCAGGTCCCTGACCGCGTCGGGCTGGGACAGGAACGGGTGGTGGCCGGCGTCGAGTTCGACGACACTGTCGGCTCGGCGGGCGAACTCGCGCTGTAGCCGCGGCGGGGTGCCCCGGTCCTGGGCGCAGACGAGGTACGTGGAGGGCAGCTGCTGCCATGCGGCCGCCCCGACCGGCTGGCCGGTCACGTGCACGCTCTGCCGGGCGAGGTGGTCCGCCGCCTGTGCCTGGACCTCGGGGTCGCAGTCCTGCAGGAAGGTGTCCACGAGCAGCTCGGGGCGGACCCCGAAGGTGCCGGCGTCGGGATCGACGTCGAGGAACGGGGCGGGGCCGCCGTCCCCGAACTCCGACAGGCTCTGCCCGACCTCGGGCAGGTAGCTGGAGACCAGCAGCAGGTGGCGTACCGAGGCGATTCCCGCGGCGGCTTCCGCGGTGATGATGCCGCCGTAGCTGTGGGCGACCACGACGGTCGGCTCGGCGCTGTCCTCCAGCACCTGCCGCACCGCGGCGACATCCTCGGGCAGCCCAGGTCCGCCGATGCCACCGGGCAGGCCCACTTCGCCGCAGCTCGGTAGCGCGGGGGCCACGCTCGGCACTCCTCGCTCCTGCAGCAGCTCGGCGGTGCGGTGCCACCACCACGACCCGTCCCGCACGCACGCCCCGTGCACGAACACGACCCTCATCGCCGCTTCCTATCCCCAGAGCACCAGTCCCTGATTGGACCACATGGGACCTCTTGGTGCAGAGAAGCAGGCGCTGCGGACAGTGCGGCACAGACCGGTGCGCGGCTGGCCCCTTACGAACGCGCCACAGCGTCCGCCCTCAGATGGGCGAACAAGGCCCGCACTTCCTCGGGATCGTCACCGTCCGTGGTGAAGGAAAGGAGCGCCTGATCCTGAGCTCGGATGACCGCATGGTCGGCCGCGCGGCGTAGCCGGTCAAGTTGTGGCTGTCGGGTTTGGAAACTCGGTATCGCTGTCACCAGTGATCAGTTGAAGATGGTGGCATGGACGTGCAGAAGGTGACCTTGCGGAAAATGACGCCCTCGGAATACGAGGTGGCGACTGAGCATCGTGAAGCCGAGACGGCTCGTGAACTCGGCAAGTTGATGCCCCAAGAGCTGGCGCGAGAGCGGGCTCATCAGGGCACGGCTCAGTACCTTCCGGACGGGCTCGACACAGCTGGTCATCATCTCGTGGTGGCGGAGAACGGTTCAGGCGAGGTTGTGGGGACCGCATGGATTGGCCCGGATCCGCACCAAGCTTCTACGGGTACTGCTAGCTCAGCCTGGCTGTACGACCTCCATGTCTTCGCGCAGTTTCGGCGCCGCGGATACGGCTCCGCCATCCTCGCCGCTGCCGAGGAGCTCGTTGCCCACGAGGGCAAGACCTCGCTCAATTTGAACGTCCTTGGGGACAACGAGGGGGCCATTGCCATGTATCAACGCAATGGCTATGGAGTGTCGTCGATGTACCTATCCAAGAGTGTGCAGCGATAGATCACCCGGTGGGTGTCTCGGAGACGGGCTTCTTCTGGGTCAGCCGCCTGGCCATGAGGGCGATGAGTGCCCAGTTCATCGGCGATCCCACGCGCTCCTGGGTAGCGACCTCGGCGGCGCGTAGCGATCGGTGCAGCTCCAGCGGAGTCATCCACCCCAGGGGACGCGCGCGAGAACAAGCCCGCGGACGTCGGCGGCGCGGGTTACCCGGAGCCAGCGCGCGACGTGCTGGAGCTGAGATCCGCTGGTGAAGACGTCGCCGATGAGGAGGATGGTGGCCCCTTTGATGTCGCGGGGGAGGGCTCCGGTCCAGGTCAGGGCGGCGACATGGGCTGCGGCGGCCGCGCGCTCCTCGGCAAGGGTGCGGTGGACCGGACCGTCTCGGCGTGCTTCACCAGCCGGTGACCGCCTGACAGGCTGAGAGGAATGGCTCGGGTCACGTCTTCTGTGTAGGCGGCGTCCATGATCGCCTCGATGTGCTGGATGGGCTGACGACCGCAGTGGGTTGGGTTGCCGACGACGTAGCCGACACCGTGCATCGCCTCGGGGTGGCTTTCCATCCAGCCGACGAGGAGCCGGCCGAAGATCATCGCCCAGCCGGTCCTCCCGTCGTACTTCAGCTTGTGGATCTTGTCGCGCAGAGCTCCGGAGTACATGGCCACGGCGTCGACGCGGGAGAAGCCTCGCTCGTCTTCCGGCAGGGCGCACACCTGGTTGCTGCACGCCCTGCCGGGTGCGAGGGCCTGGGAACAGACCGGGCAGTGAGGCTCGGCGACGGGCTGGAGGGTGCGACCGGCGCAGTCGGAGCACAGGCGGGCGGTGCCGGTGATGCGGTAGGCGCATGCCGGGCAGTCGGGGAAGCCTGCCGGATCCGGGAGACCTGCCGTCACAGGCCGGCCAGGGCGAGCTGCTGGCGCTGCTGGCCGGCGGCCTGGATGTCCGCGGCCTGGCCGAGGCGGTCGGTGATGTCGCTGGAGGCGGTGACCAGGATCGCCGGGCCCTCGTCCAGCATCTTCTTGGCCCAGGGCTGGGTGTCGGCGAGGGAGCGGAGCAGGAAGACGAGCTTGCCGTGCTCGGCGGCCAGGCGGGCCTGCATCTTGGCGCCCGATGTGCTGGAGGCCTCGATGACGACACTGCCCAGGGTGGTGCCGGACGTGACGACGTTGCGGCGTGGGAAGGTGTACTTCGCTGGCGGGCTCGTGGGCCAGAACTGGCTCAGTAGAGCCCCGCCCGCGCCCAGGATGGCCTGTGCGAGCGGCCGGTTCTCCGCCGGGTAGATGGCGGCGGCGATGCCGGTTCCCATGACGGCGAACGTCCGGCCGCCAGCCGTGCGGGTGGCCTGATGGGCGGTGGCGTCGACGCCTTTCGCGAGGCCGCTTGCGATCACGACGTCGTGCTCGACGAGTTCGCGGGCCATTCGGGCCGCCCGGCGCAGCCCGCCTCAGAGGCCCGGCGGGTGCCGACGACTGCGATGGAGCGGGCGTCGCGCTCATCGAGTTCGCCGCGGTAGAAGAGGAACGGCGGCAGGTTGCCGATCACCCTGAGGTTGCCTGGGTAGTCGTCGTCGAGGACCGTGACCAGGCGTGTGCCGACCTTGCTGGCCGCGGCCAGCTCGTCGTCGATGCGGGCACGGGCGTCGTCCAGACCTGCGGCCAGAGCCTGCTGCAGCAGGGGCCGGTTCTTGGTCGCGGCACGCGAGTCCTCGCGCACCTGCCCGTTCCAGATCCGGACGTCCGGCGCCTGCCCTGCACCGAGCCCGCGGGCAAGTCCGTCATGGGTTCCCGGTAGTTCTCGCGGAAAAACAACGCTAAGCGGCTGATTCCCTGGTCAGGCTGTCTGTGGTGGCGCTCGGCGCGGTACGTACCGCAGAAGGGATTAACTCCGTCCCAACCGTGGCGAACCTGCGTGATACGGGCTTTCCCCAGTGGCGGGGGCTGTGGGTGACGACCTTTGCCACGGCACAGGGGTTCGGCAGCAGAACGTCGGGGCCCGACTTCGTGCGCCGCCATCAACCGATCGGCTGATGCGCATTCGAGCGAGAAGGCTGATATCCGGCCCTGCCTGGCCACTGCATGCTCGGCACATGCCCGTCATTGAAGTCAGCGACCTGCGCAAGTCCTATGGGGACAAGAAGGCGGTCGACGGCGTGTCCTTCGGCGTCGAGGATGGAGAGATTTTCGGGATCCTCGGCCCCAACGGTGCCGGCAAGACCACGACCGTCGAGTGCGTGGAGGGACTGCGGCGTCCCGACGGCGGCAGTGTCCGCGTCGCCGGGTACGACCCCGTCGCCGACCGGGACGCCGTCACCCGCATCCTGGGCGCGCAGCTCCAGGAAAGCGAGCTGCAGCCCAAGATCACCGCGGGTGAGGCGCTCGAGCTGTACGCCGCCTGCTATCCGGACCCCGCCGACTGGCGCGACCTCGCCGAGCGGCTCGGGCTCACCGAGAAGCTCGGCACCCGGTTCGCGAAGCTTTCCGGCGGCCAGAAGCAGCGCCTGTCCATCGCCCTGGCCCTGGTCGGCAACCCCCGCATCGTCGTGCTCGACGAGCTGACCACCGGCCTCGACCCGCGCGCCCGCCGCGACACCTGGCGGATCGTCGAGGACATCCGCGACCGCGGCGTCACCGTGCTGCTCGTCACGCACTTCATGGAGGAAGCGCAGCACCTGTGCGACCGGATCGCCCTGATCGACCAGGGCCGGATCACCGCGCTGGACACCCCGGCCGGGCTGATCGGGCGCACCGCGAGCAGTACGGCGATCTCGTTCATGCCGTCAGTCCCGCTGGAGACGCGGCTGCTGGCGGACCTGCCCGCCGTCGGGTCCGTGGCGGAGCAGGACGGCCGGATCGTGGCGCACGGCACCGACGAGACCGTCCACGCCCTGCTCTCGCTGCTCACCGGGCAGGGCGTCACCGCCCACCAACTCCGCATCACCGAGGCCAGCTTGGACGACGCCTACCTTGACCTGACGGGAACGGACCGATGACCAGCCTTGCCCCACGCAGCCGTACGACGCCCGTCAAGGGCGGCGCCACCGCCGTCCTCAAGGCCGAGGCCTGCCTTATGCTGCGCGAGCCCGCATCCCTGTTCTGGGTCCTGGCCTTCCCCACGATCCTGCTGTGCATCCTGGGCGCCATCCCCTCCAACCGGGAGCACGACGACGACCTCGGTGGCCTGCGCGTGGTGGACTTGTACGTCCCCGTCGCCATCCTGCTCTCCGTGATCATGGCCGGCATCCAGGCCATGCCTCCCGTACTCACCGGCTACCGCGAGCGCGGCGTCCTCCGCCGCATGTCCACCACCCCCTTGCGGCCCGGCGCCCTCGTCGGCGCGCAGATCGCGCTGCACGGCGCCGCCATCGCGGTCTCCGCGCTGCTCGCGCTCGCCGTGGGCCGGATCGCGTTCGGCGTGGCGCTGCCCCGCCAGCTCTTCGGCTATCTCGTGGCGCTCGCGCTCGTCACCCTGGCCACGCTGGCGCTCGGCGCGACCGTCTCCGCCGTCTGCCGCACCACCAAAGTCACGCAAGCGGTGGGCTCGGCCGTGTTCTTCCCGGCGATGTTCACCGCCGGCGTCTGGCTGCCGGTCGCGGCCATGCCCGACATCCTCCAGCGCATCGTGCCCGTGACGCCGCTGGGCGCCGCCGCGCAGGCCCTCGACGAGGCGGCTGCGGGAGAATGGCCGAGCTGGACGCACCTGGGGGTCACGGCGCTGTGGGCGGTGCTGCTGATCGGTGCGGCCCGGCGCTGGTTCAAATGGGAGTAGCACATTGGCGAGGACGGTCGAGGGGCTCTGGACGCAGTTCTTCCGCTACGGCCCGTACGCCCTGCTGGGTCTCGCCACGCTCCTCGGCGCCGTGGCCGTTCCCCAACTGATGACCCGGCAGGAGCTGTACATCGCGGGGATCCTGCTCCCGCCCGCGCTGGCCCTGCAGACATGGTGGTCCCGGGCCTTGCCGCGGCTGGCGGCGAGCCGGGCCGAACACCCGGTCGCCGCGGCCGCGGCGCTGCCCGAGGGGACCACCGCCGGCGGCGTGTACTTCGCGCTGCGCACGGTCATCGCCTTCGCCCTTACCTGGCTCAACCCCTTCTTCGCCCTCTACGCGTGCCTCGGCTACTTCGACGCCGGCGTCCTGCTGCGGCCGCGCGCCGCCCGGGTGGGACTGCTGGTGACAGCCGTCCCCCTGGCGGGCTCCCAGTCCGGCGGCCTGCCGCCCGCCGCCCCCGCGCAGTGGATCGCCTTTGCCGTGCTACTCGGTTTCAACGCGACGCTCGCCCTCGGCCTCAACCACCTTGGCGTCAAGGAGGCCCAGCGGGCCGAGGAGCGGGCCCGGACGATCGCCGCTCTGGAACAGGCCCTCGCCGAGAACTCCGCCCTGCACGACCAGCTCGTCATCCAGGCGCGGGAGGCCGGCGTCGCCGACGAACGCCGCCGCCTGGCCGCCGAGATCCACGACACGATCGCCCAGGGGCTGACCGGCATCATCGCCCAGCTCCAGGTGGTCGCCGCCACGCCCGACCCGGGTCAGGCACGCGAGCATCTGGACCGTGCCCAGTCGCTGGCCCGCCGTTCGCTCGGGGAGGCCCGGCGCTCCGTGCACAACCTCGCCCCCGCCGCCCTGGAGCACGACACGCTCCCGGAGGCGCTGAAGAAGACCGTCGCCGAGTGGTCCGAGCGCACCGGCGTCCCAGCCCGGTTCACCGCCACCGGCACGGCGGAGCCGCTCCACGAAGAAGTGGCGGCGACGCTCCTGCGGATCGCCCAGGAGGCCCTCGCAAATACGGCCAAGCACGCCGCCGCCGACCGCGTCGGCGTCACGCTCTCGTACATGGGTGACGAGATCACCCTGGACGTACGGGACGACGGACGCGGCTTCGACCAGCCGGCCGCAGCGCCTCGCTCCGGCAGCGGCGGCTTCGGCCTCGACGGGATGCGCGCCCGCGCCGCGCGCATCGCCGGCAGCGTCGCGGTCGAGTCAGAGCCCGGCCAAGGCACCGCGATCAGCGCCCGGGTACCGTTGGTGCACCATGACTGACCGCACCATCAGCCTGCTGATCGTCGACGACCACCCGGTCGTCCGCGACGGCCTGCGCGGCATGCTCGCCTCCGAGCCGGGCTTCGACGTGCTCGGCGAGGCAGCCGGAGGCGTCGAGGGAGTCGAACTCGCCCTGCGCCTCGACCCGGATGTCGTCCTGATGGACCTGCGCATGCCCGCGGGCAGCGGCGTGGAGGCGATCACCGAACTCACCCGGCGCGGCGTCCGCGCCAAGGTACTCGTCCTCACCACGTACGACACCGACGCCGACACCATCCCCGCGATCGAGGCCGGCGCCACCGGCTACCTCCTCAAAGACGCGCCCCGCGACGAGCTGTTCACCGCCGTCCGCGCGGCCGCCGCGGGCCGCACGGTCCTGTCGCCCGCCGTCGCATCCCGCCTCGTCTCCGTAGTCAGAAAGCCAGCGGCACCAGCGAACGAGGCACTCTCGGCCCGCGAGCACGAGGTGCTCGAACTGGTCGCCAGGGGCACGTCCAACCGCGAGATCGCCCGGGAACTCTTCATCAGCGAGGCAACGGTCAAGACCCACCTGACCCACTTGTACGGCAAGTTGGGAGTCAAAGACCGGGCGGCCGCGGTCGCGGCGGCGTACGACTGCGGCATCTTGGGCTGAGCCTGAATCCTCCACGCCGCAGACGTGTGCACTGGCATCCTCCGCAATGCCCCGTTCCCCGGGGCCTCCACCTGGGCCCCGGGTCGGATCCCCGCCTGTCGTGCCATCGTTTGCCGACAGCATTATCACATTGGAAGACCTGGGTGAGAATCTGCCCGACCCCGGCTGGAGCAGCTTCACCCGAGCCCGCTGGCATTGGCGGGCGTTATGCGAGCACTGGCACTGCCACCACCGCACTGAGAAGTGACGCCATCGGCTTCGACGTACAGTTCGGCCCGCCGCTCTCCGCAGCTGCAGCCTCCCCCCGGGAACTGCTTGAGCTGTTCGGATGAGCGGCGATCTCAACTCGGGCCAAGCACAATTCTTCGACCATGTACTCGCCTTACCGCGCGGGCATCCCGGCCGTGCTCCCATGGGCCGGTCTTCTTCACACCAACTGGTGCGCCGCCAGGAAGTCGACGCCGCGCTCGCCCAGCTCGGCCGCGCACCGCAACCCGCGCGTACGGAACCGGCCCAGATCCCGCCGCATGCCCCGCACCGCCGTGACGGCGCGCATCCGCACGCCACCGGTCTTCGCGGTGTCCAGAATGTGGGCTTCGTGAGCGGTCGGGGACGTAAGCGGGCACGTCCTGGCCCATCCGCTGCGGGCCGATGTCGAGCTCGGAGCGGTCCGCTCTGGTGACGAGTTGGAAGCGCTGGCGTTCGCGGCGTACTCGCCACGGAACCGTGCGGGGCTTCGCCTGCACGAGGGCCTCGCCGCCGTGCGAACGGATGCGCCTGGGTCGAGAGAAGCGGTGCCGCGTACCGGGTGGTTGCGGTGAGGGCTTCCAGACGTCTGCGGTCCGCTTACCGGCTCAGGAATGAGCCGCAGGACCGGCAATGTTGGCGCTCAGTGCGATTGTCCACCATTGCCGCCGGTGGAAACCTGACGCTCATGCAAACCAGGACTGGGGCTCTAGTGATGATCTCGGCAGTGCTCGCGGTTGGAGCTTGCTCAGGCGAGGACAACAAGCCCGACCCTGAGCCCTCGGCCACACCGCGCACGAAGGCACCCGCAAGCTCGCCGAGTGCAGGTCCGAAAGTGCGGTACAAAGACGCGCCCCTCACGCTGACCCATCAAGACGGGGCTCTCCGATGTCACTCCACCAGCGCCTCCTTTGACAGCAGCTCTCCCGAAATCTTGAAGGGAGGATTCGCCATGGAATCGGAACCGGACGTGTCACTTGAACCGTGCGGGAGCAATGACAAACCCGCGGTGGACTTCTCGCCCACATCTACCGATCTGGCATTCCGGGCCACCGACCAGCGGGACGGCCCCAGTTGCAACGCCACCATGAAGAGCGGACGCGCTCAGGACATCAATCAATCCCTCCCGCTCGCCAAGCTCGCGGTTGGGGACAAATTCTGCATCACCCACCCCTACGACCAGACCGAGCGTGTCGAGCTACTACGCGTGCAAGACATTTCACCAGAGGACGCGAAGGTGACCTTCACAGTAAATGCCTGGAAGGAGAAGGAATAGCCCTGGTTCCCGGTAAGGGCTCCGCGATTCGCGGGGAAGCCCTCGGCCGACTGCCGGGGGCATGAAGACGGAGCGGTAGGGCCTTTGTGCCGCAGTCAGGCCAGTGGGCCGGGTTCGTGCCCTCGTCGGCCTGTCCGACATCAGCACGATGGCCAGACCGTTCCCGCCGGGCGGGGCAAGACGAGCAGCGCCCAGTTGTCGGATCTGGTGACCAAGGGCGCGCGCGGCACACTGTGGAGTGCGATCCGGAACGGCACTGCGGTCCGCACCGCTCCGGGCCAAGGGGGTCTCCAGCGGTCCCGGAGCGGTTCCTGTCACGCTCGTTTCGCCCAGCGATGTCACCGACCTCACCGAGTTCAGGAGCCGGCTGCGAGCGTGCGCGGATCTCTGCAAGGCCACACCGCAGCCGCTCCAGTGGGAGTTCACCGCCCGCCGCCTCCGGCCTGGGCGGTCTGCCGCAGGCTCGACCGGCACATCACCGATCACCAGGAAGAAACCGACCGCCAAGGCACCGATCATTGCTCGGTGGCCTTGATCTTCTTCATGGTCAGGTGGGATTCGAGGCGCAGGACGGCGGGCAGGCCGCTGAGCTTCTCGGTGAGGAACGCTTCGTAGGCGGCGTGGTCGGCGACCGCGACGCGGATGAAGTAGTCAGGGCGCCCGTACATGCGGCGGAATTCGATGACCTCCTCGTAGGAGGCCACGGTGTCCTCGAACTCCTGGAAACTCTTACGGTCCTGGGCGTAGATCTCGACGTCGATCAGGACCTCCAGGCCGCGGCCCAGGGCCTGGGGGTTGATGACGGCCCGGTACCCAGTGATGACGCCGGCCTCTTCCAGTCGCTTGACCCGGCGCAGGCACGGCGGCGGGGTCAGGCCGACCCGCCTCGCCAACTCGACGTTGGTCAGCCGACCGTCCTGACGAAGGTGAAACAGAATTTCGCGATCAACGGTATCGAGAGTGGCATCATTGCTCATACCTTGATCATAGGGCGGGAGATGGCAACCATATGAGGCGGAATTGTTTCTAACATTTCCCTCATGGACACAACGCCTGTCGTCGCTGAGGGCCGGCCTCGGCCCGTACCCATCCCTCCGCCCCCGACACGGTCCGAGGCGCGCGCGGCGTTGAAGGACTCCGCCGGCGTGGGGCTGGGATTTCTTCCGCTCGGTCTCGCCTTCGGGGCGCTGGTGACGCAGTCGGGCCTGGACTGGTGGTGGGCAGGGCTGTCCGCGGCGCTCATCTTCGGCGGATCGTTCGAGTTTCTGCTCATCGGCATGGTCACCGCCTCCGCCCCGCTCGCGGCGATCGCGGTCTCCGCGCTCCTGGTGAACGTCCGGCACGTCTTCTACGCGTTGTCCTTCCCCCTGCACCGCGTGAGCGGCCATCTCGGCAAGGCGTACAGCACGTACACGATGTGCGACGAGGTGTACGCGCTGGCCACCGGCCAGCAATCCCGCACCTGGTCCAGCCGCCGCATCCTGTGGCTGCAGTTCCTCCTGCACCTGTACTGGGCAGGCAGCTCGACCGCCGGAGCTCTGCTCGGCTCCCTTATCCCCCACTACGTCACCGGCCTGGACTTCGCTCTGACCGCCCTGTTCACCGTCCTGGCCCTCGATGCCGTCCGAAATCTGCGCGGCGACGTCCTCACCCCCGTCCTGGCCGTGCTCAGCGCCCTGGCCGCCCGTCTCCTCTTCCCCGGCCAGATACTCCTGGCCGCCTTCACCCTGTTCACCGCCGCCCTCCTGGCCCGCCGCCTCACCACCTCCCGAAAGCCCCGCCATGCCTGACACCGGCTACGCCATCGCCGCCGTACTCGTCACCGCCGCCGTCACCTGGGGCCTGCGCGCCCTGCCCTTCGCCGCCCTCATACCCTTGCGCGAAAGCAGCACCGTCCAGTACCTCAGCACCCGCATGCCCGCCGGCGTCATGGTGATCCTAGTCGTCTACTGCCTGCACGACCTGCCGGTGACCGAAGCCCGCGCCGCGGCCCCGCTCGTGGCCCTCGCCGTCACCCTCGGCCTGCACCTGTGGCGCCGCAACGCACTGCTGAGCATCTTCAGCGGCACCGCCACCCACGTGGTCCTGGCCAGCACGGTCTTCACCCACTGACGGGCGCATCGCCGGGATCAGTACGGGCCGACATGTTCAGCCGCGGCAAGGCGGGCGCTCGGGACGACCTCGCCGTGTCGCTCGGCATTCTGCCGGCGGCGAAGTCGGCGTGGGCCTGAGCGACGGCTTGGGGTACGCCTCCCGCTCGGGTCGGGCAACAGCGGCGTCCCCAGCCGTGGTCCGGCACGGCGGCCGGCCCACGGCCCGCCCCAGACGGCTCCGAAGTGTCGCCTGGCAACTGTCTTGACCGCGTGCCCGGCCGGGCCCTGCGGAACGATACCGGCGAAGAGTGACGCGGCGTGCTCATCATCTGCTGCCGCGTTCGTTTCCTTCGAGGCGGGTTCTGATGAAGACAGCGACATTTGCGCGCAGGCCCAACGGGGCGAAAAGCTCGGCGAGGTGGTCGACCGCGCCGGCGGTTGGCACTGGGCGAACATCTGCGGTGGATAATCGCCGTATGAGGATTTTGATCGTCACTGCCGGTTCACGTGGGGACGTTGCTCCGTTCACGGGTCTGGGCCGACGGTTATTGGATGCCGGGCACGAGGTTGCGGTGGCCGCCCACCCTCCGTTCGCGACGCTGGTCCAGGCGTGCGGTCTCGACTACCGCCCGCTGCCGGGAGACCCGCAGGAGCTCATCCGCTCCAGGGGCCGGGCGGCATCTCCGGAGGAGGCCCGGACGGTGATGACAGCGTTTCTGGACGGACTCGCCGATGGAGTGGCCGAGGCCGTGGCGGGGGGAACCGACCTGCTGCTCACTGCTTTCGGCCCGTCGCCGCTCAGCCAGGCGGCAGGGGGCGCGTTCGGCATCCCCGTCCTCGGCACGTATCTCGCACCCGCCTTCCCTACCAGGGAGTTCCCGCTACCGGGCGCCCCGCGCGACGACGACCCGGGAGCGGACGGCAATTTCGCAGCCGGCCAATCAGTGCTCTGGCAGGGAGAAGCGCTCTCCGCAGAGGCTGCGACCCGGCTGCGCGATCGCCTCGGCCTGCGCGCCGGAACGCCGTCGGCACCGCTCGGTCACAGTGGGCCGGTCTTCCATGGCTTCAGTCCGCTCGTGGTACCGCGCCCGGCGGACTGGCCGTCACAGGTCGACGTGGCAGGCTACTGGTGGCCGGCTCGCCCGCAGGGCTGGCAGCCTCCAGCCGAACTGGTCGACTTCCTCCATGCCGGTCCGGCTCCGGTGTTCATCGGCTTCGGCAGCATGGCGCCAGGAGAGGGCGAACGGCTCAGCGAGTTGGCGGTCGCCGCGGCGAAGCGAGCGGGTGTGCGCGCGATAGTGCAGGCGGGGTGGGCCGGAATGAGCGGAGCGGCTGACGACGTCCTTGCCATTGGCGACCTGCCCCACGACTGGCTCTTCCCCCGCACAGCCGCCGTCGTCCACCATGCCGGAGCCGGCACCACCGGAGCCGGATTGCTGGCAGGGGTCCCCGCCGTGCCGGTCCCGGTGATGGCCGACCAGCCGTTCTGGGCGGCACGTCTGAACCAGCTCGGTGTCGCCCCTCAGCCGTTGCCGTTCCCTGACCTCACCGCCGACAACCTTGCCGCCGCCATCACGGCTGCCCTGGTCGAGCCGGTCCGCCACCGCGCGGCCGACATCGCGCGGCGCATGGCAGCAGAGGACGGCGCCGGCGCCGTTCTTTCCCTCATCGGCGAAGAATTCGGCGACTGACCTACAGGGCTCCTCACGGTGGGCTTGGCGGGGGGGGCCGGCTGTCCGCTTCTGCGGGACGTCCTGCGGGTGATGCGGCGGGTCATCAGCGTGATGGCGACGATCGTGATGTGGAGAGCCCTGGTGACGGTGAGCCTGTAGTGGGACTTCACATGCACCCACGCCTTGGCGTACGTGCAGTGGTAGGCCAGGCGCGGCGGCATCCACTCCTCGGACGCCTTGTCGCCCTTGGAGCGGTTGCTGACGGCGGAGACGGCCAGCAGCTGAGGGCGGCCCATGTCGTTGTGGAACTGCTTGCGCTTATCCGGGGTCCATGTGTGGGTGCTGGAGAACGCTTAGTCAGCCGCAGTACGGGCTGCGCCAGTTTGTGGGCCTGGAGTCTGACGGCATGCATTCCTGCGTGAGTCCGCAGACTGACGCGGGTCCCACTCCAGGGCGGATGTGGCGGACGACGGTGCGTGACAACCTCCGAGATCGGTACAACCCAGCACCCAGGAGGCTGTTTCGTGTCCACCAGCGCGCTGCCACCCGCCCCCTCGCCTCTGGTGACCGCGTCGCCTGTCCCACTGTGGGCCCGGCGCGCTGCCGCCGCGACCCTATGGATGTCTCTGCCTTCCGCCCTGTGGCGTCTCGCTGTGGTGCTCGATGTCCCGCTCGGTCTCGGAGAGGCCGAGTACGACGCGATGCAGATACCTGGATGGGGCTATCTGGTCATTCCGCTGCTGTCGGCGTTCCAGGAGGCACTTGCCTGGCTGACCATGGGTCTGGTCCGGCCGTGGGGCGAGGTGTGGCCTCGTTGGATACCAGGGCTGCGAGGACGCCGCGTCCCCGTGCTTGCCGCCGTTGTTCCCGCGGCGCTGGGTTCCCTCGCCTGTACGGCCTACGGCGTGCTCTTCGTCTGGACGACGCTGCACGCCGACATGGAGATCACGGCCTGGGGGGAGTGGCTCATGAATATCTGCTATATCCCGCTGGCGGCATGGGGACCTCTGCTGGGCATCGTCACCATCCACTACTACCGGCGCCGCGCCCAGGGCTGATCGCCAGGACCATTCCGGTGGGCCTGGTGATCAGTCAGGGGCGCCGCGCCGTGCCCTGCTCCCGTGTGCTGCGCACCACCGGCTCCAGTTGGGTCCCGGTGCGGTCGGTGAGAACGTAGCGGACCCCAGGTCGGCCAACCGGGAGTGCGGGTGGCGTTCGATGACGCCGTCAACGTCTCGCCGGTGCCGGGGCCACAGGTCACCTTTGAAGGTGACGTCCCAGAGGTCGCCTTCAAAGGAGAGGGCCTTCAGGCGGCCGGCAGGGCCATGTCCCAGTCGGTCGTGGTGCGGGGCGTTCGTGTAGGCGTCGGGGGCGAGTGGCGCTGGGATGCGGGGTAGGAGCCAGCCCTCTTACGGAGTGTCTGCGCTCGTACGATGCACCATCGGCTGCAGTAGTCACGCAGTGGCGGCACAGCCCCCGACAGGGGCTGCGTGCACAGGCGGCGGTGTCCGTGCGCGAGGACCGTCTACAGCTGGGCGAGGAGCCGTTGAGAAGTTCGGACAGGAGGTGGCGCACCGCAGGGCGGTGAGGTCGCGGCAGCATGTTCCGAGGAGGTCGAGGAAGTCTTCGACGGGCCGGCTGGCGAGGACGCCGGAGCGGATGAGGTGGAGGCCGAGGGTTGTCGATGCGGTACCGGCCGGTGGTGTCGAGCAGGAGGTAGCCCAGGAGCTGTCAGGCTGCGTGGATGGGCGCGGCGTTGAGACTCGCTGAAACGGCCACCCCCGCTCACCACATGGTCGAGCATCCCGGCCCGCTGGCTTGAAGGTATGGGCCGCATAAGACCGTGCTGACGATGGATGGAACGATTTCCAGTGCGTTCCTGGAAGGCACCTGAATCTGGGTACCGTGCCCGCAAGCTGCTGGTGTCTCGCTGCGCCGATTCTGGTACTCATCCGTGGCTTATCGCCCGTGCAACAGGACCTTGCGTCCGCGAAGCGGAGGACTTCCCGCGTGGAGTCGGGGCAGACCGCCGCATCGGACAGTCGTCAGGTTTCCCCTACATGCTGCGGTACGTCACGAACAGGAACCAGGGCACCGGTATCAACGCCCTAAGACGTCATTTCATTTGGAGTCGTCGGTGAAAGATGAGGGTTGAGGCTATGGCGGTGAAGGCGAGGAAGTGCTCGGGCTTGCGTTCGTAGCGGCGGTGAGTCGGCGGCAGCCCGATAGCCAGGAGACTGTGCGCTCAACGACCCAGCGGTGTCGGCCCAGCCGTTGCGTGGACTCGGTGCCTTTGCGGGCCAGACGGTGGCAGATACCGCGGGCGGTTGGCCATCGTCGCAGGTGGCGGTAGTCGTAGCCCTTGTCGCCGTGGAGCTTGCCGGGCTTGCGGCGGCGAGGCCCGCGGCGGGATCGGATTGGCGGGATCCCGCGCACGAGCGGGATCAGCGCCTGGCTGTCGTGGAGGTTGGCGGCGGAGATCCCGATCGAGACAGGGAGGCCGTTGCGGTCCACAATGAGGTCTTCTCGGCAACGTGAGTTGCGCTACGTGACGTGCCGTCAGTGCGCCCGGTGGAGGGTGACCTGACGGCACAAACGCGAGAAGCCCCTGGTAGGAACTGGTCTGCCGTCACGCTCCCGGCAAGAGGCTTCATGTGTTGACGAGTATCACCTACACCGCCGTGCTCGATGTCAGCAGGGCCACCGCCGAGCACCTCGCGAAGCTGCTCGGCGAACACCGCGAGCGACTCGGCACCCGCAAGGGCACCCGGGCACTGGGCCCCTTCAAGCAGGCGGTGCTGGTGCTGCGCTGGTTCATCGACGGTACGCGCCTGGTCCAACTCGCCCGGGACAACGGCATATCGGCCCCGACCGCGTACCGCTACCTGCACGAGGGGCTGACCGTGCTCGCCGACCACGCACCCGACCTGTCCACCGCGCTGGAGCGTGCGGCGGCGGCCGGGTACACCCACCTCAACCTGGACGGCACGGTCATCCGCACCGACCGCGTGGCCGCCGCCGGCCCCAACGGCGCGGACCTGTGGTGATCCGGGAAACACCAGCACCACGGCGGGAACGTGCAGGTCATCGCCGCCCCGGACGGCTGGCCGATCTGGGTCTCCCCGGTCCGCCCCGGACGCGAGCACGACACCACCTGCGCCCGCACGCACGGCCTGGTCGACGCGCTGAACCGGCTCGCCGCCACCTGGGGCATCCCCACGCTCACCGATCTCGGCTACCAGAACGCCGGGCCGGGCATCCGCCATCCGGTCAAAAAGCCCAAGGGCGCCGAACTCACCGAAGACCAACGGACCTTCAACGCCGTCATCCGCGGCATCCATGGCGTCGCGGAACGCGCCAACGCCCTGCTCAAGGTGACCTTCAAGGCTCTGCGCCGGGTCAGCCTCGACCCCACCGCGATCACCCGCATCGCCCGCGCCGCCCTCGTCCTGCTCCAGCTCGAACACGGCCGAACCACCTGAAAGAAGATCACCAACCGTGACGAGCCGTTACCGAGAAGAGCTCAATGAGGTGGGTTTTCGATCCGCTCTTGCCACGGTCGGTCGGATTCGGTCCCGTCAGCTGCCCCCTTTGAGAGCCCGGACGCTGACCGAGTCGATCGCGCATCGCGACCAGTCCAGCTCTCCGCGGGAGCCGAGTTCGTCCAGGACCAGACGGTGCCGCTTCGCCCACACCCGCGCCTGGGACCACTCGGTGAACCGGCGGAACGCGGTCACGCCCGACAGGCCAAAGCCGGGCGGCAGTTGATTCCACGTGCATCCCGAGGTAGCCACGAAGATGATTGCGGCCAGCACCTCCCGGTCCCCGCGCCGGCGTCGGCCACCGCCCTGCGGGCGTTCCGGCGCCGGCGGCACCACACGCTCGAACAGCTCCCACAGGCCGTCCGGCACCATCCGCTCAACAAGAGAGGCAGTCACCACCCCAGACTGCCGCAAGACCACACCAAACGAAATGGCCACTCAGGAGGCGCTCATGCAGGTTGAGCCCGATATGTAGCTCTCGTCCTTGCCCTGCTCCGTGGCTTTCATCCCGCAGCCGGCGAATGACCTTCTCCCCAAGCGAGGACATCACACTCCTGGAGCGCCGTCCCATCGGCCTGCCGAGCTGAGGCGTTGGGGAAAGCCGGTGTATGCCCGTGTTAATCTCTCCAACTCCCTTCCACAGACGGCCAGTAGGCGATACCTGTGGATCAACTTCCCCCAAGGAGCGTTCAGTTGCGTGCAACCACTCAAGGCCCGAATCCCTCTCCGCAGATGAGTCGTGGGCGTGCCATAGGCTGCCTGGCCGTTGTCATTCTTGGTTTTGGTGCTCTGTTTGTCTTGGCCTGGAACGACTTCATGGGTTCCCCGGACAGGGCCGAGAAGGGGGATTGCGTGAAGAAGGAGGGCTCGGACTCGATCGAGGTTGTGGCGTGCGACTCGTCCGACGCCGAGTTCCGGGTGTCCGAACGGATCGACAAGAGCGTCACCGTCGATATCGCTGCCCAGGCCGCATGCTCGAAGAAGACGGATGACTTTACGAGCGTCTACTCCAAGTCCGAAGGAGATGACGGCTTCGTCCTCTGTCTGGCACGCAAGTGACCAGGCTTCGGCCGCAGGCCCAGCCCCTCGGCTGAGCACCTCGGCGCTGCTGCGGAACCGTACGCCGTTCGCCGTGAGGGTGCGCCACACGAGCCCGCGCGGGATAGGCTCTTCGTCTTCGGGCGCCCAGATCAGCTCGAGCGATCAGCGGCTCGCCGGGTTTCGAAAAGTGCCGTCGACGGTTGCTGACTGTGCGCTGGTTACGCTCCCGCAGCGGCGCGTTGTCGCAGGTGACTGCTGGCGACGTTCCGGTTCAATGTGTAGCATGCACGAATAACTGATCGTCCGCGATTAGTCAAACCCGCAGGTCAGGTGGGGTGGACCCGTTTTCGGGTCCACCCTGTTGGGTTCCGGTCGCTGGTTGGTCGCTGGTGAACCTGAGGCAGCGCCGCCCGCCGCCGCGCCACCCCATCACAACGGGTGGGCCCCCCGGGGGACACAGGCGGTCGGCCGCTGGCGGGGCCAAGTGCGCTGTGATGGCCCGTTTCCCCGGCCAGCAGCCCTCAGAACCGTCCGTGGCGCGTTCGCAAGCCTTCTCCATGGCGCCATTGCAGGCACCGGTTCAGCCACCCGTCGGTGCGTCCCTCTCTCCGGCCGCCGCTGGGCGCGGCAGCCGGGGGGTGGGCCAGGCCCGGTTCCACCGCCAGGCCGTCCACGCCGCGGTGTCGGCGAAGGGGCCGGTGCGCTCGGTGAGCATCGCGAGGGCCTGGTCGCGGGCGGCGTCCACGGCCTGGTGCTCGGTGTCGGTGACGATGCCGAGCCGCCGTACGTGCGCGTACTCGCAGAGTAAGCCCGGGGCGCGGTGGCAAGGTCGCCCCTGCTCCGTTTCCCCGGACTTCTCTCCGAACCCGCCGTGCGCCTCTCGGCGCAACGGGCTCTCCGCGGCATCTACCGTCAGGCCGGTTGTGTCCATGGGTCGCACATCAAGGTGGTCTCGATGTCGAGACATCGGTTGTGCTGACAGGCGCCGATGACGATCGGGGACTGCCGGCATCCACATCCGCTCATGACCGGACTCCTGGAGAAGGTTGGCGGCCCGGGAGGGCCGCGTTCAGTTGGTTGCGAGGATTGACAGCCGCGGCGTCACCGGCTGTGGGACTGTCGGCGCAATTGCCGCAGATGTGCGGATGTGCCCGGCCATGGGGGAGGGGCAGGCAGGACTGACGTCATGCATGGATGTGCACGGGGCGATGCCTGCGCGGGGAACCACTGGGCAGCGGCGGTCAACGCCGAAGGAAGCAGGCGATTCCCGCGGAGAGTCTCACGGCAAGGCAGGGCCCCTGGGGCTCCGCGCTACGGCTGGTAAGGCGCGGCGGGTGATGGGCGTCTGCGGCTGTGCTCGCGCACGCAGGCAACGGATGCCAGAGAAGACGTGCAGCCGGCCCGGATTCCGGACATCGACCGGCTCATGCGCGCCGGCATCCCAGAAGCGGCCGACTCGTACTCTCACCCGCGTGATGCCCTGGTACTGCTCCAGCCGGGGGCTGCCTACCCCCACCAGTCATGTCGCAGATTCTCAATCGAGGTGACCGCAAGGGGAAGTTGGGACACCACCCTGTCGTGACCAGACGACTGTCACTATCGATTCACGAATTCAGACCAGATGCCCGAGGTCTCGGTCATCACCATGGCAATGCCTCCTTCAGATCTGCTGCTCGGCAAACCTGCATTGGGTGCTTGCGACATGGGCGGATCTCAAGCTTGCTCACATTGAATTTTATTCCCGCAACTGATTGTAGTGGTATCTGAGAGAGGGGCGGGATACTGCATTCGGGTGAACGGCACTCGGTCGTCCAGCAGGACCGTCTCGGCCTTGAAGACCGCGCGGGCCGCTCGAAGGAGGACTGGCGCGCGTTCTGTGAGTGGTCGCGGCCTGCAGCCAGCGGGCGTCGTCCCAGGTAGGTGCGGCTTCCCGGAGGCCGGGGGCGATGCGGATAGAGGCGTGGGTCGACCAGAGAGACCGGCACCTCCCCCGGGGCGGGGCGGGCCTGGCCAGGACGGTCGTAGAGGGCCGCAGCGGTCGGCGAACGCGACGCTGGCCCAGGGGGCCGTCGGCCCGGGCTGCGGCCGGTTTCGGGATGCTGTACCGGCTGGGCCCCACCGAGGCACACCGAGCCTGGTGGTCGGGGTGGCGGCGATCACGTCCACCGCATTGATGTTCAATGTCACGGCCCAGCTCGGCGACAAAGGACTCTGACAAAGGGAGGACACATGAAGAGGGTTGGGCGCGCGCTGATCGCGGTTCCTGCTGCGATACTCATCACCTTGGGGACGGCGACTGTGGCAGCGGCCGCGAGCGGCACCCCGAGTGGCGCGCCTCCGTCGAGCGTGGAGTGCGTATCGGCATCCGGTGCAAAGGCGTGTTTCGTCGCGAATGGGGACCAGGTCTACGTCAAGGACACGAAGGCGAACGGCGACTCGGCCACAGGCACACTCAAGTCGAGACTTCCCGCGAAGTGGGGCCGCGAGTGCTTCAACAACCGTGGCGCCACCGCCGGCTGGGTGAAGTGCAGCTTCGACGTGCCGGAACACCAGTATGCCGATCTGTGGGCCGTCAACAAGCCCTTCATCGGCAGTCAGGCGTCCACTGAGGTCTACACCAGCCCCATCATCTGAGTCGCGCCCGGCCGACTGGCCGGGACGGAAAGGCCGGCGGGCGGCCGCGCCCGGCTTCATCCTGCCGGGCGCGGCGAAGACGATGAAGCGGTTGTTATGCAACTCAGCCCCGGCCTTCGGGGCGCTGTCCCAGTTGTTGATGACCACGTCGGCGTGTCCGTCGCCGTTGATGTCGTCCCGGTTGACCGGGCCGCGGTCCCGTTCGGAGTGGGCCGGCGGCGCGTCCTCGCCGCCGCCCGAACAGCCCGTGAGCATCAGGGCGGCCACGCAGAGAAGGGCCGGGACGGCGGCAAGGCAGTGGGGGAAGCTGCATGTGACAAAAGCCTGCCGTTGCGGCGCTTACGGGCCAGCAACGGCAGGGTCAATATCGCGGCTCAATCGAGATGAGCGCTTCAGTTGGCGAGTCCCGCCAAGGGCAGCGCCCAGTCTCAGCCGTACCGGCTGCCACTGATGATCAATCCCCGGCCGCAGTTGCCCGCGCCGACGCGCTGCTCAGCTCTCGTCCGGATCCTTGCCGACCAGGGCAGTCAGCAGCCCCACGATCTGGGCCTGATTACGGTCGATCTTGTCGTTCAGCCCGCGCACCTCTTCGGCGAGCTGGTCCACCTTCTCAGCCAGACCGCTCACCTTCTGAGCCAGGTTCCCCACCTGGAGCCGTACCGCCGTCAGATCAGACTTGACGATCCCGAACTCACGTTCCGTCGTCTCATGCCCCTGCTCAAAGCGACGAGTCAGAACAGCGAGCTCACTCTGCGCGATGGGGTCATCGGCCACGCTGGGCACTCCTGCCGGATCGAAATCAGCGGTCATCAGGCGCTCCACACTATCGCGCCGGCCGAGCGCCGTACTCCCCCATTCGACCCAGCAGCCCGTCGAAGACCGCCCCACCCGACGGCGGTCACCCCTCGAGATGAGGGCGACATAGAAGTCGCGCGGATAGGTGTGGGTTCACGACTCGGCCCTTGCTCTACGGGCTGGAGGGTCGCATCGCCGAGCGGGCGAGGCGCATGAGGCCGACTCGGATCCGTTGTTCGCCGAGTTCGGGCAGGAGGGCGGCCACGTGTTCGGCGGCCAGCGCGGCGAGCAGGGCGTGAGCGGTGTATTCGGGGTCGGGTGTGGTGCCCAGCAGGATCGCTGTGTGGCGGTGCCAGAACCGGTAGGCCCCGATCCGGTACCGCGCGCCGACCGCGGCGGTCTCCGAGGTACGAATGAGAGCCAGGTTCTCCAGCAGGTAGTCGACATAGGCGTTGACGAACGCGGTGAGCCGCTCCTCGGCGGCGGCTCCGGGGCCGAGCGGTGGCGGTCCATTCAAGATCGCCTCTTGCAGTACGCGTTCCCGGGCGTCAAGGAGTGCGGCGGCCAGCCCGGACTTATCGCCGAAGCGGCGGTACAGGGTGCCTTTGCCGACACCGGCGGCCTCGGCCACCTGGTCCATGGAGACCGCTTCCACCCCGTGCTCGGCGAACAGCCGCGCGGCCGCCTCCAGCACGGCGGCACGGTTGCGTGCCGAGCGCGCTTGCTCCCTTGGCGGCGGAGTGCGCAGGAGTTCCAGCCGCATTGCAGAATCGGACTGCGGTCCGTTATTGTCGTGAGCCACAACCGGACTATAGTCCGATTCTTGAAAGGCAGGGGCATGACCGCACTCATCACACGAGACGAGCTGAAGGCAGCCATAGACGCGGGCAGCGTGACCGTCGTCGACACTCTGGGCGGCGAGTACTACGCCAAGCAGCACCTTCCTGGCGCACTCGAACTGGTCTTGGCCGACGTGGAGGCCCAGGCATCCGCCCTGCTCCCCGACCGCGACGCAGCGGTCGTCACCTACTGCTCCAACCCGGCGTGCCCCAACAGTGGACAGGTCGCCGACCGGCTCACCGCTCTCGGATACACCAACGTCCGCAAGTACCGTGAGGGCATCCAGGACTGGGTGGATGCGGGCCTTCCCACCGAGTCCGCTTGACCCCACCCCCGGGGGGAGGGCAGCCCGAAAAGCCCTGCCCTCCCCCGGCGCAGTCACGCATCCATGCACCATGCCGCGTCGACAAGCCGTCGAGCACCCCAGTGAGGCACACACAGCGTGGACGGCATGGGCCGAGTTCGAAGCAGTCTGTCAACGGCCTCCGTCCATGAGCACACGCCTATCTGCGCGGCCTCTAAACGGTCGCTCGTGTTGTCGCGACCGCTTCCTTCAGCGTCCAGCGAGGGCCGGTGTCCGGGTTCCGCGCCCAGGCGTACTGGTCGTGTTCAGTGACGGTCAGCCCGTACTCGTACAGGTCCGGGGACCCGTTGGCCAGCCAGGTATCCCAGGCCTCGAGAAGTTCACCGGCCAGGCGGCGGGAGCCGCCTTCCCGCACCAGCAGCGTGCCGGACCCGGTGGCGGACAGCGACGCCCACGCGCGGCCGGTCTCGTCATGCAGCCAGGCGTTGCACTCGTCCGCGTCGACGGCGATGTGCAGCCGCAGCTCGGGCAAGGCGACGCGGAGCGCGAACTTCAGGTGCCAGTCCCGGTGCAGCGGCAGCAGATCACGCGCGAGGTGGTACTCGTGGGCGAGTTCGTGGCGTTCGCGCAGCTGCCGGAAATCGGGGCGATGCGCCGCGTGGGCGCGGGCGGGCATGAACTGCGCCAGGCCCCGTACGTGTCCGCTGGCGGTCCGGCCGTCGTCGGAGACGGTGAGCGCCACGTGCCCCAGACGGCCCCAGGGGGTGACGATCCGCCCGCCGGGCCGGGTCTGGACCACCCAAGCGAAGGGGATGGTCTCGACCGCATAGGTGGACAGGACCCGGTCGTACGGGCCCGAGCCTGGGCAGCCGGTCGCACCGTCGCCCCGGCACACCGACACCTGGGCCCCGGCCCGTGCGAGGGATTGCTCGGCGCCGACGGCGAGTTCGTCATCGAGCTCGACGCTGACCACGCACCCGGGCCCTGCCCGGTAGACGAGCAGGGCAGCGTTCCAGCCGGTTCCGATGCCCAGCTCCAGCACACGCAGCGTGGACGGCATGTCCGCCACCACGGCGGTGCACGAGAGACTCGAGACCGGAACACCACCGTGCAGGCGGGTGATGGCCGCGGTGTGCGGGTCGCCGTACACCAGCCCCGAGCTGGCATCGCACTGGTGTACGTGTAGGCCCTGGGATCTTGGGCCGCTCCCCCGGCGAACTACGTTGCAGCGGGGGCGGGATCGGTGAACGAAACCGGCTTGCCGGTGGCGTGGGCATAGTCGATTTCCCTGCTCGTGGACTCGCCGATGTACCCGCCCGGGTTGATGACCAGAACCCGGTCTGCCAGGTCGATCTTGCGCAGGTGGAGGGCGTCCAGGGCCTTCTTCTGCTTGTCGGTGATCAACTCGTCTGCTTCGCCTGGCGCGACAACAATGACCCCGGCCAGGGTCAGATCGCGATTCACCGCACGCATCTCGTCCACGAACCGGGTAGAGCCGCAGATGCAGACGATTTCAGGTCGGTCGGGCACAGCTCAGCCCTTCGCTCGAACGGAACACGCCGGCGTGCACGTTGGTACTGCAGTTGTGCAGTTGAACATCTCCTTGGCCCGCCGGCCGTCCGTGTTCCCCGGTCGCCCTGGCCAAGTGTTCGTTGCCCAGATCGCGGTCACGATGGGCGTTGACCGGCCGGTCAGCCGTCGGCTCGTTCCTTCTCGATCGCATTCATCCTGCGGACCATGTCGATCTGCGCGCGGATCATCGTGTCGAACAGGGCCTCCGGATCGCCGTCGGGTCCGGAGTTCGCAGCCAGCAGCGAGGCGACTTGGCTGGCGAGGACAGTGACCACGTCGGCCGTCCCCACCGGGCCGCGGACCTCGATCAGTTTGCGCACGGCGTCGTCGATGCGGTCCATGGCCTCCTCGCCCTGGAGGAACAACCCGAGCCGGTCGGCGAGGAACATCCGGACGACCGCCACACCGTCAGCCAGGGCGGTGTCCACGTTGTAGTCGGCGCGGGCCTTCTCCGACTCCTTGAGCACGGCCGGAATCGTGTACGTCCGCTGCTCCGGAATGAGGCCCTCCTTTCGCCACTTCGCGTACGGGACAGGGCCGACGGCGTCACGGCGTGCACGGTGTTCGTTGGTCGGACGGCCGCCCGCGGTGCGGCAGGCCCGCCCTGCGGCTGCCTTGCAGGTCGGGCATTCGACACGGCGCATCCACGAGCGCACGAGATCCATCTCGGCATCGGAGCGGAGGTGACGTCGCCACTCGCCGCCCCACGGGATGCTCTGCGATCCGTTCTCCACGCCCATTGCCCCCTGGGTCCGGTGGTGTGTGCCGTCGTCGGTGCCGTGATGATGACCGTACCTGCGGTGGCGCCCCCTCAGCGGTCGATCGGGAGAATGCCGTCCAGGCCGCTCTCGGAGAGGATCTTTTGGACCGTGTCGTCCAGGGTGCTGGCCGCGTCGATAACGGTCTCCAGGCCGTTGGGGAGCATGTCCTTCTCTCGGTACCAGTCGCGTAGGTGACCCTCGTTGACGTGCGCGAGGTACTCGGCGTCCGGTTTCGTCGCGTGCCGGAGCACTGTCTCCTCGAAGGGCACGTGGAGGTAGTAGCACCGTGTGACGCCCTGGTGGGCGCGCACCAGGTCCTGGAGCATCGTGCCGTAGCGGTCGGCGTACAGGATGCCTTCGACGACGACGTGGAAGCCGTGGTCCAGGGCGTAGCGGGCCGTGAGGTCGATCAGGCCGATGTTGGCGCCGCCGGGCCGGTCGCGTTCGCGCAGCAAGTTCCGGCGGAGGTTGTCCTGGGCGACGATGGCGAGGTTGCGCCCGAACTTTTCGCGCAGGCCGGCCGCGACGGACGACTTGCCCGAGGCGCTGTTGCCTCGGAGCACGATCAGGCGCGTGTCGCTGGTCCCCACGGTGCCGTGCGCGGCCTCAGTCACCGCGGCTGACGTGGATGCGGTTCTCGTGGAAGTGCTCCCAGTCCATGACCGGACGGAAGCGGCGGTGGGCCTCCAGGCGCTCCGCGTCGGCCGGCTCCTCGCCGCGCCGGACAGGGGCGTCGCCGGATTTCACGAGTTCCGAGAGAGCGAGCCGGACGTCGTCGACGTCCTGGCCTGTGGCTGCCGCAAGCCGGTCCAGGGAGGTGAGGGTCTCTGTCGGTTCACCCAGATCGTCGACCAAGTGGTCGATGAGGGTGTCGAGGAGCGGGCCGGTGCGCATCGTCCAGCGGATCCCGTCGAGGCGCTCGGTGAGTTCGGGGTCCAAGGGCAGCAGGTCGCCGGGCAGCGGCAGCGCGGCGGGCATCGACCACCGGGTGCCGTCCGGCGTCTCCTCGCGGCGGGCCAGGCCCCACGTCAAGTAGAGCTCGGACAGGTCCCGCACGGTGGTGGGCACCGGGAAGCCGGCTGTCGTCAGCATGGCGCTGAACTGCTCCCAGCGGGCGGCCTCGCATGCCTCGCGGCCCTCCGGCGCGGCCTCGTAGTCCCATTCCTCATCCGGCCAGGAGAAGGTGAGGGGACCGTCGAGGTCACCGCCGATCATGTCCCAGTGCCCGCCGAAGATCTCGTGCACCAGGTCCTCCAGGGAGCCGGTGAAACCGGGCTGGCACGCCGTCCCGATCAGCATGGTCAGCGGAAAGCCCTGACGGGGCAGGACGTGCTCCCAGCCCGACACCCACCAGTCGCTGTGCATGGCCATGTCCCGGCGCGGCCCGGGGACAGACGCCTTCTCAGCCATCGTCAGCTCTTCCCCGAAAACACCTCGATGCTCGCAGCGTACGCAGCGAAGACGCGGCACGTTCTCACGGACGTCCCACCCACGCCTGGTGGTGCGGGACCGCGGTCCGCTGTCAGCGGTGGCCTGACCACCCAACCCAGCATCACCAGGAGTCGGCGGCCTCCGCCAGGACGCGGGCGAGTTCGCGGGGCCGGGTAGCCATCGGCCAGTGGCCCGACTCGAGGTTCACGTACTCTAGGTGGGTAGCGCGGGCGAGCTCAGGACTCTCACCAGCGGCGATCCACTCCTCGGCCTGGGCAGGGGTGAACTCGGGGCAGACAACCACAACGGGGACGTCGAAGCGGCGCTCGTTGGTCAGGCGTACTACTCCCCTGGCGACCGCCTCAGGAACAGGAACCGCGGCGGACGCGAAACGGTCCCGGGTCTGCTGGTCCAGGTCGGCGGCGTCCGCGCCCTCGAAGGGATCCCAGCCCGGGAAGGGCATAGCGCCGCCCTCGATCGCGAAGTGATCGGCATAGGCCCGCCCGTCGGCGGCGGGGAAGCCGCCGATCAAGGCGATCTTGGCCACCTTCTCCGGTCGCCCGTCGGCGGCCAGCCAGGCCAGGGTCGATGCTGCGGAGTGCCCTACCACCAGCGGCTTTCCGGGCGCCGCGTCGACCGCGGCAAGCACTGCTTCCAGCTGATCGTCAAGCGTCGCGGAGGCAACGCCGTCGCCCTGGCCCGGGAGGGTGAGCGGCACGGGATGGTGGCCGAGCGCGGTGAGTTCCGGCACGACGTCATCCCAGGCGGATCCGCCGAGCCACAAGCCAGCGATGAGCAGGATGTCCACGGTGGTTCTCCCGAGGAGGAGTCGGATCTGGTTGCCGGCACATTATCGGGAGGCTCTGACACCGGGCTCTGGCCAGAGCCCGATCATTGAAGACGGCTCGATCCAACCCAACCCGGCGCACCTACGTGGTCACAGCACCAGTTGTAGGAGGGCTGGACGTTGGTGACGCCGCTCCGGTGACGTTGGTGACGCCGCTCCGGAGCCGTGATGCGGGTGGCTGACCGCCTGCTCCGCTGTGCGGTCGGTGATAGTCGTAGTGGATGTTCCACACGCTGAGCGCGGCAGTCCGCTCGTCCTCGCTGGCGAACTCGCGGGCGTAGAGGAGCTCTTCGACCAGGATGCGTTGGTAGCGCTCGGCCTTCCCGTTGTGTCGGGGAGGTAGGGCTTGGTCTTCTGGCGGCGGGTCTCGTTACCGACGATGCGGGCGAAGTCGCCGGACCGGTAGCAGGCGCCGTTGTCGGTCACGACACGGTGGATGTGAGTGATGCCGTGGGCGGCGAACCAGACTTTCGCCCGAACGAGGAACGCCGCAGCGGTGGCCCCCTTCTCGTCGGATTGTGGTTCGGTGTAAGCGAGTCGGGAGAATCCGTCGACGATGGAGTGCAGATAGATGTAGCCGCGTCTTGCACCTGCGGTCTTGGCACGGTTGACGGCTCGATTTTCGTCGCTGTCGCGGCCGTGGATGCGCCAGCCACCGCCCTCGGGGATTCGGCCGACCTTCTTCACATCGAGGTGGGCCATGTGGCCGGGCCAGCGGGCAATGATCCTGCGCGGCTTGCGGCTGTTCTCGCCGTCGGGGTCGAGGAATCGGCGGCTTGCCCAGCACCAACCGCGTGAGGTGTCCGGTGACGGTGCGGCGGTTGATCACGTAGCCGAGGTCGGCCGGCTCGTCGGTGATCCGTTGGGCGGACCGCTTGTGGTCCCGCCGCCAGCTCTCGATCTGTTCGACGACCCAGTGCGGGGTGGCCTTCGGGCTGCTCGCCGGCCGGGGCCCCTTCTGACGGGCCCCGGCGGCGTGCTGGTGCGCGCGCACGATCGTGGAGTCGACCGCGACGATCCAGTCGAGGTCGCCTTCCTCGTCTGCCTGGGCGAGCAGCGCGGTGAACACCTTCTCCCACGTGCCGTCGGCGGCCCACTGCCGCAGCCAGTTGTGGACGCCCTTCCACGAGCCGAAACGCTCGGGCAGGTCCATCCACGGTGTTCCGGTGCGGTACTTGAACGCGATCGCGTCGATCACCTGCCGGTGATCCCGCCACCGCCCACCCCGCTTCGGCATCCGATCCGGCAGCAACGGCTCGATCCGCGCCCACTGCGCATCAGTCAACGCGCATCAGTCAACGACACACCCAGACCAACGATCAGATGATCTGAAAGAAATGCCCTAGCCGCGCATAGGCTCGAGCACTCCTCGTACCAATGCCGTCGCCCGCTCGCGGGGGGCCGCCGGCGCTCCCGGGCCCTGCGTGTAATAGCGCAGGAATGCCTCGTAGAAGCACCCTCCGATGAGCAGCGTTGCCATGGTTTCGGGGTTGGCGCCCGCGTCGATCCGGCCGAGCTCCTGCTCCGCTCGCAGATAGGCGGCAAAGGCGGCCACCGGCCGGTCGGGTCCCGCGTTCAGGCGTGACATTGCCTCCTGGTGCGCGGCCATCCGCTGCGGATCGGCCAGCATCGCTCCCATCATGGGGATCGCCTGCTGGTAGAAGTCCAGTGCCGCATGCGTCAGCTCGGTGAGGTTCGCCTCCACGGTGGCCTCGCCCGGGTGCGCCGAGACGCGGGACAGCCCAGGGACCCGCTCCTGCAGTACGGCCAGCAGCAACCGCTCCTTGTCGCCGAAGTACTTGTACAGCGTCGGCTCCGACACCTTCGATGCCAGCGCGATCTCCTTCGTGGTCGCGTAGGAAACCCCGCGTGTCCGCAGGATCTCCGCAGCCGCGTCCAGGATCTGCTCTCGCGTGCTCATACCTTCTCTCACCTGCCGATTTGACGGGTTAGTGAATACTAGCGCACACTCGGGCTAGTAAACACTAACCCCCTAGCCCCCCCACGGATCTGGAGCATCCCATGCGCATCACCGTCCTCGGCGCCACCGGCCGCGTAGGCCGCCAGGTCGTCCAGCAGGCCCTGGACGCCGGCCACGCCGTCACCGCCGTCGTACGCAACCCGGAGCGGCTGCCAATAGCCCCGCATCCCCGCCTCGACGTCGCCACCGTCGCCGACGTCACCGACCCCGAAGCCCTGTTCCCAGCCATGAGCGGGTGCGACGCCGTGGTGTCCGCTCTCGGTCCGGCCGGGAACAAGGGCGCCAAGTCCGCGCCGATCGCAGGCCCCGCCTTGCGGGCCACCGTCGAGGCCATGGGGCAGGCGGGCGTTCGCCGGCTGTCCGCTCTGAGTGCCGCCCCCGTTGGGCCGGAGGCGGAGGGTGAGGCGATCTTCACTCGAAAGGTCGTGCTGCCGATGCTTCGCTCCCTGCAGAAGGACCTCTATGCCGACCTGGCGTCAATGGAGCAAGCGATCGCCGAGGCGCCCGTGGAGTGGACGGTTGTGCGGCCGCCCATGCTGCTGAACCGCCCCTACACCGGCACTTATCGCCGCGTCGTCGGCGGCAACGTCCCCGGGGCCAGGACCGTGAGCCGCGCCGATGTGGCACACGCGCTGCTGACCTGCCTTGACGAGCCGGAGACCGTAGGGCAGGGGGTGGGCGTCGCCGCCTGAACCTTTCGGTCATAGACATCGAACTGCAGGGCAGTCCTACCCGCCTGAGCGGCCGTCCGCGCACACCGCGCACCGCAACGAACTGAGGATCACGGAATGACTCACATTGTCTGCCTCGGCGACAGCCACACCCGCGCCCAGGTCGGCGCGGACTACATCAAAATGCTCCGCAAACGCCTGGGCGCCGCATACAGCTTCACCAACGCCGGTGTGAACGGCGATCTCGCCTGCAACGCCCTCCAGCGCCTGGACTCGGTGATCGACGCCCGCCCGGACATCGTGACGGTCCTCATCGGTACGAATGACGCCAACGCGAGTCTGTCCGAAACGAACGTCCAGATGATGACCAAAATGAAAAAGCTGCAGGTCAGACCCACCATCGACGGGTACGAGGAGAACCTGCGGGCGCTCACCGAGCGGCTGGTGAAGGAGACCGACGCGAGGATCGCCCTGCTCTCTCTGCCGGTACTCGGACAGGACCCCGGCACCCTCCCGGTGCGACGGGCCGCCGAGTACAGCAAGGTGGTGGAGCGGACGGCAGCGGAATACGGTGCCGCGTATCTTCCGCTCTACGAACGCCAGCTGGCGCACCTGGAGTCGACGGGCGCGAAGGACGGCATCCCCTTCCAGGACGGTAAGAAGCTCTCCTCCAGGGCCGCGATGCAGCACTTCATGCTGTTCCGATCCTTCGACGCGATCTCGCGCAGCCGCGGCCTGGAACTGACAACGGACTTCATCCACCAGAACACCCGGGGTGCGACGATGATCGCCGACCTGATCGAGGACTTCGTCAGGGACTGATCAGTCGGCCGGTGCTGTCGACAGGGGACGCCGCGCCACCTCGCTCGCGGTCGGGTCCTCGATGTCGGCCGCGGCATCGTCCTCGCCACCGCCGTAGAGCCCGAACGGGCCCGGGGCGGCTTCGCCGGGGCGGATGCCGACCAACGCGGCACCGCCCTTCATCCGAGGGAAGTCGGGGATCATGGGGGATCGCCGAGGTAAGCCCAAAAGGGCCACGGGATGATCTTGGAGTCTTGAGCGCCCGGCCCATCACCCGTTCGTCTCGGCTTCGCTGGTGTGATGTTGGGCTTGTCGTCTGGGGCCGGGGCGGGATTGTGACCTCGATCGAGCGGACCGCGTACCCGCGGTTCAAGCGCCTGATCACCGCGCATGAGCTGCATCTGTTCTTCTCGCCGACACGCGATGAGGTCGCGTGGGTGTCGGAGGTCACGGACTGCGACGAGCATCTGCTGGCCCTGTTGCTGATGCTGATGCTGATGCTGAAGTCCTACCAGCGGATGGGGTGTTTCCGGGGCTGGAGGACGTCCCGGAGATGGTGGTGGACTTCGTGCGGCGGGCGGTGGAGCTGCTGGCGTTCTCCACCCTGGACGCGCTGGGCGAGGCTGCTGCGGCTCCCGGAGGAGCGCGACACGGACGGCACCACCCAGTACAACCGGCTGACAAAGTTCGCGCAGAGTCCAACTTGGTCGCACTTCAACCGGCTGATCGCGCAGCTGGAGTGGCTCGATGCCCTGGGCGACACAGGGGCATGGATGGAGGGTGTGGCCCCTCGTAACTGCATCCGGTGACATCGAGCAGCAGCCGTCGAGCGGTCCGCCCACCAGCTCCCGGTAAGAGCGGCCGGGGAGGGCATAGGGATACGGGTCGTCGTGGTCGCTGCCGTAGGCCCGCCGGCGCGGCTCGCTCATGCACCACAGCCTCCCATCCGGCAGTGACAGCACCGAACAGGCTCCGCTGACGCTGGTGCTGTCGCCGTGCCGTGCGCCGCCAGTGGGCCCGGCGACGGGAGAGGACCATCTCTGTGCCCCGACGATGCGCCCGGCGCCCGCTGGCAGTCGCAGATCAGAGCCAGAGCGAAGCGGGCTGCGGCCACCACCGGCGGCATCGTGATCGATGTCCAGGCAAGGTTCGGCTACACCGCCGCCCCCGGCAGCACCGACGACGCCCGCGTGCGTCACCTCACCCTCGCGCTGCCCCCACACCATGCCGTCCGGCTCCTCGAAGCCCAGGAGGCCGGTGTCGGCGAGGGCGATCTCCGCGAGATCGCCGCCGAAGCACTGGGCGAGATGTACTTCCGCGACAACGGCAGCCGCGCCCACGGCCTCGAAGTGGAGCTCACCGACGTCCTCCACCTCCAATTCGAGCTGTAGCCGGGCAGAGCTTCTGCGGAGCTGTGCCACATCCCTTGATCCGCACCGGACGGCACGCACTCGCCGAGCAGTGCACAACTGGCAGCCAGGCCGCCCTGGCACAGGCGCAGTGGCGGGCGGCCGGGCGCGGTGGCAGCACCGGCGGCGTCCGGCTGCCGTTCGCACCGGGCAGGCACTGCGGGCAGTGCGGCACAGACCGGTGCGCGGTTGGCCACTTACGAATGCGCCACGGCGTCCGCCGCAGATGGGCAAACAAGGCCCGCCCTTCCACTGGGTCGTCACCGTCCGTGGAGAAGGAAAGGAGTGCCTGCACGATGCGGCGGGCAAGGTCGCCGGTCACCTGGACACTCCGGCCGGCAGTCAGAGCCCAACCAGACATCATGCTCAAGCCACCGAGGTCATGTGCGAGATGAGACTCTCCCGCAACACCGCCAGCGCCTCCTGCTGCTCAACCCCCTCCAGGCCGGCGATGCCGGACACGACAGATGACATGAGCCACACCGTAGCCACCCAGCACACCCCCGGGACCGAGCTCCGACCGGAAGCCCCCTGGAAGAGCCAGAAAACCGGACCAGCAGCGGGGCCACGACACCGAGCGCCGCAGTCGGCCCTCTACCGCTGCCCGTTGATTCCCCGATGCCGTGCCCGGGATCGACGGTCAACTACCGGCCGGCGGGCGCGGCCGCCGTCAGCCGGTCGCCGAGATGGCTGGCGATTGCGAACCGGGCTGGGTCGGCGCTGCGCTCAAGTCCTTGCGCTGAAAATTCCTGGTCAGGTCAGTTCTGCGAAGCTTCCAGGGACTGGAGGGAGCCAACTTCTCCGTTATGAGTCAGCTCGCTGTTCCATCAAGTTGATGTGTTCGGACCGTTCGGGTGGCGCTCCGTCAGCGCTGGCGGTCGGCTGCTGCTGTTGCCAGCTCGGCGAGTTGGGGGGAGTCTGGCAGGCCGGTGAGTTCGGCGCGTGCTTGTTCGGCGCAGGAGGACGCCATCCGGGCTGCCTTGGCGAGAGCGCCGGTGCGTGTCAGCACGGCGAGGATGTCTCGGTGTGCGGTGACGGGGTCGGTTCCGCCGCGGAACAGGGCAGAGAGGCGGTTGCGGTCGGCTTCGTCGGCGGCTTCGTGGGCGAGTAGGACGGGCAGGGTGGGTTGGAGGTTGGCGACGTCGCTGGTGGCTGTCTTGCCGGTGACCTGGTCCTCGGCGATGTAAGGGAGCAGGTCGTCACGGATCTGGAAGGCCATGCCGAGCTGCTCTCCGTACTGGCGCAGGGCCTGGTGCTGCTGTGGGGTTGCTCCGGCCAGGATCGCCCCGGCCTGGCAGGCGGCGCCGGTCAGCGCGGCAGTCTTGGCTTGCATGATGTTCAGGACGGTCGGCACTGAGCAGGTCAGGTCGCCGCGGATTTGGGTTTCGCGCATGAGGCCCTGGCACATGTGTCGCAGAGCCTCAACCGTGATCCGTGCCGCGTGCAGCACGTGCTCGGCAGGTCCGCCGCTGAGCAGGGCGGCGATTCCGGCCATCGACAGTCCGTCACCTGCCACCAGGGCTTCGCTGAGGCCGTACTGCTCGGCGGTGGAGGCTCGCCCGCGGCGTACCGGGTCCTGGTCGACGATGTCGTCGTGGACGAGGCTGGCGACGTGCAGGCATTCGATGCCGGCCGCGAAAGCCAGCACCTGGTCGGTGGTGCCGCCGACGGCTTTGGCCGACTCCACGCACAGGACTGGGCGCAGGAGCTTGCCCGGGGGAAACAGCGCATCCAAGCAGGCCAGCTCCAGCAGGCTGTCACCGCTGCCCACCCAGCGCAGCAGCTCGGACTCGAGGAGCGGCATGTACGTGTCGCCAGTGGAGGTCACAGCAAGAGACATGACGTGTCCTTTCACGGTCAGCAGGGGATCACCGCGCGCATGCGGGAGCGCCACACGTTGAGCAGCGTGCCCAGGGGCGGCTGTACCGGTTGGTGGAGGACGTCCGGGCCTGCGGCCAGCACTGCGGCGATGAGCAGGGCCGCGTGTTCACAGTGGGTGTGCCAGAGGGCGCTTAGGGGGCCGTGGACCGCTGCAGCGGTCTGGTGTAGTTGCTCGGTGACACGCTCAGCCTCGAATGCGACGAGGTCGGCCATGGCCGGAGTCCAGCGTTTGGCCTTGAGGTCCTCGGCGCGCACGTTGAACCGGTCGAGGTCCTCCAGCGGCAGGTAGAGGCGCCCGTCATCGAGGTCTTCCGACAGGTCGCGCAGTACATCCGTCAACTGCGCGAAAACGGAGAACTCGCGTACCAGCAGCTCATCCGCGGGTTCGGTCGCTGCGCCCATCACCCGGTAGATCATGGCCATCGAGCCACCGGTCATCTGCATGCACCACTGGCGCAGTTCCTCGAAGGTGGCGAAGTCACGGAAGTCAAGGTCCCGCTGCATCGCCGTGAACATGTCCTCGACCACCGACAGCGGGATACCGAAAGCCTGATAGGTGTGGACCGTGGCGTGCAGAACGGGGTCGTGGGAGCCGCCGGCAGCGAAGGCTGCCCAGGTGGCCTCAACAAACTGGGTGAAGCGCCGCTGACGGTCGTCGACCGGGCCGCTGTCCACACACAGATCGGCGCGGCACCCGTGCGCCAGTAGTGCCGCGGTGTGAGGCCGCGCGGCTGCGGGAGCGCTGCGCAAGCCCTGCCAGCGGGCGGTCCCTCCGTCGGCGCCGGCCAGTTCTCGCACACACTCCGTGTAGCCGTGCCGAAGGACGGGATCGGTGATACCCGCCGCGTCCAGCCATCGCCTTGCCAGCATCTGGGAGCCCTTTCTGCTCGACCGGCTCCCTTCCGGGGCCAGAACTTCGCTCTGCGACGCGGGCGCGTGCGACCCAGTGGGGCGCCTTGTGAGCCGTCGCACCGGGACAGTTGTTCAGCGCGGCGTCGAAGTGGCCCGGGCCGGCCGCGCAGGTGGCCGGTGCCTGGGCAGCCAAGGCAGACGGAAGGGCGGCCTCGCGGTCAGGGTGTCTTTGGTGCGGCGGTGGAAGGCGAGCAAGCCCACGAGCGCGGCGCCGGTAAACCACAGGATCTGGACGGCCAGATCGCCGGGCAGGGGTTTGTGGGTGAAGCCCGCGGCGGTGGCGGCCTGCATGGTGCCGTAGGTGGGCAGGAGTTGCACGGCCGCGCTTTTGGTGCCGCCGCTGGCCAGAGGGCTTTGCAGGCCGACATCGACGAGGCTGGTCATGACCAGGGCGAACATGCCCTCCACTTCCCGGCGCAGCAGGGAGCCGAAGACGACGCCGAGCACCCCGTAGGTCATGGCTCCGCAGAACAGGGCCGCGGCGAGCTGCACGGGCTGGCGCGGGCTCCAGGCCGTGCAGATCACCGCGGTGGCATAGACGGCGATGCTGCCGGAGGCCAGGGTGAGAGAGGTGGTCTTGGCCAGGACGAGATGGATGCGGGGGTAGCCGGCCATGGCCAGGCGGCGGTCGAAGCGTCCGCCGCTGAACGTGACGGCGAACATCATGAACCCGGTGATCAGAGTGACGGCGTTGATGGCACCGGTGATCTGCGTGATCTGGTCACCCGCGGGTTCCAGGAGCCGGCCGGTCGCGCGCAGCCTGAACGTCACGGGCCTGCTGGGGATGACGACGTAGGCCAGGCTGATCCAGGAGGGGATGAACAGGGCGACCAGGACCATGGCGAACCTGTTACGGGCGTGCTCGACCAGGTCGAAGCGGGCTGCTGTGACGTACGGACGCAGGTGTCGCCTCACGCCGGCACCCCCGTTGCGGGGTGCAGGACGCCGCCCTGGAGCCGCCACAACTCATCCAGGCGTTCGGCGTCATAGGCCAGGTGGGAGACGACAAGGACGGAGCGGCCCGCACCACGCAACCGTGCCGCCAAGTCCCAGAAGCGCTGGTAGGTATCCCAGTCGAAACCCTGGTAGGGCTCGTCCAGCAGCAGCACCTGCGGATCGTGCATCAGCGCCAGGGTCAGGTTCAGCTTCTGACGGGTCCCGCCACTGAGCAGGCCGGCACGTTCATCGGCGTACTCCGTCAACCGCAGCGCCTCCATGACCTCGCGGGCGTGTCGCAGGTCCGGCAGCCCTCGCGCGACGCGGAAGAACTCCAGATGCTGCCCCACGGTCAGAACATCATTGAGCACCACGTCCTGTGGGCAGTAGCCGAAACGGCATCCATGACAAACCGTGCCACGCTGCGGACGCAGCTCGCCGGACAAGATCTTCAGCAGCGTGGACTTGCCCGCACCGTTCTCCCCGACGATCCCGGCCAGCACACCAGGTCGCAGATCGAAGTCCAAGCCCCGCAAGACCTCACGATGACCGTACGCGTGCCACACATCCCGAACCTCCACCGCACCCCCAAGCCCGAAGGCTGTGGCACACACCCACTGCTGGCCACACGCCGTCACAGCAACGCTAGGCATCACGCACGGTCAAAAACGGGGCATGCTCGATGGTTAGCCCGCATGAGTGAAGACCGCGCTGTGAACAAGGCTCGGTCAGGGCAGGTGATTGCCTGCATTCGATCCGCAAACTCGCCGCCTACCTACGGAAGGTGCACGGCCGCGTCATCCGGATCGGCTGTGAAGCCTTACGGTGCCTGCTCCGGCGCCCGCGGCATCACCTTCCAGCATCCTGGACAACCTCTCCGCCCACACCGGCGCGGACATCCCCCGCTGGGCGAACAAGAACAAGGTCGAGCTGTGCTTCACCCCGGCCTACGCTTCCTGGGCCGACCCGATCGAGGCTCACTTCGGCCCGCTGCGGCAGTTCACCCTGGCCAACTCGCACCACCGCAGCCACCCCGCGCAAACCCAGGCACTGCACCGCTATCTGCGCTGGCGCAATACCAACGCCCGCCACCCCGACGTACTCACCGCCCAACGCAAGGAACGCGCCCGCGTCCGCAGCGAAAAAGGCGTCCGCTGGGGCGGACGCCCCCTCAACACCGCGGCCCGACCAACCGCGAGCAGCAGCCCCCGAGCGCCGAAGGGGGCGAGTTCAGGAGAAGGACAGCGACAGAAGGGTGACTCAGGACAGAAGGATGACTCAGGAGGCGGACGGTTCGATCTCCCCCGCGAAGACGATGACCTGGTCGATGAGGTTCCGTCGCAGATGGACGACGTCCGTTCCCGCCAGGCGGGGGCCTCCATCCGGCGTGGTGAAGACCCACTGGTACCGGGCCCATTCGTCAGGCATGTCCACCGCTGAGCAGCGCACCATCGTGCCGGTCCCCGCCGGGTGGCGCCGGATGTCCAGCACGAACCGCTCGACCGCTGCGATTCCTTCGCTGCGACCCAACGGCCCCCAGAAGACCACGTCTGAGGTCAGGGCCTGGGAGAGCAGGGCAGTCACATAGCTGTCGTCCGAGGCGTTGAACGCGGAGATGAACATGTCGATCGCGGAGCGTGCAATCTCTTCCTGCATGCCCTAGCCTCGCGCTTTCACGCGGCGGGGCGTCCGGTGGGTGATCAGAAACGCGAAGAGTGCTCCTGACCTGCAACGATGGGACTTGTCTAGGGTCCAGGTCGTCGCGTGAAAGAAGCACTCTCCAGGTGAAG
>NZ_JADKMA010000270.1 GCF_017676365.1 Streptomyces oryzae
GCCCCGCCGAGCGCCCCGCGAACCGCCCGTGCTCCGGGACCCACCGGAGGGGCTGCCGCCGGAGGGACCGTCGCTCAAGGAGCCACCGCCGGAGGCCCTCATACCGCGCGCGGCGGCTCCGACTGGCCGGCCTCCGCGTTCAGTTGGCGTACCAGCTCCGTCAGGTCCGTGGGGCGGTCGGGCGTCCACCAGTCGCCCAGCAGCTCGGCCAGCTCCTCCTGTCGGGCGTCGGAGAGGGCGCGAGCGGCCTGTTCGCCGCGCGGGGTGGCCACCAGCTCCAGCCCCGCCCGGGTCGCCAGCCCGCGCTCCTCCAACTCCCGTGCCCCGTCGGCGACGACGCGGCGCGGCACCACCCCGGCGTCCTCCAGCAGCGCGGGCTCCACGGGACCGTCGTGGTGGACGCGCAGCAGCATCCAGGTGGCGGCCGGGGCCAGGTCGAGCCCGGCGGTACGGGTGATGCGCGCGTACAGGTCGCGTCTGCCCTCGATGGTGCTCAGCCGGGAGAGGGCCCGGGTGACCTCGTCGGCGGGGCTGCGCTCGACGGGACACGCGCCCAGGGTCTCGCTCTCGTCGGGCACCTGCACGCTGCGCCGCAGCCGCTGTTCGCGCAGCAGCCAGGTCAGTACGAAGGCGAGCGCGGCGAGCGGCGCCGCGTAGAGGAAGACGTCCGTGATGGAGGAGGAGTAGGCGTCCAGCACCCCGCGCCGGGCGCCGGCAGGCAGCCGGCCGAGGGACTGCGGGTTGCGCTTGAGGGAGTCGGGCGTGACCCCGGCGGGCAGGGACCGGCCGCGCAGTGCGTCGCTGAGCTCGCCGCCGAGCCGGGAGGCGAAGATCGCGCCGAAGACGGCCACGCCGACCGCGGCGCCCACGGAGCGGAAGAAGGTGACGCCGGAGGTGGCCACGCCCAGATCCGCGTAGTGCACGGCGTTCTGCGCGACCAGTACCAGCACCTGGAGCACCAGTCCGAGCCCGAGTCCGAAGACGGCGAAGTAGGCGCCCATCTCCCACTGCGAGCTGTCCGGCGTCATCCGGTGCAGCAGGAGCAGCCCCCCGGTGGTGACAGCGGTGCCCAGCACCGGGAACACCTTCCAGTGCCCGGTGTGGGTGATCAGCTGGCCTGACAGGGTGGAGGAGAGGAGCAGGCCCAGCACCATCGGCAGCATGTGCACACCGGACATCGTCGGTGTGATCCCGTGCACGACCTGGAGGAAGGTCGGCAGATAGGTCATGCAGCCGAACATGGCGAAGCCGACGACGAAGCTGATCGCCGCGCAGAGGGTGAAGTTGCGTACGGCGAAGATGCTCGGCGGAAGCACCGGTTCCGCCGCCCTGCGCTCCACCGCGACGAACCAGCCGAGCAGGATCGGCGCCAGTACCGACAGCCCGTAGATCTGTGCGGAGTTCCACGGCCAGGTGGTGCCGCCCAGGGAGGTGACGAGTACGACACAGGTGGCGACAGCGGCGATCAGAAAGGTGCCGAGATAGTCGATCCGGTGCCGCTCGGCGTGTACGGGGATGTGCAGCGCGAGCAGGATCACCGCCATGGCGACGGCGCCGATGGGCAGGTTGATGTAGAAGACCCAGCGCCAGTCCAGGTGCTGGGTGAAGAACCCGCCCAGCAGCGGGCCGAGCACGCTGGTCGTACCGAAGACCGCGCCGAACAGGCCCTGATAGCGCCCCCGTTCGCGTGGCGGCACCAGGTCGCCGACGATCGCCATGGACAGCGTGATCAGACCGCCGCCGCCCAGGCCCTGCACCGCGCGGTAGCCGATGAGCTGCGGCATGTTCTGCGCCACCCCGCACAGCGCCGAGCCCACCAGGAAGATCACGATGGCGGTCTGGAAGAGGCGCTTGCGCCCGTACTGGTCGCCGAGCTTGCCCCACAGCGGAGTGGCCGCCGTCACGGCCAGCAGATAGGCGGTCACCACCCAGGACAGGTGCTCCATGCCGCCGAGGTCGCTGACGATGGTGGGCAGTGCGGTGGCGACGATCGTCTGGTCGAGCGCGGCCAGCAGCAGTCCGAGCAGCAGAGCGGTGATCGGCAGCAGTACCCCGCGTGTGCGAGGGGGTGCCGGTGCCGCCGCGATGTCCCCGCTCATACGCCAACCGTGCCCCGCGGGGTGGGGCACAGCCTGCCGGCCGCCTCCGTTCGGGGGACCATGACGGCCCCCTGGCCATGACCGGCCCCGCAGAGGCGCGCAACCGCACGGGGCGCCCCGCTACGCCACCGCCTCGTACAGACTGAACCCGGCCAGCGCCAGCATCAGCAGCGCCGCGATCCGGGTGATCAGCCGCAGCGGTACGTACCGCATCAGGGTGCGGCCTCCCAGGATGCCGAGCGCGGCCACGGCCCACAGGGCGAGGACGGCGCCCAGTGCCACCGAGAGGGGATCGTCGTAGCGGGCCGCGAGGTTGGCGGTCATGATCTGCGTCAGATCGCCGAACTCGGCGACCAGGATCAGCATGAAGCCGCTGCCCGCCACCTTCCAGAACGACTGGTCGGCGGGCTTGCGTGCCTGCTCCTCCTCGGCGTCGTCCTTCTTGAGCAGCAGCACCGCGGCGCCCACCAGGAACAGCACACCGACGATGCCCTGCACCAGCCGGTGCGGCAGCAAGGTGAGCACGCTGCCCGCCGCGACGGCGAGGGTGACATGGACGAGAAAGGCCGCCGCGACGCCGGCGAAGACGTAGGACGCGCGGTAGCGGGTGCCGAGCATCAGTCCGGCCAGGGCCGTCTTGTCCGGCAGCTCGGCGAGGAAGACGACGCCGAACACGACGGCGGCGACGGTGAGGCTGAGCACGGGGTTCCTCCGTGATCGGGGCTGCCGCACCAGCGTGAGCACACTTCGGCACGGCAGCGTCATGGGCTGTCCGTGCATTGGGCACGAACGCGGACACTGCGGCCGAAGGTCTCGCTGGCGCGGCGCCGCCACCGGATGGCGGACGCCTCGCTCCGGGCGCCGGGCCCGCGCGCGGCGGGCCAGTGTGTCGACGGTCCGGCGAAGAGCTACTCCCCTTCAGACTCGTCCGACTGTACGCGATGCACGCACCCGGTGCGATCGGCGCTCCCTGTGACGCGGGAGACAGCTGCCATGGGAGAGGGGGACGGAAAACGGTCCCGGGTGGCCAATTCCCGTACATCGGCGACCAACTCCCGTACGGCGTCCGTCGGGTGGGTGTATCGCGTGTGGCGGGAGGCTCATTCCCGGGCAGCCTCTTGATGTGACGTGCACACGACCGTCAGGCTGTGTCCGCACCACCAACGGCACCATCCGACAGCACCACCGCTCGACTTCCCCCCACACCAAGGGAGTTCGCATGGCGCACAAGCACCGGACAGCCCTCACTCTCTACGCGCGTCGACGCTGGTCGGCGCTGCTCGCAGTCCTCGCAGCCGCCGTCTGCGGACTGCTGGTCGCCCTCACTCTGGGCGCCTCCCCCGCCGCCGCCGAGCCGCCGACGCCGCCGAGCGCTTCCGAGGCCACCACGATGCTCGGCGAGATCACCGAGAAGGGCGAGGGCTCGATGGACGGCTACTCGCGCGAGAAATTCCCCCACTGGATCGACCAGGGCGACAGCTGCGACACCCGCGAGGCCGTGCTCAAGCGGGACGGCGACGGCGTCGAGACCGGCAGCGACTGCTACCCGACCAAGGGCAGCTGGACCAGCCCCTACGACGGGGAGACCTGGACCAAGCCCTCGGACATCGACATCGACCACGTCGTTCCGCTCGCCGAGGCATGGCGCTCCGGCGCCTCCTCCTGGACCCAGGACAAGCGCCAGGAGCTGGCCAACAACCTCAAGATCGCCCAGCTGCTCGCGGTCACCGACAACGTGAACCAGGAGAAGGGCGACAAGGACCCGGCCGAGTGGATGCCGTCCAAGTCCGGCTACCACTGCACCTATGCGCGCATGTGGATCTGGGTCAAGCACACCTACGACATGACGGCGGACTCCGAGGAGAAGACGGCCCTCAAGAAGGCGCTCGGCACCTGCTGAGGCGGCACCCGGTCAGGAAACTGGTCGGACGGCTCCCTCGTTCCGTACGGTGCGGGTTCAAGGCCCGCACCGTACGGCGCCACACGGACGAGGGAGATCCGCATGACCGGCCTCCGACTGGGCCCGCTGCTGCGCTACGTCGACCAGGACACCGCCACCGTGTGGGTGGAGACCGAAGCGCCCTGTCAGGCCGAGGTGCACTGCGAGGGCTCGACAGCGGGCGGGACGGCCCGCACCTGGCAGGTCGCGGGACACCACTACGCGCTGATCACCGTCGTCGGTCTGGAGCCGGGCACCGAGACGCCGTACCGCGTCACTCTCGACGGTGAACAGGTGTGGCCGCTGCCCGGCTCGCCGTTCCCCACCAGCACCATCCGCACCCTGCCGCCGCCCGACGCGACCCCCGGTGAGGCGGGCCCCTTCCGGATAGCCTTCGGGTCCTGCCGCTGGGCGGCCCGCCCCACCGGCGCCCGGCACGATCCGATGGGCCCCGACGCGCTGGACGCGCTGGCACACCGGACACTGACCGGCAGCCCCCGCCCGGACGTGCTGCTCCTGCTGGGCGACCAGGTCTACGCGGACGAGACCTCCGAGCCGGTGCGCGCCAGGCTGTCCCGCCGCCGCGATGTGAGCAAACCGCCGTGGGACCAGGTCGCCGACTACGAGGAGTACACCGAGCTGTACTACGAGTCCTGGCTGGATCCGGAGGTGCGCTGGCTGCTGTCCACCGTGCCCAGCTGCATGATCTTCGACGACCACGACGTGATCGACGACTGGAACACCAGCGAGGCGTGGCAGCGCGAGATCAGGGCTACCGGCTGGTGGCGCGAGCGCATCCTGGGCGGACTGACCTCGTACTGGGTCCACCAGCACCTGGGCAACCTCTCCCCCGCCGAGCTCGCCGAGGACCCGGTGTTCGCCGCCGTACGCGCCGCCGAGGACGGGGAGCCGCCGCTGCGCGCGTTCGCCGAGCGCGCCGACCAGGACCCGACAGCGGCCCGGTGGAGCTACCGCAGGGACTTCGGCCGGATCCGGCTGGTGATGATCGACACCCGGGCCGGGCGCGTACTGCCGGAGAGCGAGCGGCGGATGGTGGACGACGAGGAGCTGGACTGGCTGCACGAGCAGGTCCTCGACGGCGGGCCCGGCGCCGTCGACCATCTGATCCTGGGCACCTCGCTGCCGTGGCTGCTGCCGCCCGCCGTGCACGGCCTGGAGACCTGGAACACCACGCTGTGCTCGGGGGCGCGCGGGCCGCGCTGGGCGCGGTTCAGCGAGAAGCTGCGGCAGCGCGCCGACCTGGAGCACTGGGCGGCCTTCCCGCACTCCTTCCGCGCGCTGAGCGAGCTGATCCAGCGGGTGGCCGCCGACCAGGACGCGCCCGCCTCGGTGAGCGTCGTCTCGGGCGATGTGCACCATGCGTACGTCACCGAGCCGGAGTTCGACGACCTGAAGGTCTCCGGCGGCGGACAGCGCTCCCGCGTGGTGCAGCTCACCTGCTCGCCGATCCACAACGACATCCCCGCTGTGATGCGGTCCGGGTTCCGCTTCGGCTGGAGCCGGGCCGGACGCCGGCTCGGTCAGGCGCTGGAGCGGCACGCCCGCGCCGAGAAGCCGCCGTTCCGCTGGCGGCGGACCGGCGGCCCCTGGTTCGGCAACATGCTGATGACGCTGACGCTGCACGGCCGCGACGCCTGCTACGCGCTCGACCGGGCCCACCCGGCGACCTCGGCACCGGACGGCACGCCCCGCTCCGGCCTGGAGCGCGTCTTCAGCGGCCGGCTCAGCGGGACCGGGCCTGCCGACGGTGGGGGTCAGGACTGACGCGGCCTCACGACCCGCTGAGAGGCACCGAGAAGCAGGCCACCCGGGCACCGGCCTGCCCCGCGTGGCCCGGCTTGCTGCTGGTGCCCTTCTCGTGCAGTACGACCGAGCCGGCTTCTCCCTCGCGGAAGGTCCAGCTGTGCCGGGAGACGGCACCGCCGCTGCCCTGGCCGTCGGTGGTGAAGTCCAGCCACACCTCGTTGCGCGGGTTGGCGTAGCGGGGGTTGGTCGAGGGCTGCACCGGGTCCTTGCGGTGCTGGTAGTGCGGGCCCGAGTCGTCCGGCCTGGCACCGCACGGCTTCGTATGGACGTGCGCCCCGTAGGTGCGGTCCGGGAGCAGTCCGCGTACCTGCAACCGCACGGTGGTGCCGTGCCCGGTGGCTTTCCGCGCCACCATGATTCCGGCCCCGGCGGGCACCTTGGACCGGTCGTAGGTGACCGCGTCGGGGCGGAGGAAGGCGTTCGCCGGCGAGAACTGGTCGTAGCGCACCAGGATCGCCGCCCTGTTGCCTTCGCCGGGACCGCTCTCCTCATGGGCCCCGGAGGACTTGTGGGACTCGTAGGTGGTGATTTCCCCTGACGCGCCATCGGCTTCGGAGGTGTGCCGGATGACCGGGTCGGAACTGCCCGCTGCACCGGGGCCGGGCTGGAAGAGACGGTGCCCGGGTGTGCCGGTGATCTCCACCTCGCCGGAGCCGACGTGCACGCGCACGCCGCCGAGTTCGGCGTCCTCGAAGGCCTTCGGCAGGTCGCGGAGGTCCTTCAGCAAATCGTCATCGCCGAGCCGCTCCAGGATGCCGGTGAGACGCTTGAACTCCATGTGGCCCGCGAGGGCCGTGTGTTGCCCGTCGTCTTCAGGTACGTCGTCGGCCGTACTCGATCCGCTCCCCGCGAGCAGCGCCGCCACCAGCGTGACCGCTGCCGCTCCCCCCGCCCCCACCGTGCGCAAACGTGCCCTCATCGTGCCGGCCTCCACTGATTCACAGTTGTCCTATGGTCCGATTCCGTGACATCCGTATCCAGGAGCGCCGCGGAAGTGTCGCCACGGCCACCCAGCGGCCCTGAGCGGGGGACCCGGGCGTACGCTGTACGGCGGTAATCGTGCCGACCGACGAGAGCCGGGCAGGGGAAGAGAAACGGGGACAGCAGTGCCGGAAATCCTGGGGTCGGTGACCGGATCCCCGTGGATCTACTTGGTCATCGCCGTATCGGTGCTGCTCGACGTCTTCGTGCCCGTACTGCCCAGCGGTGTCCTGGTGATCACCGCGGCCACGGCGGCCGCGGGGACCACGGCAGCCGACGCCGCCGATCTGCCCAGCGCCGCAGCGCGTGGCGCCGCCGAGAGCGGACGGCTGGTCGAGGTGCTGCTGTTGATGCTCTGCGCCGCGGGCGCCTCCGTACTGGGCGATCTGGCCGCCTGGCGGCTCGCCTGGCGCGGCGGCGACCGGTTCGACCGGGCCGTCGCCCGCTCCCGCAGGCTCACCTCCGCGCAGGAACAGCTGGGCCGGGCGCTCTCCCAGGGCGGCGGCGCGCTCGTCGTCCTGGCCCGCTTCGCGCCCGCAGGACGCTCGGTCGTCAGCCTGACAGCGGGCGCCACGCACCGCAGGGCACGGGACTTCGTGCCCTGGTCGGCGCTGGCCGGTGTGGCCTGGGCGGCCTACAGCGTGGGCCTCGGCTACCTCGGCGGCCAGTGGCTGGGCGCCAGCTGGCTGGGCACGGCCGTCTCGGTGCTCGCGCTGTTCCTGGCGGGCGGGTTCGCCGCGTACCTGATACGGCGTGAGCCTGAAGCGGACCTCGCCACCGACCCGGCCAACGCCCTGGACGCGGACCTCGGCCTGGGCGCGGACCTCGCCCCTGGCGTGGGCACGCAGTTGGCTGGCGGCGACTCCGCGGGGGTGGCCGGGAGCGGGCCGGGGT
>NZ_JADKMA010000271.1 GCF_017676365.1 Streptomyces oryzae
CCCGCGCCTCCGTCGTACGGGCGCTGGAGCACCTGGACCAGTTCACCCTGCAGACCGCGGAGGCGCTGGCGGTCGCCCCTGGTGCCCCGCCCTCCCCCGGCGCCGCGCCGCAGGAGAGCCGCCCCGCCGTCCGGGAGGCCCTCGCCAGGCTGCTGCCGGGCGAGGAGGCGGCCGCGCGGCTGCCGGAGGCGCTCGCCGAGCTGCGCGCGCGGGCCCTCGTATGGGGCCCGGCGGAGCAGCCGCGGCTGGTCCGTACGGCGCGGGAGCTGCTCACCTCGCCCTCCCCCACCGGCCTGGGGCCCACGCTCGTGGAGGCGGTGGCGGCAGCGGGGCCGGCCAAGCCCTCGCCCTCGCGGCTGCAGGAGACGCTGGCCCGCGTGGGTCTGCCAGGGACGCACGATCCGGTCAGCGCGCTGTCCGCGCTGACGGCGCTGTTCAGCGACCCCGAGCGGATGGCCGCGCTGCTCGCCGCCGCGCCGGAGGGCGCCGAGGCCGTGCTGCGGAAGCTGGAGTGGGGCCCGCCCTACGGCACCGTCGATCTGGAGGCCCCCTCGCCGCCGGTCGCCTGGCTGCTGGACCGTGCGCTGCTGGTGCCGACCGGGACACCCGCCGGCGCCGAGCCGTCCGGAGGCCCCGGAGGGCCAGGGGGACCCGCAGGATCTGGGGGACCCGGAGGACAGAGCGCGCCCGGCAGTGTCGTACTGCCGCGTGAGGTCGCCCTGCATCTGCGCGGTGGACGGGCGCACCGCGTGCTGGAGCCGACCGCGCCGCCCCTCGCCGTGGCACGGACGTACGACCCCGCGACGGTGGACGCCACGGCCGCCGGGCAGGCGATGACGGCGGTGGCGACCGTCGAGGAGCTGCTGGGCCACTGGGAGGCCGACCCGCCGCCGGTGCTGCGCGCGGGCGGGCTGGGCGTACGCGACCTGAAGCGGACGGCCGTCGCCCTCGACCTCCCCGAGCCGGCCGCCGCCTTCTGGATCGAGCTCGCCTACGTGGCGGGGCTGGTGGCCTCGGACGGCGAGGTCGACGAGGCGTACGCACCGACCCCGGCGTACGACGAGTGGCTGCGCGCCGCGCCCGCCGAGCGCTGGGCCCGGCTGGCGATGGTCTGGTACGAAGCGACCCGCACGGCGGGACTGGTGGGCGCCCCTGATGCTCGGGGGAGAGGTCTGGTTCCGCTGGGGCCGGGACTGGACCGCAGTCCGGCCCCCGAGGTGCGGCAGCGCACCCTCCGCCTGCTCGCCGAGCCACCGCCCGGGTCGGTGCCCGAACGGAGCTCGCTACGCGAACGGCTGTGCTGGGACCGGCCGTTGCTCGGCAACCGGGCGGCGACGCGTGCCGCGGGACAGGCGGCCGGGCAGGGTGCGGGACAGACGGCCGGGCAGAGCGCGAGCCAGGCGGCCGGGCAGGAGCTGCGGTCCAGGCTCCTCGACTGGACGCTGGACGAGGCGGAGACGCTCGGGATCACCGGCAGGGGCGCCCTCGCCTCCTACGCACGCCCCCTGCTGGCCGCGGCACGCTCCGCCGAGGGCACCTCCGCTGCCGACACCGCCCGCGCCGCTGACACCCATGCGGCTCCCACCACCACCGACCACGCCCCCACCCCCGAAGCCATCCGCTCCGCCCTCGCCCAAGCGCTGGCCCCGCATCTCCCCGAACCCCTCTCCGAGGTGCTGCTCCAGGCGGATCTCACCGCCGTGGCTCCGGGGCCGCTGGAGCGCGACCTGGCCGCGTTCCTCGCCGTACTGGCCGACGTGGAGTCCAAGGGCGGGGCGACCGTCTACCGCTTCACGCCCGGTTCCGTCCGCCGTGCCCTCGACACCGGCCGTACCGCCGCTGACCTGCACGCTTTCCTCGCCGAGCACTCCAGTACGCCGGTACCGCAGCCGCTGACGTATCTGATCGACGACGTGGCGCGGCGGCACGGACAGGTGCGGGTGGGTGCCGCCTCCTCGTACGTCCGCTGCGACGACGACGCGCTGCTCGCCGAGATCCTCGCCGACCGCCGCTCGGCACCGCTGCGGCTGCGGAAGCTGGCCCCCACGGTGCTGGCCTCGCCCGCGCCGCCGGACCAGCTGCTGGGCAGGCTGCGGGAGATGGGGTACGCGCCCGCGGCCGAGTCCGCGGAGGGCGATGTGCTGCTGGCGCGCCCCGACGCGCACCGCACGCCGCCGCGTACGGCGCCGGAGCCGGTCCCCGAGGGCCCGCCCGCACCGGATGCCGCCCTGCTGGCAGCCGCCGTCCGCGCCATCCGGGCCGGCGACCACGCCGCCACCCTCCCCCACAAACCCAAGCCGCCCACGGCCCCGCCGCCCGAGGGCGGGCTGCCGCGCACCGTCATGGCCGAAACCCTCGCCACGATGCAGTCCGCGACCCTCTCGGGCACACCGGTGTGGATCGGCTACGTCAACGCCGACGGCGCCGCCTCGCAGCGGGTCATCGCCCCCGTGAAGGTCGAGGGCGGCTTCGTCACCGCCTACGACCACACCGCCGACGAAGTCCGCACCTACCCACTGCACCGGATCACGGGCGTGGCGGAGGTGTCGGAGGGATGACCGGATCCGGTGCGCGGCCGGGCCGACGGGCGAGACCGGGGACTCCGAAGGGGCTGTGGGGTTTCACGCTGGCCGCAGCGGGGTTCGCCGTCTTCGGCGCCGTCCTGCTCGTCGATGCCGCACTGTTCGCCCAGCGCGCCGAACGGGCCGAGGCCGTCGTCGCCGGGATAGGCGAGAAGAAGACCTGCGTACGGAACGCGGGCAAGAGCAGCAGCCAGGAGTACACCTGCTTCCCGGTCGAGTACCGGTTCACCACCGGCGAGGGCCGCTCCGTGACCTTCACCGAACGCCACTCCGAGAAGGGGTTGCCGACCGTCGGCGAGCGCGCCCGCATCCGGTACGACCCCGCCGATCCGGCCGGCGACGTCCGCTTCGAGACCGGTGCCCTGTACCGCTACGGCTTCCCCGTGGCCGCCCTCGCGGGCGGCGTCGCCGGGGCCTGTCTGGGTACGGTCTTGTTGCTCCGGTACCGGAGGGCCGGAACGGCCGCTCACTCGGAAGAGTGACCGTACTGTCGTATAAGGGACACACAGGCCGCACCCCGTCCAGACTCACGCCCATGGGAGCAGTCATGGCCGCTGAAGCACCGTCACGCGCCACCGAGGAGCACTGGGCGTTCCCGCCCCCCGAGGGGTGGACGTTCGACCAGGCCAAAGAGCTGGAGCTGCCCTTCGACAACTGGGAACTTGTGGACGGGGCGATCGTGGTTCGTGGGCGGACGATGTTGTGGCACAACCGAGTGCGGGACCGGGTCGCACGTGCGTTGGAGGGCGCACAGACCAAGCCCCTCGACGTGGTCACCGCGTGCTGCGTGATGCTGGATGAAAAGAACGTGCGAGTACCTGACGTGATCGTCTACGACACGACCGGGTTGCGCCTCGTCGAGACCGAGTGCGTGCCCGTCGCCAACATCGTGCTTGCCGTCGAAGTCGTCTCCCCCGGCTCCCGTAGCACGGACCGCATCCACAAGCCCGGCCAGTACGCCGCCGCCAAGGTCCCCTACTACTGGCGGGTGGAGCTGGAGCGTGACGAGCAGATCGCGGTGCACGAGTACTGGCTCAACCCCGAGACCCGCACCTATTTCGGGCGCCCCGACCACCCGGTGCACCGCCACGACCTGGCCACCGACAAGCCCTTCCCCGTCAAGATCGGTCTGACGGAGCTCCTCAGCTTCTGACGCCGTCGGGCACACTGGACGTTTGGTCCCCCCGAATCGGACGTCGGAAGGGTGAGGCGTGAACGGTGGCCCCCTGATCGTGCAGAGCGACAAGACGCTGCTGCTCGAGGTCGATCATGAGCTGGCTGAGGCATGCCGGAGGGCCATTGCGCCATTCGCGGAGCTGGAGCGGGCTCCGGAGCACATGCACACCTATCGGGTGACACCGCTGGGGCTGTGGAACGCGCGGGCCGCCGGGCACGACGCGGAGCAGGTGGTGGACGCGCTGGTGGAGTACGCGCGGTATCCGGTGCCGCACGCGTTGCTGGTGGACATCGCGGAGACGATGGCCCGCTACGGGCGGCTCACCCTCAGCAAGCACCCCACACACGGGCTGGTGCTGGAGAGCACCGACCGGCCGGTGCTGGAGGAGGTGCTGCGCTCGAAGAAGATCCAGCCGCTGGTGGGCGAGCGGATCGACCCGGACACGGTGGCGGTGCACCCCTCCGAGCGGGGCCAGATCAAGCAGGTGCTGCTGAAGCTGGGCTGGCCGGCGGAGGACCTGGCCGGCTACGTGGACGGCGAGGCGCACCGTATCGCCCTCCATGAGGACGGCTGGGCGCTGCGCCCGTACCAGCAGCAGGCCGTCGAGGGGTTCTGGCACGGCGGTTCCGGCGTCGTGGTGCTGCCCTGTGGCGCGGGCAAGACGCTGGTGGGCGCCGGGGCCATGGCCAAGGCGCAGGCGACGACGCTGATCCTGGTTACCAACACCGTCTCGGCCCGCCAGTGGAAGCACGAGCTGGTGCGGCGCACCTCGCTGACCGAGGACGAGATCGGCGAGTACAGCGGGACGAAGAAGGAGATCCGCCCCGTCACCATCGCCACGTACCAGGTGATCACGACGAAGCGGAAGGGCGTCTACCCGCACCTGGAGCTGTTCGACTCCCGCGACTGGGGTCTGATCGTCTACGACGAGGTGCATCTGCTGCCCGCGCCGGTCTTCAAGTTCACGGCCGATCTGCAGGCCCGCCGCCGCCTCGGGCTGACGGCGACCCTCGTGCGGGAGGACGGCCGGGAGTCGGACGTGTTCTCCCTCATCGGCCCCAAGCGGTTCGACGCGCCCTGGAAGGAGATCGAGAACCAGGGCTACATCGCGCCCGCCGACTGCGTCGAGGTCCGCGTCAGTCTCACCGACTCCGAACGGCTGGCCTATGCGACGGCCGAGCCGGAGGAGAAGTACCGCTTCTGTGCGACCACCGACAGCAAGCGGCGGGTCACCGAGGCGCTGGTGCGTCGGCACGCGGGGCAGCAGACGCTGGTGATCGGCCAGTACATCGATCAGCTCGACGAGCTGGGCGAGCACATCGGGGCCCCGGTCATCAAGGGCGACACCAGCAACGCGCAGCGCGAGAAGCTGTTCGACGCCTTCCGGGCGGGCGAGCTGACCTGCCTGGTCGTCTCCAAGGTGGCCAACTTCTCCATCGACCTGCCGGAGGCGACGGTCGCCATACAGGTGTCGGGAACCTTCGGTTCCCGACAGGAGGAGGCCCAGCGGCTCGGCCGGGTGCTGCGGCCCAAGGCCGACGGGCACGAGGCCCGCTTCTACTCCGTCGTCGCCCGCGACACCATCGACCAGGACTTCGCCGCGCACCGCCAGCGCTTCCTCGCCGAGCAGGGGTACGCGTACCGGATCGTGGACTCGGTGGATCTGCTGGGGGAGACGGAGCCGGACGAGGTGTAGCCGGGTTCCGGGGAGGGGGTGCCCCTGTCCGGCGGTTGCGGGCTGCGGGATCGTTGTGGTTGCTCGCGCAGTTCCCCGCGCCCCTTCGGGGCGCGCCTCCCTCACCGGCCGCCCTACTGGGGCGAAGTCTTCGGCGGTTTCATGGCGACGCGGCCATCAGGAGTGATGGCCGCGGTCTCGCCTGTCCGCAGCCAGCCCTCGTGGACGGGCGCCTCGTCCTCGACGTACGAGGCGGTGATCCACGGCCCGCGCAGCAGCAGCTCCCCCTGGGACTGACCGTCCCAGGGCAGCGGCGTCAGATCGGGCCCGGAGACGCCGTATTCGACCGAGGCGGGGAAGCGGTAGTGCCCGGACTCGGGGCGGGCCACGCACGCCGGGGAGAGCGTCTCGGGCGCTCCCCAGGCCGCAGCCGTGCTGATGCCGTGCCGCGACCCCAGCTCCTGCGCCAGCAGCGGCCCGCCGGGCTCCTCGCCGGGGCCGCCCACCACGACGGCCTCCCGCAGCGAGGACAGGTCCCTGGGGTGCGCTGACAGCTCCTCCAGCACCCCGTCCCACACGGCCGGGTCGGCGACGGCGAGCGTGGGCCGCTCCCGCTCGGCCATCTCGGCGAGCGGCGCGGCCTGGTCGTAGGCGCCGGGCAGCAGCAGCGAGGCGCCGCCGGCGAACGCGGCGTACGGCAGCCCCCAGGCGAGCATCCGGGACATCGGTACGACGGGCAGCACGAGGTCGTCCTCGCCGATGCCGTACGCCTGCGGCGTCTGCGCCTGGAGCGCGTGCAGATACAGCGCGCGGTGGCTGTAGGCGACCCCGCGGGGCGCCGTGCCGTCGTCGGACGCGGCGTGGCAGAGCACCGCCGCGTCCCGCTCGTCGATCTCGGGCCAGTCGTAGCGCTTGCGGCGGTCGGTGATCAGCTCCTCGTAGTCGTGCACCTCGGCGCCGTACGCGGTGCCGCTGACGACGGCCGCCGAGTCACTGCCGCCCGCGACGACCACATGCCGCAGGTGCTTGAGCCGGGGCAGTACGGAGGCGAGCGGCGCGAGCCCCGTGGGGTCGGTGATCAGCACCTCGGCGCCGCCGCGCACCGCGGCCGCGACGAGCTGGTCGGCCGGCAGCCACGGGTCGAGGGTGTGCAGTACGGCGCCCATGGAGGGGACGGCCAGATACGCCTCCAGGTGGTCGGCGGTGTTGGCCATCAGCGTGGCGACGGTGTCGCCGGCAGCCACCCCGAAGTCGTCGTGCAGGGCGCCGGCGAGCTGAACGGCACGGACGCCCGTGTCGAGGAACGAGCGGCGGTCGGGTTCGGCCCCGCCTGCCGTTCCCGCCCAGGTGGTCACCTGGGCGGTCCCGTGCGCGAGCGCCCCGTGCACGAGGAGCCGGGTCACGGTCAACGGGATGTCCTGCATTGTGCTTCGCACACCGGCCTCCTCGGGCCTCTTCACACTCTGGTCGTCGGCCGTCCTTGCTGCCTGTCGGCCTGGTGCCTGTCGGCGGAAGCGGCCGGGTGTCGGTCCGTCCTGCCCGTCCTACTGCCCTCTTGCTGATTCTTGCCCGGGGAACGCGCGGTGTCAGCGGGGCATGGCGGTACGGCGCCGCCGGGTACGCCGCCTGCGCGCCCGGGGAGCGCTGCCGGGCCGGGACCGGGAGGCGAGTGCCCGGGCTCCGGAGCTGATGGGCCGGGTTTCGGGGCGGATGGGCCGGGCTCCGGAGCCGATGGCCGGGCGGGCTCGTGGCGCGCGCGGAGCTGGGGTGCGCGGCGCCGCTGCCAGTCACCCGTGCCGCCTCCCTCGTCCCCGGGAGGGCGGACCGTCCCGGATCGCCGTTGATTGCCGCCGGGCGACGACCTTAATCGAGTCACCGCCCGGACATCGAAACGGCACCGTCCGTCACTCCCCCGAAAATGGCTCGCCCGCCTCCCACCAGGTGGCTACAATCCCCGACTTGCCCCCTCGCAGCCCCTCTCGGCGCGAGGCGCCCGCCGCACGGAAACCGGTCGGGCTTGTTCGCAGACCTGTACGTCGATCTGCGTAGACAGACCTGTCCATCTGTACGCCCGCACCCGCGTGCTGCCCCGGCGTCCGCATGTCCGCATGCCCCGCGTGCCCCGCGTGTCGCATGCCGTATGCGGCTTGCCGCATGCCGCATGCCGTATGTCCTGATGCCGTGTGCCCGCCTGCCGCACACGGGTGCCCGTACCGTGCCTGCCGGAGGCAGCCTGGTGACCACTCGACCCGCACCCGACGAACCGACCGCTGAGCCCTCCCCCGGGCCCCCCG